>JBGTLM010000044.1:0-52242 GCA_041744135.1 Pyrinomonadaceae bacterium
TCAGAGTGGCCCGTCTCTATACGCAAGATCCACCCAGCAAGATTGTGATGCCTCTTCAAATGTCGAAGAAGAAACAAATCGCAAACACCTGGCACGCGCCTCGTGGTGCGAATCGTCTGCATGAAGGCCAGGACATTTTTGTGCCCCGCGGGACACCGACCTATTCAGCTACCCGAGGATATATCTACAACATTGGACAAAACGGACTGGGAGGTCAGACTGTTTCCGTAATCGGCTCCGGTGGGCGGGTTTACTATTACGCCCACTTCGACACCTATGCTGCCGGCATTGCTGAGGGCGATTACGTTACTCCCCAAACGGTGCTTGGTTATGTGGGAACTACAGGCAATGCGCAGGGCACCCCCCCACATCTCCACTTTGGTGTTTACACTCCCACAGGACCAATCAATCCCTTGCCACTACTCACGGACAGAACGGAGCCGATAAATGGGAAAAGGGCAAAAAGGGAAGAGGGTAAAAGGAAAAAAGGGTAAGCGGAAAACAGGAGGGTGTCTCTTTCAATCATCCTGTTCCCCTCGTACCCTTTCCCATATTCCCCTGTTCTCCCGGTCTTACGGTTTCTTTTCCGCTCCGGCCAGTTTCAGCTTCGTGCTTACCCTTTCAAAATTCGCCTGGTAGACCGCCAGATTAGGATCTTTGATTTGTTGGCCCACCGTGCTGGCTTTTTCGTAGAGTGGAGCTGCCAGATCAAGACGACCACCTCTTTCATAAGCTTCTGCCAGACTGTCATAGACGTTAGCCGACGTGGGATAGCGCTCGACGTTGGTTTTAAACGCGGCAATGGCTTCGTCGGGCTTCTCGGCAAACAGGAGTTGATAACCCACCTGATTCATGAGGGGCTCCGGAACTGGAATCTCAAAGCCAAACTTCGTTGAAAGCTTCTTGTAGTGCTCCTCAACGCCTTTTAGATCGGCGGCCGTCACTGCGCCTGTATCCGGATCTCGGGGTAGCTGCCAACCGTTGTAAACTTTACGCAAACCAAAATAGTGACTACGCAAAACCACCGACCCGTGATCCTCGTCGGTCATTTCTTGCGCTTCCCATTCGAAGCCCTTTGTCTGGTTCTTAGTGAGCACCTGTTTGAACTGGTGAAAGGCGTCCTCAATAGGTCCTGGTTCGTGGCCGAGAGACACATAAAGGGTCCGGGCCAGCTCTTTTCGCGTCTTGAAAAAGTCTTCCGCGCGCTTCACTGTTGCTTGATTGTCCCATTGCAATGCCGGGCTCACGGCGATGTAGGAGTTGAATAGCTCCGGGCGTGAAAGCATGGCGTGAACCGCGAACAGGCCGCCGAGCGAATGTCCGGCCAGGACGCGGTACGGCTGTACTCGGTAACGTTTTTCGATCTCGGGAATCAATTCCGTCTCGATAAACTTTAGAAACTTGTCACCGCCGCCGCTGGTCGGAAACTGAAGCTTTCCGTCGGGGTTTGTTGTCTTAATGTGGGTAGGACTCAGATCACGAGTCCGATCTGTGTTAGTGATTCCGACCACGATCAACTCAGACATCCGTCCATTTCGCGAAAGAAACTCGATCGTCGCTCCGGTGTGGCCAATATGGCCGTCGCCGTCCGTCATATAGAGCACGGGATAGCGTTGGTTACCTGCTTCGTAGCCGGCCGGAGTGCGCACCAAGATTGTTCTCTCTTCACCGAGCACGTCTGATTTCAGACGCAGGGTTGTAACACCTGGAATTGCCGGCGCCTGGGCGAAAACGGCGGACGAGAAGAGCAGTAGGAAAAGGAACGCTCCCGGGAATGCGACAAATCGAGCGAAGGCCGTTCTTTTCGTGTGGGAGCGAAGTCGGATTTTACCGAACTCCGGGAGAACAAACGCGAATTGAGTTGTCATTTTCTTAACTCCTAAGGTTGAAGGGGTTGGAAAGCGCAGCATACCATCGCGGCGAGTTGATGCGCATGGAAAAAGCTGCAGGACGCCTATTATTACATCAAACAACGGAAGCGAAGAAATTTGTGACTAAATGGCCCGGGAATGGGATGAGATGGAGTTTAATGGACACCGGAATATTAACGCAAACCACTACGCCCATTCTCAGCCGCTGAGTGCATAAGCAGCTTTTAGCCATCCCATCAACTCGGCATCGACCTCTCCCGGCGATATTACTTTAACTTCATGATGGAAACGGTTCGCCGGCACCTGTTGGATCTTACTAATCCGAGAGCTGGAGAGCTTTTGATCGCCTTTGATGGTTAAGTTAATAGCGGCCTTTCGAGTGGCCACTCCGGCAAAAGCGGTGCGGTTGACCAGATGAATCGAAGTCCTCTTTGGCTCTTCAATCACGGGCCCACACTGCTCGACTCTGCTCAGCAAACGATCGTAGATCCCGCGAACAATCTTGTCCTTGTCTTGAAACTGAGTCGTGACGGCGAATCCTGAATTTGGTTTTCTTCATCGCAACTCTTTTGTGGCGATCAAGGCCGCCCTACGACGACCGCTTAGAATCAAGTAGATGCGTGGTGTGCTCAGTAACACTGCCAAGTACTTGCGGGGATGAAGGCTTTGCATTGAGACTCGGCTGAGGGTGTGAAGTTTCGTCGATGACGCGAGCCTGATCGGATCGAATCAGAAGGCCAGCGATTATGTGGCCTGCGCCAGATAGGGTCGGCATGAGCCCAGCCAGCCAAAGAATACGAACCACCGGCTCCAGCTCAAAAGGAATCTTGGTTAGGGCTTCAGGCGGAATTTTTAGAACCAGGGCGCCCGAGAAGTAGTAAAGGAAAATCATTAACGCAATTCCACTAAAGAGCGAGACCGTGCCTTTGACAATATGATTCTCGCGTCGTTCCGCTGCGGTTTTCTTTTCTTTTACGAACGGCCAGGAAGGTTTATGAGTTTTAATTGTGGGAGGCGTGCTTACGATCTCCTGGTTCATGCGATCGAGCGCGCGTGACACTTCTTCGGTGACCTGCTCCACTTTGAGGTTCTTAATCATCTCTTTCAGCTTGGGCAGAGGGCCGCGATCGCTTCGGGCAATCGCCTCACTGAGTGCCACTGCCTTGCCGATAACCTTGAGGTTCGCACCGCAAGTGCGGCAAAACTGCAGGCCTGAGGAAGATTCGGTGCCACATTGCGGGCAATACATCTTTTAGGGTCCTCGAAAAACCTAAGTGAACAGTCCGTGATTGCGGTTGTCAGAACGGCGGTAAAGCTCTAACTACGAAGCGCAAGCCGCGGGTGTTTCACATGAGCGCTAGAAAACTTGGTAGTGAGCCAGTTTCAACTTGAGGTCAGGTTGATGTGCTGCCGAATCCCGTAGGGCTTTAAGTCATTAGCCGTCGGCGAGCGCCTTTGAGCGAACCTGTCAGAACGGCGAGCGGTAGCGACCTGATCTCAACTGGAAGAATACGAGCCGGTCTCAACTGGAGGAATACAACCCGGTCGCTACCGCTCGGCGGTTCTGACGAAGCGTCGCGCAACGCTCGCAAACGGCTATTGACTTACATCCCTCCGGGATCTTTTGCCGAAACCCAACTGATCTACCAAACCTGTTACTCGCGATACGAAGGATCGATGCGGTCGAGTTTTCGAAGCAATCCCGGCCAGGTGAGGGCAGCTCCTTGACCCACGGTGACTACACTCAGTTGGGCGGCCACGCCTTTGAGAATCTGGTTTGGCACCTGGACCAATTCCACTCCGCCTGACTGCGCGAGAATTTGAATCCTGCAGGCGCGCTCGAGAATATACATCGAGAGAAACGCTTCGGCGGCACTCTTGCCGATGGTAAGCAGGCCGTGGTTCCTCAGTATCAGATTGTTCTTCGTGCCGAGATGTTCTACCAGGCGAGGTTTCTCTGCCTCGTTCAGGGCCAAGCCTTCGTAACCGTGATAGGCGAGTGAAGTAAGAGGGAAGAGAGCCTGTTGTGAAATCGGCAGCAGTCCATCCTTCTGCGCGGAGACGGCGATCCCGTAATCGGTATGCAAGTGCATCACGCAGAGTGCGTCCTCGCGGGCGGCATGGACGGCGCTGTGGATCGTAAAGCCGGCCGGGTTGATGATATAGGGAGTCTCGCTCACGATTGTGCCGCTGAGATCCACTTTCACCAGACTCGACGCCTTAATCTCCTCAAACATCATGCCGTAGGGATTGATGAGGAAATAGTGCTCGGGTCCCGGCACGCGCGCGGAGATATGGGTGAAGATAAGGTCGTCCCAGCCGTAGTACGCCACCAGACGATAGGCCGCCGCCAAATCTACCCGAGTCTGCCATTCCTCGTCAGAAACTTGCTCGCGGATGGATGATTTCTCCCAAGCTGTACTACTCATTTCACTCCTCCAGCTATTGCTTACTTCGATTCTTCATTGCGCCTCTGATGTTTAAGACCGCAAGGCAAACCTGCAACAGGACTAGAGCATATGCTCTGTCGTGGAAACCCCACACGATCCAGAGCACGTTGCTCGCCAGAAAGAGCCAGAAGCCCCAATTGCGTTTGAACTTTCGTTGCGAAGCTATCAACCACGCCGCGAAAACGGTAACCGCCATTGCCGGCCATTGGATGTAGTCTAACCAATTCATTTTTAGCTAGACCAATTATCCCGAAGGGATTCAAGTTAGTAGCCGTGGGCGAGCGTTTCGCGACGCCCACGGACGAGAGCGAAATGGCTCCCGGACCCTGAAAGGGTCACACTCCAACGTCGGGTTTGACCCCTTCAGGGTCGTACCTCTTTGTTTTAGCCAACTGGGGGCGGCGCTGGGCGCTTGCCTCCGGCTATTAACTCGAAACCTTTCAGGTTTCTTATTCAACGCATGCCGTACCTGGCCCAGACGTGGAACGAGGCGATCAATTCACTTGTGGCTCAATTAGCGCCTTCAGCACTCGCCCTGCCGCCACGTCAGCAAGTGCATCGTTGGCATGTCCGAGATCGTAGCGAGTGAGCTTCATCTGCGCCCACGGTGCCGCGCGCGCGGCGTCAGAGAGGATTTGAACGCCCCGGTAGAAGTGCGAGAAATCCGACCCCCAACAGCCACGCACGTCGAGGTGCTTTTTGTTGAGATCCAGGTGTGGGTTAAAGGCGGCTGCGGATGGCACTCCCCCATGATCGGTGTACTGCCCGACAACCACTACACGACCTGCTTCGCGGGTAAAGCGCATCGCCTGGACCACGGCTACCGGTGCCCCCGTCGCTTCAATCGTGACGTCAGCGCCCCGCCCGTTGGTTTGATCTCGGACCCACGCGAGTCTTTGCTCGTCGTCATGATTTTCGAGGTTGAGCACAACAGCGGCTCCCACTTCCAAAGCTGCCTTTAGACGATGCTCGGGCGCGCCGATGCACAGAACACGCAAGGCGCCACCCATCAGCGCGAGAACGATAGCGCTCAGTCCGACTGGGCCCGAGCCGAGCACGAGTACCGTGTCCCCCAGTTTCATTTCTGCCCGCTCAACGGCATGCAGCGCCGTTGGTAACGCGCATCCTCCAGCCATAAAAGTTTCCGGGTCTGCGTCGACACGAATGCAGTGTGTGCCCGGTTTGATATAGATTTGCTCTGCCCAACCACCGCAAAGCCCGTCATCAAGTCCATAGGTAATTCCATAGACTTTCCGGTAAGGGCAGCGCGTCGTGGCTTTGGCGACAAGACAATACCAGCACGCATTACAGGTGCGATGTACGTCGAGAAAGGTCACGCGATCGCCCTCATTAAAAAAGCGACCTTCCACATCCCGCAGCTCTCCCCTAATCTTGCTCAGGCGGCCGATTGAGACATGGCCGGGAATGAGCGGATACGGAACTCCCTGCAGCCTTCCTTGTTGTAAATACACGTCTGTACCGCAGACTTCGGAGAGTTCAACGTCGAGAAGAGCCGAATTGGCTTCGAGAGATGGAGAGGGAACTTCGCGAATCTCAACCGGCGCATGTGGAATTGGGATGACGGCAGCGATGGGCATGGGTCTGTTGCGTGTCAGGTGACAGCGGAAAGATAACGTGCAAGTACAAAAGCTGCAAAGGTCGTTCTTGGATTTAGAGCCCGCGAAGCGTGGCGAAAACGTAAACCTAGGGTGGAGCGAAGCGGAACCCTAGAGGTATCTGTAACGAAATAATTTGTAAGCCCGCGAAGCGTACGGCAGCGAATGGATAACGGTCTGATCGTGTTCTTGTGCGGTCATCTTCTTTCACATCTGCCGCCCGCTTCGCGGGCTCCAGAAAATGCTTGCGGCTTTAACCTGGGGTTCCGCTGCGCGCTCCACCCCAGGCTTTATGCTGTCGCCACGCTTCGCGGGCTGAAATCCAATTAACAGCTATTTCGCGGGCTTAGGAAAATTCAATTAGCTTTACCTGGGATTCTGAGGTCCTCAATAGTCGCGCTACTCCCACCGATCATGAATAGCAGTGCAGGCGCAGCGAAGGGAACAGGACTCGATCCGGCGCCGTTCTTGTCTACCGAGTGATCCTAATGGTAGTCTGCCCCTCCCACGAAACCGGAGACGTAACCTGATGACATGCTCGAAGCTTGTGCTGGCGTTGATGCTGTGCTCCTCGTCAGTTGTTGCGCAGGGCGGCGGATCTCTCAATATAGGAAACGCGGCCGTTCCCACCGTTCCCGAGAAGGGCTCAATTGAACGCAAAGCAATTGTTGATGCCTTGCGTGTCCCAATTATAAAGCAACTCAAGCAGCACGTGATTTTCAAGATCGACCATTTGAAAGTGCAGAACAACTGGGCGTTCTTAAGTGTACGGCCCCAAAATTATGCCGGAAGTGCAATTGATTACACAAACACCGTGTATCAGGACGCAGTGGATTCAGGAGCGTTTGACGATGCGATCGTCGCGTTGCTCCGCAAGGTCAACGGTAAGTGGAGGGTCGTACGATTTGTGATTGGGGCAACCGATGTACCCTATGTGGATTGGGACAAGAAGTACCGCGCACCGAAGGGAATCTTTATACAATAGGACGGGAGCAACAATGCCCGCGGGGACTCTCCCGGCGCGAGTGCCCGTTGATTGAACCTACTCACAAAACAGGATATAACACTGAGCACCAATTCACACCGCAGGGAGATATAGACTTTGCCGCAAAGCCGACATCGAAAGTCTGTTAAGGCCAAGAAACGACCGAAGGGCAGGTACCCGGCCTCAAACCCGAGTTCTCCCGGAAAGAGCAATCAGAAGGTGAGAGTGATCGCGATTGTGGTAGTCGTTGTTCTCGCCTTCTCGGCAGTCGCTTATGTGCTGATGAATCGTGGTCCTGCGACAGGTGCTGAGGTTGCGACCGCCTCGGGACTCAAGTACATCGACATGGTCGAAGGCGCGGGAGCGACTCCGAAAAAGGGACAGACGGTAACGGTGCACTACACCGGCACGCTGGACAACGGAAAGAAGTTTGATAGCTCGGTCGATCGTGACCAACCATTTGAGTTTCGTATCGGAGAAGGTGCCGTCATTAAAGGCTGGGATGAAGGTTTGGCATCGATGAAGGTCGGCGGCAAACGCAAGCTGATCATTCCGCCGGCGCTTGGCTACGGCGAAAGAGGTTCGCCGCCAAACATTCCGCCCAACTCTATTCTGCTCTTTGACGTCGAACTTCTGGGGGTGAGGTAACCCAACCATGGCAGCAACCGAGTCAGTACGGCGAGCAGTAGCGACCCGGTCTCAACCGAGAGAATACACCCGGTTGCTACCGCTCGCGGTTCCGACAAGATACAACCGGTTGCTACCGCTCGCGGTGCTGACAGTTTACGGGCGATAGAGCGCGGCAGTGATGATCCCGAGCAGGACTTTGTCGACACCTTCAAACAAAACCTGCTTGACCATAAGGATCGTAGGAACCGGCTGCACTGCATAAGCGATAAAAAACGACGGGACCGCAAGAATCAGCCAAATCAAAATACCGAACCTGATACCCTGGCCCAGCCAGGGTTTGTTTTCTACGCCTTTGGCATACACGATTACCGAGCCGACGGCAAATGCGAGATATGCCAGGCAAATCCAGAGCATCATCTCCTGACCCTCGGGCCGATAGTGTTCCTTGACTGCCATATACTCTGGCCTCAGCAACACTGCGTGAATGAAAAACCCCGTCAGGTTTGCGACAACGAAGACCACGATAATGGTCAACACTAGTTTTTTTGTGTTCACCGGCGCTCTCCTATGGAAGGGAATGGTAGATCGCGAACAGAAACTGCCTGAAGTAGCGCGGCGCATTCTAGCCTAGTTCCCAGGCCTCTACCAGCTTGGGAAAAGAAACGATCCGCGAAACCACGCGAACGAACACCAAAAGTGTTTAGTGTTTTGTGGATCGTTCTTGATTTGAAGAGTGTGAGTTAGGACTCTAGCAGTCGTTGCTGAAGGACCCCGACGATGAAGAGGGGGCACGCGCTGCGATGAACATAAGGCGGACCGAAATCGTATTGTCGCTGGAGGGAAGAGGAATGAACTTGATTGGCACCTTAGCGATCGCGATGGGAGCGGGTTGGGTCTCGGGAATCAATTTGTATGCAGCGGTAGCCGCGCTTGGCTTACTGGGTCGCTTCGCCGATCTGCACTTGCCGGGGGAACTCGACGTCCTCACCAGCTGGTGGATCATCGGCATTGCCTCTGCTCTCTACATCATCGAGTTTTTCGCAGACAAGATTCCTTACCTCGACAGCATCTGGGATGCGATACACACTTTCATCAGAATCCCGGCCGGCGCGGTGCTGGCGGCGACGGCCTTCGGCGACTTCGACGGCAGCGTCCAGGTTGTGGCATTGCTGCTGGGAGGTGGCTTGGCCCTGAGCGCCCACGGAACAAAAGCAACGGCCCGCGCGGCGATCAACATGAGCCCAGAGCCGGTATCAAACATAGTGGTCAGCCTCGCCGAGGATGTTGTCGCCTTTAGCACTATTCTGCTCTCAGTCTTCCTGCCCTTAGTCACCATCGTATTCCTGATTACATTTCTGGCGCTTTCGATCTACCTCGCACCACGCATGGTCCGGGTGATGAGGGGAGCGATCTCGAGATTGCGCTGTGTCTTTGGGTACAGTTAGCCTAGATCAATCTGTCGCCTTCAACTGAAACCGAGTCATGCCGGTAGTGGCAACCACGGCTCTGGCGGTTGTGTTGAGCGGCTTGCGCGATCAGCAGGGCAACCTCGATCGCGTTTCTTAACCCTATCAACCCATCGGCCAGCTTGGTGGTTCGATAAAACGTCTCGATTTCATTCCAGAGGTGGCGCAGCTCTCTAATTGCTCGCGAGAGACGTTCCTCATTGCGAACCAGGCCCACGTAGTGCCACATGATGTTTTGGATCGTCTGCATGTCGCCTTGAATCAACGCCGGATCGGGCTCGGCAACCAGTCCGCTCTCATCCCACGGGGGCACGTCGGTGAACCCCGGTTGTTTCGTAGCCGGCGCCTGGTTCAGGCGGGGTCCCCACGCTGGCAGCCCGCGTGGGGTGCTGAGAGTCTCCTCGACATGCCGGCCCGCGCGGTTTCCCCACACCAATCCTTCGAGCAGAGAGGTTGAGGCCAGGCGATTGGCTCCGTGCACTCCAGTGCAACTGATTTCTCCGATAGCATAGAGGTTATCGATGCTCGAGCACCCCCATTCGTCCACCAGCACACCGCCGCAGAAGTAATGTGCGGCCGGCACCACGGGTATCAGTTCCTGAGTGATGTCTATGCCGGCCTTGAGACACTGAGCGTAGATGTTGGGAAAGCGATTGCGAATGGCATCGGCAGGCATTCGCGATGCAATATCGAGCAGCACAAAAGAATAGTCGTGCGTCTCCATCTCGTGATGTATGGCCCGAGCCACTACGTCGCGCGGGGCGAGATCCTTCCACTCTGGCGAATACTCAGCCATGAACTGACGCCCGTCCGGGGTCAACAGAATTCCGCCTTCGCCTCGAACAGCTTCACTAATCAATAAACCTTCGGCACCGGGCGCGGCCAGCGCCGTGGGATGAAACTGAACATATTCGGCATTTACGATCCTGGCGCCGGCGCGGTGGGCCATGGCTAACCCGTCACCGCGCGCACCCGGGGGGTTGGTAGTGTTGCGATAAATGCGGCCCAGGCCGCCGGTCGCCAGCACGGTAGCCGCGGCGAGGTAGCGATGGACCGTGTGCTCGTCCCGGTTAAACATGTAAGCGCCGTGGCAGGCGATAGGCCGGTAATTGTCGAGAGGATCGCGAGAGTGATGGGGGAACGTGATCAGATCGACGGCGGTGACGCTCGATTCGATTGTGATGTTTGGGCAACTGCGCAGAGCACTGATTAAACCGTTCATAATGGCTGCCCCGGTGCCATCGCCTACGTGCAGAATGCGGCGTCGTGAGTGAGCAGCTTCATTACCCCAGAGCGGCTGCCCGCTTGAGTCGCTGTCAAACTTAACGCCTGCAACTTTCTCCAGCACCTCGTGGAGGATAGGCGGTCCTTCCTCGGCCAGTATGCGAGCTGCGTAAGGGGAACTTACGCCGGCGCCGGCGGCCAGGATGTCCTCCATAAGAATTTCTGGGTCGTCATCCACACCCCGACCGATAATTCCGCCCTGCGCATATTTAGTGTTTGATTCGTGAGGATCGGCGGCACGCGTAACGACGGTGATTCGGCGTCCGGGATTACGTGCCAATTGCAAAGCTGCGGTAGCCCCGGCAATGCCGCAGCCAATGATCAAGACTTCAGTTTCTGCCAAGCGGATCCACCTGAGGGCACTGGTTAGATTTGAGGCCGGAGGTTCAGAGTTCAACCTTTAGGTTGTGTCTTGCCGTGCCAACAAGCTAAAGCTTGAACTCTAAACTACCGTTCTCCACCTGAGGGTCCGATCACCCGATCGCGATCATTCTTTCCACGGCCCGAGCGGCTCGAACGCGGATTTCTTCCGGAATCTCAATTAGGTATTGGTTCTTTTCCAGCGACTCCAGCGTGTCTTCCAAAGTGATCTGGTTCATGTGTGGACATCTCACGCTGCATAAACGAAGCATTTCTTTGTCGGGATTCGCGGCCGCCACGTTTTCTCCCATGGAACACTCCGTCAGCAAGAGATAACGAGGAGCCTTGGTTTGTTCGACATATCGGATCATCGCGTTCGTACTGCCCGAGTAATCGGAAGCGGCCACTACTTCCGGGCTGCACTCAGGGTGGGCCAGAATCACTACGTCTGGAAACTGCTTCCTCACGTTGTCAATGTCCCCCACCGTGAACTTGTCGTGCACTTCACAGCGGCCCGGCCATCCGATCATCTGGTAGTCAAGTTCCTCTTCCGCAGCTTTACGCGGATCACTGGTCGGAAAGATGATTTTCAGGCCCGTTTCGCGGGCCACATTCTTTGCCAGGTACTCGTCAGGCAGGAAAATCACCCGGTCCGTGTTTAGCGATTTGACCACCGCCACGGCATTTGAGGAGGTGCAACAGATATCCGATTCAGCTTTTACATCGGCGTAGGTGTTGACGTACGTGACTACAGGGACTCCTGGGAAACGCCGTCGTAGTTCGCGTACGTCCTCCCCCGTGATACTGGCGGCCAGCGAGCAGCCGGCTTTCTCAGACGGGATCAAAACCGTCTTGGTAGGGTTAAGAAGTTTCGCGGTTTCGGCCATGAACTTGACGCCACAGAAGACGATGATGTCCTTGTCGGTCTGCGCCGCTCGCCGGGCCAAATCCAGGGAATCGCCAACGAAATCGGGAATCGAGTAGAAGAGCGCCGGCTCCATATAGTTATGACCCAGGATTACCGCGTTCTTTTCGGCCTTCACCTGATTGATCTTTGCCGCAATCTCCGACTTCATTCGCAGCTCAAAGTCCGGGACTACATCGGCGAGCATCGCCTTTAGCTGATCGTAAATCTGCTCAGCGGAAGTTTCTTTACCGAGTGTGGCTATCATGTTTGTTTAGTTGACTATTTACGGTCAATGGTTTTCCCGTGCCTCTCATCGTTATGTTGCCAGGGCGCGGGTCAGCCAGTCCACTTCAAGCTCACGTCCAACACTTTGGCAGAATGCGTCAATGACCCCACTGAAATAAAGTCTACACCGGTTTCGGCCATTTGGCGGACGTTCTCGAGAGTGATATTTCCCGAGGCTTCCAATTTCGCACGTCCGCCGTTCAAGGCAACCGCTTCACGCACGACGTCCGGCGTCATGTTGTCGAGCAGGATGCGTTCAACTCCCAAGCCCAAAGATTCTTTCACATGTTCTAGCGTGCGCGCCTCGACCTCGATCTCGAGACCGGCTCCTGTTCGGGGTCCCCAAGCGGGCAGACCGCTTGGGGTGGTAGCAGCACGCACCCGCTCGATAGCCGCTGCGATAGATCCGGCAAAGTCGATGTGATTGTCCTTGATTAATACCATATCGAACAATCCCATTCGATGGTTTTCACCACCACCCCGCCTCACCGCAAGTTTGTCAATTGCTCTAAGGCCGGGCGCCGTCTTGCGCGTATCCAGAATTCTAGCTGAGGTTCCGGAAACCTTATCAACAAACTGGCGAGTGAGCGTGGCGATTCCTGACATCCGCCCGAGAACGTTAAGTGCCGTTCGCTCGCCCGTTAATAATGCCCGAGCGGAGCCTGAGATATTTGCCAACACCGTGCCGTTCGTAACTTGCGCTCCCTCGGCCACGCCTGGTACGAAGCTAATCTGGTCCTCAAGCAGGAGGAACACGCCTCGTGCGAGATCAAGACCGGCAACGATGCCGGCTTCTTTTGCCAGGATCCTGCCTCGTAGAATGGCGTTGGCAGGCACAATACTATTGGTGGTGACATCTCCTGGTCCGATGTCTTCCGCGAGAGCGCGCTTCAGACACTCGACGATCTCGGACGGCAGGGTCGTAGTCAACGTGGATCCTGGTTTCATAAACAATTTTGATAGTGTATTCGCAGTGGGTTCCGAAACAAAGCGTGGGGAAGATTAGTTCAAGATCCGGAAATTTGCAGGTTGGGAAGGTGGGCAAAGCGAAGCGCGCCCCGCTCCAACGTAGCGCCATTAATGTTAGTTTTTTTGATGCTACAGGGGGATCGAGTCTGCGTAAGAAGGCAGCGGTTCCTGGCCAACAAGACGCTACGCTGGAGCGGGAGCGCGCTTCGCTTTGCCCACCTTCCCGACCTGCAAATTTCCTAAACTCGAATCTTGAATTCAAGGTTGAGTGGACTTAGGGACCATCGAGTTTGATTACTTGCGCGCCTCGGCGTTACTCTGCTCTTCCAATTCTGGAAGTCCGTCGGTTAGGAGAAACGACAATGGGTGCCAACACCTTGAGCATTACCGACAATCGCACCGGAAAGGAGTATGACCTTCCGATCGAGAACGGTACGATAAAGGCAATGGATCTCCGTCAGATCAAGACCTCAGAAAGCGACTTTGGCCTGATGACTTACGATCCGGCGTTCATGAATACGGCTTCTTGCAAGAGCCGCATCACGTTCATCGATGGTGACGAGGGCACCCTGGAATATCGCGGTTATCCCATCGACCAGCTCGCCGAAAAGAGTACCTATCTCGAGGTCGCCTACCTGCTGCTCAACGGCGAGTTGCCTACGGAGACGCAGTTGAAAGACTGGAAGCGTAATATCACCTATCACACCTTCATCAACGAGAACATCAAGAAGGTGATTGATGGCTTTCACTACAACGCTCATCCAATGGGCATGTTTGAAGCCACGCTGGGCGCTCTTTCGACTTTTTATCCCGACGCCAAAGACATTTTCAATCAAGAGCTGCGCTGCAAGCAGATCCAACGACTCATTGCCAAGGTGCCCACGATCGCCGCCTTTGCTTTTCGCCACCGCATCGGGATGCAGTACGCCTATCCCGATAACGATCTAAGCTACGAAGGCAACTTCCTGAACATGATGTTTAAAACCACGGAGCTGAAGTATCAGCCCAATCCCGTGTTGGAACACGCGCTGAGCGTGCTCTTCATTCTTCATGCCGATCACGAACAAAACTGCAGCACCAACGCTATGCGCAGCATTGGCAGTGCCCACACTGACCCTTTTTCAGCGTTAGGTGGAGCGGCAGCAGCGCTCTACGGACCATTGCACGGCGGAGCGAACGAGATGGTGCTGCGAATGCTCAAAGAGATTGGCTCCCTCGATAAAGTGCCTGAATACGTGAAGCGCGTGAAGGCCGGTGAGTTTCGTTTAATGGGCTTTGGTCATCGCGTCTATAAGAATTACGATCCGCGCGCGCGGATTATCAAGCAGGTGGCCGAGGAAGTCTTCGAAGTGACGGGCAAAGATCCCCTCCTGGATATTGCGCTCGAGCTGGAGCGTATTGCGCTGGAAGATGAATATTTCGTCAAGCGCAAACTCTATCCCAACGTCGACTTCTATTCCGGGATTATTTATCAGGCGATGCGTTTTCCCCTCGACATGTTTCCAGTGCTATTTGCCATTCCACGGACGTCAGGTTGGCTGGCCCAGTGGGTAGAGCTGCTGGAGGATCCGGATCAAAAGATCGCGCGTCCGCGGCAAATTTACCTCGGCTACCGAACGCGAGAGTATATTCCGATAGATCAACGAAAGCCGGCGGAAAGCGGCGCAGTAGGCGCGTAAGATGAGCTAGTGTCCTGACTCTAAAGTTGGCGTAACAAACCCGTCGGTATATTTGGGTGCGGTTAGTCTTCGGTCCCAGCGGGACCAAATGTTTATAGACCACGACGACCCGGACGAACTTCCTCGCTCCGTAGGAGCGAAACATTTGGTAGCCGAAAAGCACATTTCGCTCCTCCGGAGCGAGGAAGTTCTTTTCAGCAACGAGTCTATAAACATTTCGCCGCTCTGCGGCGAGGGCAGGATTTGTGTTTAGAACTTTAGAGTCAGGAAACTAGTTTAGACGTTTGGAATCTTTTTCAACTCTGGCTTTTCACCAATCGCCAGGCACAAATGCCACGTCCTCGAGTACGGGAGCCTCATGCGACCTTTCGCCGCGAGCCTTCCCCCTTCCGGTAGCGCCCGCAAAGAACCTTTGGAGCACCCGCGCCAGTTCTTCAGACTTGACAGGTTTGGAGACATAGTCGTCCATTCCCGCCGCGATGCACTTCTCGCGATCACCCTCCAGCGCATGAGCCGTCATGGCCACGATGGGCGTGCGTTTCGCCTCCCCCTCGCGGCGGCGAATTTCCGCAGTGGCTTCGTAGCCGTCCAACTCAGGCATCTGGCAGTCCATCAGCACGAGGTCATAAGGAACCCTTTCCAGAGCTTCGAGCGCTTCCCTCCCATTGCCGACGACGTCCGCGTGGTACCCCAATTTTTGGAACTGACGCACCGCGACTTTCTGGTTCACGATGTTGTCTTCGGCGAGCAGAATCAGTCTAGGTGAGATCATTAGCGTCTCATTCAGCATATGCTTCGTCAGCACTCTCGAAGGTGCGTCCGAGGGTGCGGCGCCCGAGCCAGCCTCCGCGCTGACGACCCTGTTCAAGCAGTCGAATAACTGAGACTGGCGCACCGGCTTGGTGATATACGCCGCGAAGCCGGCTTTACGGGCAATTGCGCCGTCACCCCGCTGCCCGCAGGAGGTCAAAAGCATCAAGCGGACGCCGGCAAGGTCCGCGTCCGCCTTGATGGCCCGCGCCAGCTCGAAACCGTCCATCTGCGGCATCATAAGATCCAGCACCGCCAGGTCGTAAGGTTCTCCGCTGGCCACCGCGGCGCGCAGCAACTCGAGAGCGCGCACCCCTGACTGAGCCTCCTCATGATTCATTCCCCAGGAACTAAGCTGGTGCGACAGAATCTTCCGATTCGTAGCATTATCATCAACGATCAGGGCGCGCAACCCATTTAGGTTCGGAGCCCCGGGCTGAACTGCGGTGGATCCAGCGGGTTGCTTGTCTAACCTGGCCGTGAACCAGAACGTCGAACCTCTGCCGGCCACGCTTTCGACGCCTATTTCCCCTCCCATCATCTCGACTAATTGTTTGGAAATCGACAAACCCAGCCCGGTCCCCCCGTACTTGCGCGTCGTCGAGCCGTCCGCTTGGGTAAAGGGTTGGAAAAGGTTCCGGCGTGCTGCTTCGCTGATGCCAATTCCTGTATCGCTCACCGCGAAGCGGATGATTGCGTCCTCGTCGGTCTCACTTACTTTCTCCGCTCGTACGATGACTTCGCCGTGCCCGGTAAACTTCACCGCGTTACCAATCAGGTTGGTGAGTATCTGGCGGAGGCGCCCGGGATCACCGCGAAGTTTTGTAGGAACGTCGCGGTAGATGAGAGATGCCAATTCGATCTTCTTATCCCGCGCCCGCTCGGCTAACAGTTCGACTGTGCCTTCGACAGTGTTGCGGAGTTCAAAGTCCAGAAGCTCGAACTGAAGCATGCCCGCTTCGATCTTCGAGAAGTCGAGGATGTCGTTGATGATCATCAAAAGCGCGTCGCCGCTCGCGCAGATCGTCTCGGCAAACTCGCGCTGGTCGGCGGTAAGTTCTGTGTCGAGCATAAGCCCGGCCATCCCGATGACGCCGTTCATGGGCGTGCGGATCTCGTGGCTCATATTGGCCAGGAACTCAGATTTCAGCTGGGCCGACTCCAGCGCTGCGTCGCGCGCCTGCTCCAACTCAGCTTCCATCCGCTTGCGCTCCGTGATGTCATGAAGAGTCGCACGGATGCCGGTGATGTTACCTTCGGCATCGTAGATAAGTCGGTCTTCGACATACACCGGGATTAACGTCCCATCTTTCCGAATGAAGGTTCGCTCAACGGGCTGCAACGGCATCAGACCGACCAACTGCGCTTCGAGAGATTCGTGACATGCGTTCTCGACGACGATTTCCCACGGATGGCGCCCCTTCAATTCCTCGTCGGTATAACCGAGCAACAGTTCCTCCGTGCGGTTGATTCGCGTGAAGCGCCCTTCCGTATCCAGCTCGTGATAAGCGACGGGGGCGTTGGCAAAGAGATCTCTGAATTTGGCCTCACTCTCACGCAGTGCCTCCTCCGACCGCTTGTGTTCAATGACCAAAGCGATCTGATCTCCCACTGCAGATAGGCACTCCAGCTCGCGCTGGCTGTAAGCTGCGGCGTCCTCGTAGTGCTGAACAACCAGCACGCCTATAGTGCGCGTGGGCGTCCGCAAGGGTACGGCCAGCCAGGAGGAGGAAGGTGTCCCGGTCCCGCGCTGGTCCACTTCGCCGCTTTCACAGAGGCGACGCTTAAGCTCCGGAGTTAGCAGTAGGGGTTGGCCCGTCCGCAGCACGTAGCCGCTGAACCCTATGTCGGCGAGGCGCGGCGGCGGGACGGGATCAAACTTGTCGACCCAAAACTCGAAATGCATCAAGTTGGTCGTCGGGTCGTGCAGAGCGACGAAGCAGTTCTCGGCGGAAAGCACTTTCTTGATAGCCTGATGGCTGACCTGTAAAAGCTCGTTCAGATTAGAGGTAGCGTGGACACCCTGAGTGATCTCGAACAAAACTTGGCGCTCCGCCTCGACCCGTTTTCGCTCAAGAATTTCGCCTACCAATCCCTGGTTGGCCGTGGCCAGCTCGGCGGTGCGCTCCTGAACTCGCAGTTCTAACTCGGCGTGGGCCTTACGCAGCTCCTCCTCGGATTGCTCGCGGCTGGAGACGTCCCTCATCATGCTGCGTGTTACGAAGACGGCGATTGCGCCGGTGATGAGGACAGACAGCAGGATCAGAAAGAGGGTGAGCCGGCGAGCCCTGCCGTAGCTCGTAGAACTTTCTTTGACGGCTTGATCCATCTGGTCGCCCTGGAACTGGACAAAGGTGTTCCAGGCGTTGTGGTAATTGACGAGGCGCGGCAGTGTCAGACGGACCATCGTCATCCTTGCCTCTTCGTACTTCTTTTCCTTTATCAGTAGGCTGAGCGCCTGCTTGTAACTATCGACATAAGGCGTTCTCGCCTCTTTGATGGCGGCGAACTGTTCCTTTTCTTTCGTGTTCTCAAGGCTCTGACCGATCCTCGCTAGTAGTTCGGATATCTTGTCGCTGTTCTCAGCGCGGAGGACCAGGAGTGGGTCAATCTCCTGCGTGTCCTTGAGGAGAAAGATCAGCATCGTGGTCCGGTTATTAAGGCTGGAGTAGTTGAGCGCCTCCCGGGAGAGCTGTACCTTGGCCCACCGCTTCTCAACTGTCTTCTCCATGTCGGCGTTAATCCGTCCCATCCGACTTAGTCCTAACCACCCCACGCCAATAAGAACAACGATTAGAGAGCCGAACGCCAACCCCAATCTCATGCCGATATTGTGATTCTTCATGATGCTTCGTTAGTCTATCTGGCAGCCACTCTGCCCGCCCGCCATAACGCCCGAAACGCCCCTAAAGGTCCCCGCGCGGGTCTGATCAATGACTAATTCGATAACTGATTTTCAGCCGCGCCCTCTTAACCAGGCTGGCCCCGTGAGGTGGTTAGGAGGCGATCGGCAACAGTGGCTTGAAATTGGGGACCGGTCCCTTAGTTCACACGAGCAAATTTCAATATCTCCGATTGGGGCAAATTACCCCGGCGTGTGGAGAAAAGGTCAGGTGTAAAGCGGCACTTCAGCGGGAAACCCATTCCCGCCCAGTTCTCAGCGGTATGGGGCACTTGCTATGCCAAGAGTTCACAACTTGAGTTCAAAACTCACGGTGAACCTAAAGCATCATTAGTTTGGCAGGATGTCGCCGGAGTTTGCCAGGATGTCGCTGCCGGCAAGGCCCATTTCCTCGAGGCGGTTCCCTTAGCGCCAACTTTTGAAAAATACGATTTGCGGCGGTCTTTTAGGAGCATGACAAAAAGGTCCGCGATTTCCTAATGTTTTCAGCAGGCGCTTTGAGTGATCGAGAGAGGTTTTTATGATTGGCGCGCCAACTTCGCGCCAACTTTCGCCGACGCAATTGCTGGCAAAAACTCGAACCGGTACATACTCACGTCGAAGCATGCAACACTCCATAACTTCTTGAGGTCACGCGGCTACGCTTTCGCCGATTAGCACTTCAGCAGGAATACCTAACCCTTCATGGAGACGACGAATCATCGGCAACGTAAGTGACCTCTTGTGATTGAGTACTTCTGCCACTCGCGCCCTGCTCCCTATAAGGGGCTCAAGGTCACGCCGAGAAAAACCGCGATGCTCCATCGCAAACAAAATTGCTTCGACTGGATCGGGCGAATCAATGGGCCAGTGCTTTTCTTCCCATGCCTCTACCAAGGTCACCAACACATCGAGACGATCGCCGTCTGGGGTGTTTGGCCGGGCATCCATAAGTCGGTCGATTTCCTTCAGCGCCTCACGGTAGTCTCGATTGTTCTTGATCGGTCTAATTTTCATGCTCAAATCTCTTCAGCGTTAATTCGGTTATATTGCGCGTGAGTCCCAACAAAACGAACGTAGATCACGCGGTACGGATAATTTACCCTGACAACGAGTCGATACTTGTTCCCTCCGATATTGAACACCACGCGGTTGTTGCCCACGATGCTAGCATTGCCAAATGCGCCCTTAATCGCGGCGGGACTGGCCCAGTCTGCGTTGGATGCTTCTTTAAACCAGGCTTTAAGTGGCTGCTCGGCTTCGGCATATTCAGGCTTTTCCCAAAACAACCGCAGTGTCTTGCGGGAAATTATTCTCATCCTCCAACTCATTATGGCACGATCCCAAATTGGGAGCAACGCCCTTGTAGAGACCATCCTCCCCGGCGGTGCGCACACAATTAAGTCGCGTTGTTTGCAATTCGCGAACTGAGAATCTAGGCAACTATCCTATCGACAGAGTTATCAAAGCCATCGGGAACACATGTTTTTCTCAGAAAGATCTTGACACGATCGGTATTGATACTTTATACAACAGAGTTCGCGCGATAGTGGTGTCGCGCACCGCGAGGAAAAACATTCAATGATGACGAGCAGGACATGCAAAGAACATTCGGCGAAATGGTCGACCCGTGTCGAGATGCGCGCGGTGTGTTTAGCAGGCGGTCTGAGCTTTTCATCCGTCAATACGTTTAGCGGCAGACTCGGACAGGCGACGTCCATAGATAGCCGTTACATCAGGCATTAATTCGCGGGAGCGGCCTCCCGCTCCCAAATCTCAAAGGAAAATCGCGAGAATTGTAAGGAGCGGGCAGCTTCCCTGGGAGGCTTAAAGCCCGCTCCTTTTGTTTTTTGACAATTGAAGTACCTTTTTTGCGAGATGAAGGCAGGGAGCCTTCAGCGGATGACAACGCCGTTTCTTGTCGAGAGTCCCGAGCGCGTCATCCTCAGGAGAAGTGTGCCTCGAAGTGTATTCGCGGTACTGCTCTGCTGCCTTCATCTATTTTTTAGCATAACGACTTTGATTTTGCATGTGTGGCTGAGCAGCAAAAGCACCTGACTGTAAATCAGGCGGACTTCATTGTCCTTCGTGGGTGCGAGTCCTACCACATGCACCAGGAATCATTGCCGATTGCCAATTGCCGATTTCCGATTAGCTCGCATTCGACAGAAAAGTTCTCGGGATAGACCTGAAACAGGGACCGAGGCCTAACTCCAAGAATTCCAAATCGGCAATTGGCCATCGGAAATCGAAAATGTCTAGGAAGGGTAGCCTAACTGTTAAGGCAGTAGTCCCGAAAACTACCGCGCGTCTGTCGCTTGCAGGTTCGACTCCTGCCGGGTTCACCATGCCGACCGTAGCCCAATTTGGAGGAGGCGCTAGTCTTAGGAACTAGACAGTGTGGGTTCGAATCCCTCCGCGAGTACCAAATAAAAACAATCATGTGCGCGTGTAGCCCAATTGGAAGAGGCGGCTGACTTAAGATCAGCTTTATGATGAGTTCGAATCTCTCCACGCGCACCAAAGACTCCGGGGGCGTTAGGCAAGCCAGGTTCAAGCCGCTTGATTTTCAATCAAGAGATGCGTGGGTTCGAATCCCACACGCCCTGCCAACTCTGGGCGAATGCTGATCGTGACTACATCTGTGAAATGTCTCGTCACGCTCGTTCCTTGGCGCCCTTCTGTGTGGGTCGTAGCTCAAATGGTAGAGCACCGCACTGTGACTGCGGCTTGTGAGGGTTCAACTCCCTTCGACCCACCCAAAACATTTTCGATTTTCGATTGCCAATTGCCGATTGGCTCGACATCCATGACGAGTCAGAATCCAACGAGGCTTCATAGCAAAGATGAGGCGGATCAAAAATCAGAAACAAATCGGGAATCGGCAATCGGCAATCGGCAATGTTCGGAGCTGTGGCCGAGAGGTGAGGCACTTGGTTGTCAACCAAGCCGATGACGGTTCGAGTCCGTGCAGTTCCGCCAGGCGTCAGTAGCCAAATCGGATCAAGGCACCTGCCTCTTAAGCAGGGGATTGTGAGTTCGAGTCTCACCTGGCGCACCAATTTTCATCTAGACTTAGAAAGGAGGTAACAAATGCCTTACAAGAAGCTACCAATCGGTGGCGCACATAACGAGATACTGTCGTGGGCCAACCACGATTTCAGCATTGAAGAGCAATCGATGCTGCGCAACGTCTCGCGCTTGCCATGTTTGTTCAAGCACGTCGCGCTGATGCCTGACGCGCACCTTGGCAAGGGCAGCATGGTCGGCTCCGTCATTGCGACGAAGGAGGCAGTGATTCCAGCAACAGTCGGCGTGGACATCGGCTGCGGCATGATGGCCGTCAAGACGCCATTCAAGAGCGGGATTCTCGACGGTAAGTTGAAGCACTTGCGCTTGGCAATCGAAGAAGCAATTCCGGTCGGCTTTAACGCGTATAAGGAATCAGTTGATGAATCCTCGTGCTGGGATGGCTGGAAGGACTTCAGCGAGTTGCACCAGGGCGTTCGCGATCGCAAAGCGAAGGCGATGAAACAGTTGGGCACGCTGGGTGGCGGCAACCACTTCATCGAAGTTTGTCTGGACACGGAAAACTTCGTCTGGTTGATGCTGCACTCGGGATCGCGCAACATCGGCAAGGAACTCGCCGAACGTCACATCTCGACGGCGAAGAGTCTGTGGAGATTGTCGGAACTACCGGCTCCCGATCTGGCTTACTTCATCCAGGGCACGCTAGAATTCGCGGCGTACTGGAAAGACCTGAAGTGGGCGCAAACCTACGCGATGAAGAATCGCGAGATCATGATGACGCGTCTGTTGAAGATCTTCAACAAGATGTTCAATCATCGCCAGCCGTTTAAGCCTGAGCTGACGGTCAACTGCCATCACAACTACGTTGCGCTCGAAGAGCACTATGGCGAAAAAGTCTTCGTCACGCGCAAGGGCGCAATCAATGCCGACAAGAACGTGTATGGCATCATTCCGGGATCGATGGGCGCGAAATCGTTCATCGTCAAAGGACGTGGCTCGGCTGAGAGTTTCCATTCTTGCTCTCACGGTGCCGGAAGGAAGATGTCTCGCGGCGAAGCTAAACGGAAATTCACGCGTGACGACCTCGCTCGTCAGACTTCGGGCGTCGAATGTCGTAAAGACGTGGGCGTGCTGGATGAAATTCCCGGCGCTTACAAAGACATCAAGGCAGTGATGCGAAACCAGAGCGATCTGGTGAAAATTGTTGCCGAGATCAAACAAGTGGTCTGTGTTAAAGGATGAAGGTTTCGAGTTTCGAGTTCCGGGTTTCGAGTAGAGTAATTCCAAGTAATTCCCAAGTCACTCGAAACTCGGAACTCGGAACTCGAAACTAAGTATTTTTCGAGGTGTGGTGTAACGCAAGCATCCGAGTCCTGGGAACTCGTGGCGACAGTTCGATTCTGTCCTCCCCGACCAAGCGGTACCAAACCGCGAGCGGTAGCGACCGGATGCTACCACTCAACATAACAACTCCCGGTTCCTCACTTCGAAACTTGTCCCTTAGAGCGAATGCAGGTTGAGCATAGCATCCGGCTACCGCTTCATAGACGCGGTTCTGTGAGACGCATCGTTGGTCCAGTTGGTTCAAGACACGGCGTTGCCAGCGCTGAGACACCGGTTCGAATCTGGTGCGATGCTCCAATTCAACAATTTTGCCCCCGTAGCTTAACGGAAGAGCGGTTCGCTTCGAACGAATCAGGTATGGGTTCAAGTCCTATCGGGGGCCCCAGACATTTTCAATTGCCAATTGCTGATTGGTCTCTTAGTGCAGGTCGTCGTTTTTCACGATGGCAGAGACTCTTCTTCAGCGAAACTGCAGCAATCGGCAATCGATAATCGGCAGTACCTTGCGGAAGTGATGTAGCTGGCAACATGCGAGTCTTCCAAACTTGCTTCGAGAGTTCGAATCCCTCCTTCCGCTCCAACTCAAACCACTAGCCGCGGACAAACGCGGAGAAACGCTGATCTGCATAGAGCGGTAAGTAAGTTTTTTGTCGCTGAGTCTGTCTTTTCTTATCCGCGTGAATCCGCGTTAATCCGCGGCTCGAATGGTTCGCGCGCGCGTAGCCAAGCGGCTAAGGCGCCGGATTGCAAATCCGGTATTCGTGAGTTCGAGTCTCACCGCGCGCTCCAATACAAATCAGCCGCGGATGGACGCAGATAAACGCGGATCAGAAACAAACCTAACCAATAGCTACTTCAACATTAAACTTGCCTGTTCCGATCGGTATCAATCCGTGTCTATCTGTGGCTAATTCACAAACGAAAGGAGGTGCCGAGCGATGGCACTCAACGGCAGAGTTCTACTGCTTAATCAAACCTACGAGCCGCTCGGCACCGTCAGTGTTGCGCGTGCAATCATCATGACATTCAAAAACACCGTCTCCGTCGAGGAATGGGACGGAGATCGCGTGCTTCATTCGGCTCATGATGAATTCCCAGTGCCGTCGGTAATCCGCCGGCGCACTTATATCAACGTTCGCCATCGTCGCGAGCAGTCCGGCATGAAGCGCCTGAGAATTTACATGCGCGACAAGTTCCGCTGCCAATACTGCGGAAACAAGAAGGGCGTGGTTGAGCTAACGCTCGATCACATCCTGCCACGTTCGCGTGGTGGTGATAACTCGCCGGTGAATATCGTCACGGCTTGCATTAAGTGCAACAACCGGAAGAGCAATCGCACGCCGGAAGAAGCACGAATGCCGCTGCTGACTTCGCAGTCGGCGCTGCGCGTGAAGCTCGAGCGCGTTGTGCTTTGCCACTATGCAGAAGCAAGAGCCGAGTGGCGCAAGTACCTCTTCATGGACGTGCACGATGATCGTGACGTCATTGAAAAGGTGCACAACGAGCAAAGGCGGAGGGCCTGAGGAATTCATCGCCCTCCTTACGGTCGGATAGCTGAGACGGATTAGCGCGGGTCTGAAAAGCCCGAAAGGTTGGTTCGATTCCAACTCCGACCACCAAATTAGGTTTCGAGTTTCGGGTTCTGAGTTTCGAGTAAAGTCGGATTGAACTCGAAACGCGAAATTCGTAGCTCGAAACTGAAATAAATTTGCCCGAGTAGCTCAACTGATGGAGCGCTGGTCCTACAAACCAGAGGTTGAAGGTTTAAGTCCTTCCTTGGGCACCAAATCTAATCAAGTTATCGGGGCGTGACTCATCCCGGCAGAACGGTGACTGTTTGGAATCGTTGAGTTCGCAGAGGGCGTCGGACTCACGCCCCGACCATGAATTCGAACGGCGATGTAGCTCCAACTGGCAGAGCAGCTGTCGCGTAAACAGCAGTGAGGCGCGAATCTCACCATCGCCTCCAGACTCTGGCCCGCGTTCCCGGCATCGGTCTTCTAAACCGAACCTCAAAGCGTCGGGCGGAAAGGCATGAGGTTCAACTCCTCCGCGGGCTTCCAAGATTATGAGGATGAACGAAACGAAGATCGAAGGTCAAAGAACAAAGATCGAAATGGCTGTGTAGCTCAAGCGGCAGAGCAAACGTCTCATAAGCGCGAGGTTGGTGGTTCGAATCCACCCACAGCCACCAAGCTTATTGGGCTGGTGATGTAACCGAGAGCATAGAAGTCCTGCAAACTTCTTGTGAGGGTTTGACTCCCTCCCAGTCCACCAATTTCAGATGGCGATGTAGCTCAACTGGATAACAGAGCGTCGGTCTTGTAAACCGGACGATAAGGGTTCGACTCCCTTCATCGCCTCCATACAACGGACGCGGGGAGGGGAGAAAGCAAGACTCGCAGAGAATGACTACTTGCCTTTCTCGGTGTCACCGCGTCCCCCGTCTCCCCTTCACGCTTTATTGTGGCGTAGCCAAGCTGGTAAGGCACCGCACTGTTAATGCGGCCATGCGAAGGTTCGAACCCTTCCGCCACAGCCAACACATTGCCGATTGTCAATTGCCGACCATTTGCGGGCAGTGATTCATCGCGCGTGGAAGACCAATCGAAAAGCGGCAATCGGCAATCTCTTGACCCGGAGCTCGAGTGACAGAGCAGCGGACTTTTAATCCGTGAGGTGCGGGTTTGAGCCCCGTCGGGTCAACCAAGTCTCGCGGTGTAGCTCAACGGCAGAGCACTCGATCGATAATCGAGCGATGACGGTTCAACTCCTTCCGCCGCGACCAACTTCACGGGGCATAGCTCAACTGGAAGAGCAGCCGCCTTATAAGCGGTTTTAGCGCCAGATCAGCGCGAGGTTCTGGGTTCGAATCCCAGTGCCCCGACCAAACAATCAGGTCCAACGTCCAATGTCTGAGGTCCAAAGTCGACGATGGTCAAACAAACTCTGGACGTTGGACTTGCGACTTTGGACTGCTCTGATCGCGGGATGGTGTAGCCGGCAACACGTCGGGCTTTGAACCCGGAGATGAAGGTTCGATTCCTTCTCCCGCAGCCAAACTCACCCTCAACTCAAAAGGTACTTCGATTGTGATTCGACGAAAAGGTCGTCTGAGCTGCGTCCCAACTCAGGTGGGTTCCTTACTTTGAAAGAACGTTGCGACGAATGCCGATGGAACTACATGCCTTCCAAGCACGAGGTTCCGGGTTCGAATCCCGGTGGCTCCAAAAACGGGGGGCCATAGCTCAATGGTAGAGCACTCGTTTCATCAATCTTTGTCGTCGCATTTGAACATGGCAGAACGCTGTATGGGCATAGAAAACTTCATCACGGACGCTCTCCACCAACCGAACGACTATGTCGCATATCACGTCGGGCGGGAGTTGGCGGAGCTGCATCCGGGAAAGGCAATCCTCGAAGGAGAGACCGGGTACTTTGACCTGGAGGCATTCGTGCGCGCCGAAAAGTGCACCGTTGTCCATGAGACCTCGATCTTCAATCACATCAAGACAGATTGGAACGGACCCGGCAAGGATTCAAAACAATCAGTTGAGAACTCATGGCTCAACGTGCTTTGGTGCGGTCACCTTCTGGATGTTGTTCTGGTAACTTACACGCAACGCTGCTACCCCTCGCGGCACCACTGGATTGTGGCAGATAGCCGGAAGATAGCCTTAAACTTCTTTGCTGAAGTCTGCGAGTGGTCGTCGGAAGTTCGCGGTGAAGTGCTAGTCTTCCAGGACGGTGAATGGACCAAGAACAAGGAACTCTTCCGTGCGATTAAGAGTGCGAGTCTCGACAACCTCATCCTGCGTGACAAGCTCAAGGAGGAAATACGGAACGACTTTGCCCACTTCTTTCGTTCACGCGAAGTCTATGAGCGTTACCGCATAACGTGGAAGCGCGGCGTCTTGTTCATTGGCCCTCCGGGGAACGGCAAGACGCACATGGTGAAAGCTCTGGTCAATCAGCTCGGACAATCATGCCTATACGTAAAAGGCTTCAAATCGGAATATGCAACTGATCAGGAAAACCTGGCGGTGGTTTTTGCCAGGGCGCGAATGACAACGCCGTGCCTCGTTGTGTTGGAAGACCTCGACTCGATGATCGATGATAAGAGCCGCGCATTCTTCTTAAATGAACTCGACGGGTTTGAAACGAACACCGGAGTTGTGGTCCTGGCCACTACAAACCACCCGGACCGACTCGATCCGGCAATCCTCGACCGCCCCAGCCGCTTTGACCGCAAGTACTATTTTGATTTACCGGCTGAGGCCGAGCGCTCTGCGTACATCGCCGCCTGGAACAAGGAACTGCAGCCTGAGTTGCGCCTCGCAGAAACCGGCGCGGAAGAAGTGGTCCAACGAACCGAAGGCTTCTCGTTCGCATACATGAAAGAATTATTTGTTTCGTCAATGATGCAATGGATGGCTACGGCCGGAGGCGTATCGATGGACGTGATCATCCTGGACCAAGCAGTTCAACTTCGCGAACAAATGGCTCCCAGCGTAAAGTCGTCCGCTGTCTCTCAATAGAACGTCAGTAGTTGCTCATGTCTACCGACTCTTAATTGACGGCATTTGACAGGGTGTCTAGCGATCGTCATCAAACTGATCAATAGCTCGCGCCGATCGCCTCGCTGAGAGTAATAGCACCAATAGCGAGTCATTACCCCCAGAAGCGTGCCAAAATCGCGCCAACTCGCTACTGGGACCGAAAAAATGTGATCGTATGAGTCGCGGTAAGTTGTTAAAAGAAAATGACGGCGGGGACAGGACTCGAACCTGCAAGACCTTGCGGATGGCGGTTTTCAAGACCTCAAAGTGGTCTTGAACCTGACCCTACCACCTCGGATTTACCAATAAAACCCCAGTGCGCAGCCATCAAATGTTGCCGCCGAACTTCTAGTACCGCTCGAAATCGTCAAACACTAATATGACGGTGGTTTGAGTTTGAGGTCTGACCTCGACCTGATCCAAAGCTGCTCACGGCGTTGAGCACAGTAAAGCTCGTGGGTCGCCGGTCAAGCCGGGGACCTGCTGCCAAATGACGTAAGAAGCGGAGTAAGAGGACTAAATAGGTAATACCTATTTAATTAGGTGTTGAATTAGGTAGCCAAAGTCGAGTAAAGAATCACAGCCGCAATACAGTGGCCGCGCCGGTCGTTCGGCGGCGGCCAAGAGCTTCGACGAGAGTCTTGATTTCGTTGCTAAGCAATTTGCGTAGTAACTCAACCGCTAGATTCTTCTGCGGCATGCCCCGCACTTCTGCCAGGAATTCTTCCGAAAGGATCGAGATGTCTGGTTTTTTCAAGCCGGCGGCAGCAAATATGTCCAGCACTTCATCCGAAGCGACCGCCCGCGAAAGAATCTGGCGCAAAGCGAAGTTAACATCTTCGGTCTTTTTCTGCCGATCAGATGAAGTCTTCGCAATCACCGCACGCACCGCCTGAAAGAATCCAACATCATCTCGAATACCGAGCGCAGAGTCGTGCGGCACTGCCAATGCGAACGCTTGGGTCAATTCAGTTACCGCTTTGAGCAAGCGCTCTTTGCCGTTCTCCTGCTTCAAAATGTGTCTGGGCCGGAGGCAATAAGCTGAGCTTCTGGGCGGGCGTACCCTTCCACGAAGACCAATCGAATCCATAAAACAGATCTCGGCAAATCTCGTATTTTGTGAGCATGACCTCGACGGCTTCCTCTTGATCGATCGCCGTCTGGCCTTTTCCGCCGCTCTCTGTGTAATTCGCCAGCGCCTTTTTCAATTCATGAGCGAGCCCTAAGTAATCAACGACCAATCCGCCGGGCTTGTCCTTAAAGACTCGATTCACGCGCGCGATAGCCTGCATCAGTCCGTGACCGCGCATGGGCTTATCGGCGTACATCGTGTGCAGGCACGGCACATCAAAACCGGTTAGCCACATGTCGCGCACGATAACGACCTTGAATGGATCGGCAGGGTCCTTGAATCGGTTTGCGAGGTCGCTCCGCTTTTTCTTGCCGCGAATGTGCTCTTGCCATGCCAACGGGTCAGACTTCGCGCCCGTCATGACAATCTTCATCACTCCTTTGTTGTCATCTGAATCGTGCCAATCCGGCCGAAGCCTTCTAATCGCATCATACAAGTCGACACAAATACGCCGGCTCATGCAGACAATCATCGCCTTGCCGTCCATCGCATCCAGCCGCGCCTCCCAATGTCGGACCAATTCGCCATCCCTCAGGCAAACCTTTCTCGACTGCAGGACTGAACCAAGCGTTGAAGAGCGCTTGGGCCATCGCCTCCAGATTCCCGTTCATTCGCCGGTTCAATTCAATCTTGTAGTCCAGCGCGGCGAGTACGTTCGCAATCCAATTCTGCTCAGGAATTGGTGGGCAGCGAAACCGAAATGCTTCTATTCGCGTCGGCGCCGTGTGGAGGATCTTTGTGCCTGTCGCTGAAAGAAAGAGTTCTCGATTGAACTCCGGCCAAAGAAACAACCAGTACAAATAATTCTCATCTATTAAGTCGGGGCGCTTGATCTCCACTCTACCCAATCTCTGATTGTGCAGGTACGTATGGCCATCGTCGGGAACGTGCGCGGGTATGCCAAGAATCTCGCCTCCTGCGGTTTGACAAGTCATCACTAAGAGAATCTCATTCGGCTTGAGTTCGAACTCACTCGGATAATCGCCACGGTATTAGCGAACGGTTGTTTCTTCAAATCTAAATCCGCCCGTGTATTGGAAATTTCCGATGTTGATGACAATTGGACCACCATTCCTTTCTTGCGAACATAGTTTGCTCTTGAAGGGCCAGCCGTGCTTAATACTAATAAGATCGCCCAAACGAACTTCAGGCCAATGGATTTCAGTTCCCATATTTAAGGGCCGTCAGGTTCTCGCGAATTGCTCGTTGCCGCACACGACGACATGCCGTCGCTCAATCTCCTTTTTGAAATCTTCTGGAAGCCGAGCCCAATCGAGAAGGTCCACTAGCATCGGGAGATTGCTTTCTTCCAATGCGTCGCGAAGCAGATAGAGTTTATTTTGCGGTTGATCGAGGTGGGCCGGGTTGCGGACGACGAGGTCGAGATCCGAGCCGTCATGCCCGCCACCGTTCGCCCGGCTGCCGTAGGCCCACACTTCGGCCTCGGGCGCGTAGGCGTTGAGCAGTTCAAGCAAGAGACGCAAATGATCCGGCTTCAGATTAAGTTTCGGCATCGCCAAATTTCTCCCGCAGAATTGATTCGAGGCGGCGGGCGTCAGTGAGAAAGTCAGGCATCAGGACGAGCGTTTCTTCGGCGAAGCCTTTGCCGTAGTCGTGCGCCGTGTTGTTGCGGTTGTCGCGATATGCGAACCAGCGCTCGACCTCGGCGCTGTCCAAAAGCCCGTGCTTGGCGGCATGACGAAGAACGTTCTTATAAGTCAGTTCATCCACAGCACGCGGATTACCGACATAGGTCTTGATGGCTTTGCGCAGAAGCTTGCCCGCTGTTTCCAGGGTCAGCTCGAAACCTTTGACGACGGCGTTTCGGTAGATCTCGTAGTCAATGCTGTCTTCAGGCGCGCCCTTGAGTTGCGCCAATGATTTGTCGAGCGTCTCAAGACAGCGGGCAAGATGTTCGGTGCGCAGATTCATCCTTTAATGTCAAAGTCTAGCATGGCCAAATTTTGCCTGATAGCCTGCTCGAGGTTCGCGGATTCGGCGAACTGTTTTTCAAGCGTGTCGGTCAATCGTTTCATCTTTTCATCAAATGGTTCGCCGTCATCTTGGGCGTCTTCCGCACCTACATACCGCCCAGGAGTGAGCACATGATTGTGCGCGCGAATCTCATCGAGTCTAGCTGATTTGCAAAAGGCCGAAACGTCTTCGTATTCGTTCGATCCTTTGTCGCCTCGCCAAGTATGATAGGTATTTGAGATTTTCTGAATGTCTTGGTAGTCAATTCCCGATGAACCCGATCAATCATACTTCCCACCTTGCGTGCATCAATGAATAACGTCTCGCCGCGACGATCGCGAAAATGATGGTTGCGCTTGTCGCGAGCGATAAACCACAGGCACACGGGAATCTGTGTGTTGTAGAAAAGCTGGCCGGGAAGCGCGAGCATGCAATCGACCAGATCGGCTTCGACGATGTTCTTGCGAATCTCACCTTCGCCCGATTGGTTTGATGACATGCTGCCATTAGCAAGAACAAAGCCGGTGAGACCAGTTGGCGAGAGGTGGTGAATGAAGTGCTGCACCCAGGCTAAGTTAGCGTTGCCGACCGGCGGCACTCCGTATTTCCAGCGCACGTCCTCGCGCAAACGCTCGCCGCCCCAGTCGCTATCATTGAACGGTGGATTCGCCAGGATGAAGTCCGCCTTCAGATCTTTGTGGAGATCACGATCGAAGCTGTCGGCGTTTTCCGATCCCAAATTATTCTCGATGCCGCGAATGGCAAGGTTCATTTTCGCGAGTTTCCAAGTGGTCGGATTCGACTCTTGACCAAAGACGCTGATATCGCCGATGCGTCCGCCGTGCGCTTCAACAAACTTCTCACTCTGTACGAACATGCCGCCTGATCCACAGCATGGATCGAAGATACGGCCTTTGTATGGAGCCAGCATCTCGACAAGAAGTTGAACGACGCACCGCGCGGCGTAGAACTGTCCGCCCTTCTTTCCTTCGGCACTGGCAAACTGGCCGAGAAAATATTCATAGACGCGACCAAGCATATCTCGCGACTGATTCGCCCTGTCACCGAGTCCGATTCTCCCGATCAAGTCGATTATTTCGCCGAGCCTCTGCTTATCAAGCGCAGGCCACGCGTAGTCTTTGGCAGCACGCCTTTGAGCGTAGGGTTGTCGCGCTCGATTGCGACCATCGCATCGTCGAGAATCTTGCCAATCGTTGGTTGCTTCGCGTTGGCGCGCAGATGCGACCAGCGCGCCTCCTGCGGCACCCAGAAGATGTTGGCGGCAAGGCATTCGTCTCTGTCTTCAAGTGCGGCCTCGCGTTCATCCGCCTTGTCGAGAAAAAGCTCGCTCTCCGGATTCGCAATGTCGTCGCTTAGTTTGTTCTGGTGCTCCTCGAAGGCATCCGATATGTATTTCAGAAAGATCAGACCGAGGACGACGTGCTTGTACTCCGCCGCATCCATATGTCCGCGCAGCTTGTCTGCGGCCGCCCAAAGCGTAGCCTCCAGGCGAGGCTCAGCACTTTTCGTTTTGCTCTTCCGTGCTTTAGTGGGCAAAGACAACTCCGCAGCCAGCAGCGAGGTAACGTTGAGACGAAGGAATGGTGCCTCAAATCATGTGGAATTTCCAGTCAGTGCAAAATCTCGTTGCGGCAAGAATTTGTAGGTAAGTCTAATCCGAGCATTCTAGTTGCCTCTCATTCACACCCTGCTTTAGCTGGGTGGTGGGCGAAACCGACGAACCTAACGGTTAATAAGTGCACTCGGCGCTCACCACCACCCACGAGGTTTGCTAGTGAGTAGACCGTAGCTAAAGCAGGGTGTGAATGAGAGGCCTACCTACAAATTCTTGGCGCACAGGACGTAGTGGTTCGCGAGCAGCATAGGTCCGCCGAACCCGACCCCTCTGACGTGATTCCGAGCGCGCGAAATTGATCTTAAGATCGAATATTAAGAGGGCAGACATTAGAGGTTGAAAACACTATTCGATTCCGGCGTAAGTCGCTCGTAATCAACAACTCTAGAATCAGGAATCCTTTAAATGATCCTGAGAAAACCAGAAATTTTCGAAAGCGATTTGCGCTCAGATATTTTGTGGCCTTTTTCAAGCGAGATTTTGAAGGGATCTGGGTCTGAATTGAGTTGAGCAGCTCGCGAATCCGAGTCAGAGGAAAGCCCCGGCACCTGATGCAGTGCCGGGGCTTGCAGCATATCCGCATAGCGCGAACGTGATCTTGACCCGCTGCCGATGAAGATCTCCGCTCCGGAAATGGTTGGCTAAAGTGTGTGGCGCTGAGACGTGCCGCCTGCTCAGAACCGCGTCCCGGTGATGTTGATGGGACAACCCGTCGAGATAGTGCTCCCGTCGGGCGCGAAGAGGTCGAACGCCGCCGTGGTCTCGAACGCGTCACGCCCCTGGAGCTCAATCCGGACGGCGCGGACACTCACCTGTTTTACGCGCACCTGCTCTCGAACACGGGGCGGCACCCGCAGGCGCTCGCAGAAGCTAAACGCCCCAGAGAACTCGATCCGCTCAATCTAAGGATCAACGCGCTCAAAGGGCAGTTTCTGATTCATGCAAGACGAACCGACTAGGTGCTGAGGAGGTTACAGGAAACCTTAGGGATGGAACCGAATTACTTCCTCGCGCACCTCGATGCTTCGAGCGCTTACATTGAGAAAGGGATGTACTCCGAGGCCATTAGTGAAGCGAGGAGAGCGAGAGAAATTGCCGGAGCAAGAGGCACTCACGCCCAGGCGTTCCTCGGTTATGCACTGGCAAAGTCCGGCAAAGAAGCTGAAGCGCGCTCTCTCCTTGAAGGTTTTTTGAAGTCCTCCGACCCGCCTTACGTTTCACCTTACAACATCGCGCTCGTCTACAATGGTTTAGGTGAGCACGACGAGGCGTTGGCTTGGCTGGAGCGTGCGTATGCGCAGCGCAAACCGGGAATGGTTTTCCTGAAGGTCGAGCCGAAGTGGAAGAATCTACGCTCAGATTCCCGCTTTCAGGATTTGCTGAGGCGCGTCGGACTGACGCCTTAGCGCGATCGCGTTCACCGCCCCCAGGCTAATCGCTTACCTCAATTCTTCTTTGCATCAAAGACTGCCGGTCTTCGTTCACGACCGTCACACGCTTGCGACTCGTTGAGAAAAGGGAGTTCACGAGATGGACATCATGTCACTGTCGGGTCCACACCACTTTGCAGATGACTTCTCGCTACACACAGGCGATGCCGGAGAATCGGCAGTTGATTCGCTCAACAACGACGGGCGGCCACGGAGTGCCGCCCCTACAGTTGCCCGTTGCCGTTTCGTTCAAGACCAGTCGCCAAAAGCGCGCCAAGATTGCGCCAATTCGCTACTGGGACGGATGGAATGTGATCGGATGAAGAGCGGTAAGTTGTTGAATAGAAAGTGGCGGAGGGGACAGGACTCGAACCTGCATAGCCTTTCGGCCGGCGGTTTTCAAGACCGCTGCACTACCATTATGCGACCCCTCCGCAAGGGAAATTAATATAACTCACCGACGGGCTACGACAAAATCTGGACTTGGTGCTTTGTACTTAGAACTTGGTACTTTGATCTTGGTTTTCTAATTTGCGATCTGAGTTGGAAACGTGCACGATCCTCAGTACAAGCAAAGAGCACAAAGTTCAAAGAAACACAGCACAAAGTACAAAGTTCCAAGTACCAAGCTCGAAGCCCTAAGACCAAAGACCCAAAGAAGATGCGCGTCACGATCGGTCAGATAAACACCACTAACGGAGACTACGAAGGGAACACTGCGCGGATCATTCGAGCTCTCGAGCAGGGTAAGCAGGACCAGGCAGATCTCATCGTACTCCCTGAGACCTGTATCCAGGGATATACTTCGCTTGACTGGTTTCTCGATCGGGACATTGCCTGTTGTGTTTTGCAGCCGTTGGACCAGATCATCCAGGCGACTGAAGGCTTGACCGCAATCGTGGGCACTGTTAGGCCAACCGGTCTGCCTACCGGGCGCAGACTCTTTAACTCGGCCGCGATCATCCATGATAAGCAGCTGGTAGGCTTCGCGGATAAGACCCTGCTGCCGGAATACGATGTCTTTGACGATCCGCGCTACTTTGAGCCTGCTCCTAAACGTCACCTCTTTCCCATCGAACAAAGCAAACTGGGCATCGCGGTCTGTGAAGATTTCTGGAACGACAAGACGTTCTGGAAAGAACGTCTCTATCTACACGATCCTGCGGATGAACTTATTGAGATGGGCGCGGACGTTCTCATCTCGATCAATGCTTCTCCCTTCAATAAGGGCAAGATGGGGCAACGTCGCGCAATGGTTTCTCACCGGGCCAGGTCTGCCGGGCTGCCGATAGTCTTTGTGAATTTGGTTGGTGGAAATGACGGCATTGTTTTCGACGGCGCCAGCATAGTCGCAGACTGCGAAGGCAGAATCATTTTGCAGGCCCCTCCCTTCGAAGAATTCTTCGGCACGGTCGATCTCGACTGCGGCCTGCGGGACGAGAATCGTTTGCCCGGCGAAGAAATTGAGACAATTCACGGTGCGCTCGTACTCGGTATTCGCGATTACGCGCGCAAGAACCGGTTCCAAACGGCGGTGTTGGGCCTTTCCGGCGGACTCGATTCAGCACTCGTGGCGGCCCTGGCCTGTGAAGCACTGGGTCCGGAAAACGTGCTGGCGGTGATGATGCCCTCGCCTTACTCTTCTCGTTCCAGTATTGAAGACTCAGTGGAACTGGGCCGCCGGCTGTGTATGAGAGTAATTGAACGACCCATCACAGAGGCTTTTCAGGTCTTGGTAAAAGAAATGAACTTGCCGGAACCGGCAGTGGGCAGCGGTTCACATGCAGCTGAGAATCTGCAATCGCGTTTGCGTGGGAATATCCTGATGACAATTTCTAATGCCGAGGGCCGGCTGTTGCTGTCAACGGGGAATAAATCGGAGCTCGCCCTTGGCTACTGCACTCTTTACGGCGACACGAATGGTGGATTGGCAGTCATCGGAGACGTCTTGAAAACGGAGGCCTACGCTCTGGCGCGTCATTTCAATCGCGGCGAGGAGACTATTCCGATGGCCATTATCGAAAAACGTCCCTCCGCGGAACTAGCCCCCGGACAATTCGACGATCAATCGTTGCCCGCTTACGACATACTCGACCCGGTGCTCAGAATGTACTTCGAACAGAAGGCAACGCCCGAGGAGATTGTTGCCGCTGGCAATGATAGGGAACTGGTTTACGATATTCTGAACCGAGTGGAATCACCGGCGAATGAGTTCAAAAGAAGGCAGTTGCCGCCCACCTTGATAATTTCGCGGAACGCCATTGGAATTGGCCGGCGCCGTCCGGTGACGCACAAATATCGGCGTCAGCCGGCCGGGAAGACCTGAGATAAGCCGGTGCACAAGTAACGAGCGGTATGATTTGGGAGTATTCGGCGGTTTCCACTCAAGTACGGAACCGAGGAGCGGTAGCGACCGGGTCTGGATGGAATGACAAATCCTTAGCCCTCATGGAAGCCCCGTTGAAATCGGATGATTTATATAAGCTTCTACTATTTTCCCTACATGGGGGAATCGCAACAAGACCCGGTCGCTACCGCTCCTCGGTTCCGTTATTGAGTGGCCCTTAAAACACCGCCGAATGTTTTACGACTTGCCATCGCCCGCGCCCTTAAAGCAATATCGCGGCTGGACTGTAACCAATTCGTGCAATCATTTCGGGATAAGGTGTGAAAAGATGAAATCCAAAAGCCTTTCATTGCTCCGCGTCATTTCTGTTTTCTCACTCGTCGTTTGCATCGGTCCAGCGGGATTTGCCCGGCATTTCTCTTCGGACTTTCTCAATCAGCAACAGGCCAAACCTAAGGTGTCTGAGGCGGAAGCGAAGGCAGTCGCTGCGATCAATTCTGCTCCGGACGCCGCGGCCAAGCTTGCTGCTGCTGGAGAGTTTCTTAAGAAATACTCGAATAGCACTTTACGCTCAGAAGTTGCGGCTTATGTCTCGGGCGAAATCGCCCAGGTAGCCGACGCTAACCAAAAGCTCAAGCTGGCAGAAGATTTTCAGAAAGTATTCCAGCAAGAGGAGGATTTGGAAACTATCCAGCTGGTTAGACTTGACGGCTTGCTGGCTCTAAAACGAATAGATGAGGCTTTCAGTCAGGGTGCTTCGCTATTGGCGAAGCATCCTGACAATGTAGCCGTCATGTCGCATCTCGCAATGGCCGGCACAGAAGAGGCAAAGCGCCAAAACGCGAAGCACGTACCGGTCAGCCTTCAGTACGGTCTCAAGTCCATAGAGCTTATCGAGGCGAATAAGAAGCCTGCCGTCCTGGACGATGTGAGGTGGGAGAAGCAAAAGGTGATGCTGCCTCTTCTCTATCTGAACATGGGGATTCTTTCTCTCGTCAGCAGTAATCCGGCGGAAGCGAAGGCTCGGTTTGAAAAAGCGATTGCGCTTAACCCGGCCGAGCCCACCAGCTATGCTCTTCTTGGGAACATGGTCGATGACGAATACCAGCAGCTTGCGCAAACTCATAAGGCAATGCCAGAGGGCAAACAAAAAGAAGAGACGCTAAAGAAGGCAACTGAAACGATGGACAAAGCCATTGACCTTTATGTAAGAGCTCTCGGTGCCAGTGCGGGCAGGCCGGAGCATAAGCCGTTTCAGGATCAGCTTCTGCAAATCGTTACGCCTTACTACAAGTATCGTCATAACGGATCGACTGAGGGACTCCAGCAGCTAATCGACAAGTATAAGACGCCTGCGACTCCTTGAGCACAGAGTCCAGCGCGAGGTGGCTCTGCTTCTCGGAAAGGTTTGCCTTTCCGAGAAGCATTAGAGATTTGAGGCATGCCTCAGCGCCGCGGCAGAGGCATAGCCTCGCGATTAAGATTGGTGCATGGAAAGCCATAACCTCTCCAAGAAGTGCGGCACAGCCGCCTCGCGCTGCCCTTGCCTCCGCATTCCAACTCTGTGTCATGTAGCCAGACCTAAGTGGCGTAACGGGAGTAAACGGATTTAACCTTTTCCAGAAAATCCCGGCGATCCACCACATAGTAAAGCTTGGTTCGGGCTGAACCGCCAGATACCTTTTCCACGAGCCGCTCCAGAATCTCGAACTGATCGCTTTCAGTAATTTCGTTTGCGCCGAGATAGTGTGAGTAACGCAAGCGTCGTATCAACTCAACCAACGTAATCCGACCTTCGAAGGTGTGCCCGGCGTGCGTTTGTGAACGGCTGATGAGGTACTGCACAATCAGCACCTCGCTGTAGATTGACGGAGACAGAAAGAGGCGTGACCCCGCTCGTTCCCAGCCCTCTTCCAGCCGCTGCGATCTCCGCACTGCCCGTAGATCTGCGAATACCTCTGACCAGTTGTTCTTCGGTTCTAGTCGTTCGAGAAAAGCCCGGGTTGCAGGTATTAACCAGGAGTCATCATCGAGGTCAAGATGGCTACGCTGCGTGTCGAGCCAGTTGAAAAACAAGGTGCGTCGGTCCGACTTGGTTTCGATAAACTGAAACTGGGTGTCTTTCCTGGGGAGCGATTTGGCTAGTGCCCGGCGCGCAGCATCCGTGCTCTTGCCGCCTTCAATTCGAAGGGTATCCAGCCGGGCGTGCCAGCGTTTTGCCGCATTGCAGTGGGGACACTGTGGGTGCTTCTCTTCGCTATCGAAGAAGGGACGCACCGCTCTCGGCGCGGTCAATTCTTCGATGGATGGGGCATATCGTTTGATTTCGGAATAGGCGGTGCGCGGCGCGAGGCCCAATTGGCTGGTAAAGAGCTCGAAGATGCAGGCGAGGCAGACCCGTGTTGAGTATTCTGTGACGGTGCCGGACGGGAAGTCGCTCAAATTGAGTTCGCGGCTTTTCTTCCCCTGCGACATGAGTTTTCCACGGAACCGAGACCCGAGCGCAGAAAGCCCAACGCCTCTTCATCCCATCGAAACGAGTTGCTGACCAGAGCTCTGGTTGTTGTGGCCCAGAGCCAGATCGAGTTCTGCTTCAACGTCGCCTGTGGCGGGTTCGAGTTTTGCAAGTTCGAAAAGCTTTCGATCAAGCAAATGCGAGGGCACGGCATTGCCCAGCGCCGTCAGCATCGAGCTGCGAATGTTAGGGATCTCTTTTTCGAGATCGGTGATGAGACGCATGAGGCGCGCGCGTTTTAAATTTGATTGCGAGCCGCAGAGATCGCAAGGGATGATCGGAAACTGACGCGACCTGACAAATTCGATGATGTCTGACTCGCGACAGTAGGTGAGCGGTCGGATAACTGTGTTGCGTCCATCTTGCGAACGCAGAACCGGCGGCATGGTTTTGAGAGTGCCGCCGTAGAACACGTTCAGCAGGAAGGTGGCGATGATATCGTCGGCGTGATGGCCCAGGGCGATCTTGTTGCAACCCTCTTCGACGGCAATGTTGTAGAGAATCCCGCGGCGCAGCCGAGAGCAAACCGAGCAGTAGGTCTTTCCTTCTGGTACCAGGCGTTTGACGATTGAATAGGTATCGCTTTCGACAATGCGAAAGGGAACAGCACGACCGGTCAGGTAGTCGGGAAGGACACTCGCGGGAAAACCGGGTTGCTTCTGATCCAAATTCACCGCCAGTAGATCGAACCTTACTGGAGCACGTGATTGCAAGTCGAGCAGCAAGTCGAGCAGCGTGTAACTGTCCTTGCCGCCCGAGAGGCAAACCATTATTCGGTCGCCGTTCTGGATCATTCCAAAGTGCTCAATCGCTTCCCCGACGCGGCGAAGCATTTTAGTTTTGTTCCTGTCTTCCGCAGGCATTCTCCCGCCCCCAGTCTCCTCTGTGTTTGTTCCACTTGAGAATGCCACGTCCGCTCGGCGGTTGACAACAGGGGTCGGTCTTCGAGTTGCGACTCGAAAACGCGAGTTCCTGTGAGCCCGAGTTTAAGAAAGTAACAATACGTCCTCTCTCCTCATCAGCGACGGCCTCATCTTTGGAGGGAAGTGTGTGTCTGGGGACAATGGGAACTGAGATGGAGCGCCTGCCCACTCAATAATGACGAGTTTTGCTGCAACAATTCTCGCGGTTGCCTGATTCCGGAGAGTGCGCAGGCCAAATTATTTGACTGGATGGACTGAGAGGGTCGAAGATGGCAGCAAACCCAAAGCAGCATGGGTTGCATTTTCGTTACAGACTGGACACTGGTAGTCCAGATTGTCTATGATGTATTCCCCGCTTCTGGGCGGCTGACCATTCAGGCTAGAACCAAACTGGCAAACAAATCCACCACTGGAAGGTAAGCGGGTCGTTTCGTTGCTTCTACCCCCTGAGGCCACTCGTGACTGAACTCACCGCGCCGCCAAATTTACGGAGGTTAAAATGCTGAGGATAGGAAAGAACAAGGATCAACAAGACGACGAACATACAAACGATAAGCAGAACGCGTCCGCTTATAACACTCCCCGAGACAACTACCCCTCATATCAGGCAACCACACCCGAAACTAAGCCTGCAAGTGATACCTCTCAGATTTCAGCTAAGGCGATGACTGAGAGCGAAACACTTGCTCGTGATATTAAGGAAGGCACACTTAGCGGCTTTATTGGTAACGGCACTTCGTTGACCGGTGAGGCAACGTTTAAAGCCATGCTCCGAGTTGACGGACATCTTTCGGGACGAATTAGCTCAGGTAGCGGGACCTTGATCGTAGGAGCGAATGGAAAAGTCGATGCCAACATTGAGGTAGCAGTGGCGGTTATCCACGGCGCGATAAATGGCGACATCATAGCTACGCAGCGGCTTGAGCTTGGCCGGGCAGCGAAAGTGAATGGCAACATCCAGACTCCGTCGCTGGTCATCGAGCAGGGTGGCGTCTTTGAAGGCACCTGCAAAATGCTCCAGATGAGCGCGGCGGCCGACAAGAACAGGAAGGATCAACCACTGGATGCCTCCAGCATGAGGTCCATCACCGCAGATGGCTCGACGAAGACACCGGACGCTGGTAAGCCCGCGGACGTCGCGAAGCAGTCGCCGGTTACCAACGTATCAAGCGCAACCAACTAGCTCGTCGCGATTAACTGAAATACCTATTGAAAACGCCTCGCCGTAACTGGCGAGGCGCTTTTGTATTCGAATCCTGATGGGATTTTAAGTCGACAGCCGTGGCGAGCGTTTGCGACACCCACGGAGGATCGGCGTAGAGTCCGTGTGAAACTCAGCTCCTCGAAAGGACCGCGAGCGGGAGCGAGGCACGCTTCCTCTTTAGAAACTCACGCCCGCCGGGATCAACTGGTAACCATGGCTTTGACCCTGCGCTCTTTAAATTTCTGTTAACCTTCTGGGAACTAACTTTCAGGCCACATGACACAGAGTTTCTGGTTTCCATATGTGCTCGCCGCTTCGGGCGGGCTGCCAAGCTGACCTGCAAATCACCGTATGCCCGTGGAGCCCTTGACAGAGAACCCGCGCGTCCCTGATACATACAGGACGACTCCCCAGGACAAAGCGCAGTCAGATAGTCGCGAAACCCTTATCGACTAAATCTGTTGACCCGAAAGCTGTAATCGAATGATTTTTGGTGCGCAAGTTGCTCTCAGGCGGACACTCTGCGCTGCACCCGTCGTTTGCTCGTGCCTTTTTGCGATCGCCACTGCGCGAGAGGCTTACATTCAGAAACCCGCAGTGGAGTCGAGAACTTCAGCTGCCTCGGTTCCCCAAGAGATAATGTTGCGAATTCTGCGCGCTGAGGATGAGCGCCGCTGGGACGCAGACCTGAGTGGTTTGTTATCTGATAGGAATGCAGCGGTGCGCGCTCGCACCGCACTGGCTGCAGGGCGTATCGGCGATGAACGAGCTGTGCCAACTCTGATTTCATTGCTACGGAAAGACGCCGACGACAACGTCAGGGCAATGGCTGCGTTTGCTCTCGGTGAGACTGAATCTGCCTTGGCCGGCGACGCTCTGTTGGCCGAACTCACCAAGAGCAACCAATCCACGATAAAAGCGCGTGTGGTAGAGGCACTGGGGAAAACAACGGCGGCCTTGCCCGAGACTGAAGAAGAGCGTTTGCGTTCCGCGCGAAGTGCAATTCTCGGGGTGCTTGAATCTGAGACTCGCCGTGCCACCGCGGCGGACACTGGATTGGTTCGGTTGGCGTTGACCGCCGCGCTTCGGGCTCGGCCCGAGGGCGCCGGTAAGGTCGTCGCCCGGTTTCTTTACTCTTCTGATCTGAGCGTCCGAGCGGACGCGGCCAACGCGCTCGCACGTCTGAAAGCAACCGACGGAAACCAGCAACTGCGACAACTCGTGCTGGCTGATCCCGATCCCGTGGTTCGTGCAAACTCCGCTCGTGTCCTGGGCGCCACTGAAGACCAGGCTGCTTTCGAGGCTTTGCTTGACCGGGCATTGAAAGACACAGATTCGCGGGTGCGAGTAAGCGCCGTTCGTGCCCTGGCGGCGCTTAAGGATTCACGAGCAGCCAACCCTCTTTTAAAACGCGGCGCCGGTTGGTCGGCTGCCACGCTGCGAACTGTCCCGGGTCAGGCAAATGAAGCGTTGGAAATCATCACCACTATCGGACGCCTGTTGCAGGGGGCAGAAGACCAAGAGGCGCTTGCCTGGTTAAGAAGAACTCGCGCGGGTTTTCATAACTCGGCACCTGAGCACGATATTGCATTCGTGCGAATCTCCCCGCAAACCTATTTAGCGGAGCTCGGTGGTGGAGCAACTGGCAGAAGAAAAGCTCAAGAGACTTTGTTGTTGAATTGGAACGCAGCCTCAACTTTGGCCCAGGGTCTGGGTGAGATTGCGGCACTGCCAGACTCCACAAGAAACAAGGCCGAGTTGGCGGAGCAGGCTCAAGACATGCTGCGAGCAATGCTCGACTACAGAAAATCCGGCATCACCATCAACACCCTTGTGGCTGTCCATTCAGAGTATGCCATCCCGGATGTGCTGCGGGCTTTGGCTGGCTTCAAGCCGAAGGACGTCAATAGTCTACTGATCGCGCGTCTGGAAGAAACTGATGTCGTCGTTCGCGCCACTGCCGCTGAGCTTTTAGGCGAGCTTCCTGCGGACGAATTGAATACCTCGGCCTTGATAAAAGCGTTGCGGTTGGCCCTGGCAGACAAAGAGAACGATGCGGCGCTCGCTATTCTCGACTCCCTGGGAAAGCAGAAGACCGCAGCAGCGAACGAGGCGATTGCAACGGCGCTAGACTCATCAGACTATCTCGTCCGACGCCGTGCCGCAGCTCGGTTGAAAGCCAATGGCGGGGGCGACGTAGCGACGCGAATCGGAAAGGCGCAAACGCGAAGTACGTTGGCCGATTACCAGCGCGCGATTTCCCGCATCGGTAAAAATGTTCAGGCGGTGGTTTCAACTTCCAACGGCGAATTTACTATCGAGCTGATGCCTGGAGATTCCCCTCTCACTGTTGATAACTTCTTACAACTGGCAAAGCGCGGCTACTTCAGAGGCATCACGGTGCACCGTGTCGTTCCAAACTTTGTAGTTCAGGACGGTGACCCGCGCGGCGACGGCAATGGCGGTCCGGGATATCAGATCCGTTGCGAAATAAACCAGGCGCCGTACGAACGTGGCGCAGTTGGAATGGCACTATCTGGCAAAGATACAGGTGGTTCGCAGTGGTTCGTGACCCATTCCCCTCAGCCGCATCTGGACGGCGGATACACCGTGTTTGGCAAAGTGGTATCAGGTATGGAAATAGTTGACGGTATTACGCGCGGCGACGTCATTCGTGACATAGTCATAACTGAGACTGGCCCTGGAGGGAAAGCGGCGACAAGGCACCGCGCTAAAGCGCAGCGGCGTCTGCGGTAGTCCAGCAGACTGACGCACACTATATATTTGGCTCCTCCGGAGCTTCCGAAATTCTCTGGTGCAAGGTTCTATAAATATTGGGTTCCTACGAGACTCCGAGCACCAAACTTGTCATTTGTTACGATAGCTCTAGTCAGCACACCAGGTCGCTCAATGAAAGGTCACAATAAACCACTGAACGTGTCGTGGAGTTGCCTATTTCTTTTCCTGCCACTCCTCGCGGCAGTCGTTTCCAGCCAGGCCACTCAGAAAGAGCTGGAACGATCACAATCAGTTGAGGGCGCCCAGAACAAAACGGTAGAACGGACAAAATATCAAATCAATCTAAGGCTCAATTTCGACTTGCGTTCATATGCAGGCTCAGAGCGCGTGCGCTGGATTAATCGCGGTGACCGCCCAACCGCCGCTCTCTACTTTCATCTCTATTCCAATCTGCGCGTCGGCCAGTCCGTACCTGCCTCAGGTTCCAACTCTGCGGCACTTGTTGTGGCAGAAGCTGATGAACCACGAATTGAAGTTACGGAGGTCCGTTCGGCTGCTGACAACGAACGTTTAACTTTCGTCCTGGACGATCAAGGCACAACTCTGCGCGTCAACTTGCGTGAAGCTGTAGCGCCCGGCGGATCAGCAGAGGTTCTGCTGAGCTTTAAAGGGAGCGTGCCGGAAATCGACCCGGATGAGACAAGTATAACGACGCATGTAATCAAGCAAGTCAGCGCGGCTCTGCGCGGCGAACGAGAGATCCGTCGAGCTCGAGACATCAATTTTCGCTCTCGCGGCATGATGTTGCTGGGCACTTCTTATCCGGTGCTGGCTGTGCATGATGGTGGTGAATGGCAGCGAAAGATTGAGCCGAGTGTGGGGGACATCATTTTCAACGAGGTTGCCGACTACGAAGTCAGCGTTGAGGCGGCCTCCGGTGTGATGGTATTTACTTCGGCTACTGAGCTGGAGACGAAGTCAGAAGGCGAAACAGTTAAGACCTTTACTGGCACCGCGCTGCGAGACTTCGCCATCATTGCCGGTCACCGCCTGCGCGTTGAAGAAGCTGTGGTGGGAAACACGACCCTGCGATCAATCTTTCTGCCCTCGCACGAACAAGCAGGCAAACGCGTCCTGGCGGCAGGTACAAATGCGCTCAGAATCTTTACTGCGCGTTTTGGACCACCGCCCTTCAAGACGATCAACATCGCCGAAGTTCCCCTCGTAGCGGGCCTTGGTAGTACCGAGTTCGCCGGGCTGGATGTTATCGCCAGTGCTTTCTACGTCGATTTTGATTCCGCGGGTATGCGGAATCTTCCCGAGATCATTCGCGAGCAGCGCCCTTCCGTGGAGCAAAGTCTGGAGTGGACCGTAGGGCACCTCGTTGCCCATCAGTGGTGGGGAGCGGCCGTCGGAAACAATCCGGCGCGGGAGCCTGTGCTTGATGAGGCGCTGTCTTGTTGGTCAGCGCTGCTCTATTACCGGGAAGTCTATGGCGAGCAACAAGCCGCTACGGTGCTTGAAGATCAATTGCTGGGAGTTTACCGGGTGTATCGTACCTTCGGCGGGGAAGACATGGACGCTAACCGTTCCGCTCGCGACTATCGCAACTCATTCCAGTATGCTGCGATTGTTGCCACTAAGGGCGCCATGATGTTCGTCGAGCTAGAACGATTGCTGGGCGAGGAAAAGTTTTTTGCGGCCCTGCGGAGCTATTATAAGGCGAACCTTTTCGAGATTGCCGAGCTGGACGATCTGCGAGGCGCGTTTATTGCGGAGGCTCCTATCGAACAAAGAAGGACAGTTGCTCGTACCTTTAACCGCTGGCTGGCGAGCAAACGGGGAGATGAAGACATTGCTAAACCAGACTCGGAACTAGCCAAGTCATTGGGACTGCCGGCTAACCCTGGCAGAGAAAAAAGTGGAGACGGTAACGCGTTTAGTGCCTTTGCTCGGGTGGGTAAATTTTTCTGGCAGCAAATGACGCGGATACGATGAAAAGGTAAGCAAGCGGATCTGACCAGGCTAAACATAACAATGACAGCTTTAATGGCGGAAGAAACAAGACTTGCCGGCGACTCAATAGGTCAACAGCGCTCCGTAGAAGTGGAGCAGAGTCTCGAACGTCTCGGCTGGCTAATGGACGATCTCTTTCGCGTTCCCGGGCTTGGCTGGCGTGTTGGTCTTGATGCGTTAGTGGGCCTAATTCCGGGAGTAGGCGACACGGCTACCACTTTAGCTTCGCTGTATATTCTTACCTCAGCCGTCCGCTACCGCGTCCCCAAGGTTACCCTACTACGCATGGGACTTAATCTCGGCATCGACTACGCAGTGGGCGCTTTGCCCCTCGTCGGAGATTTATTCGACGCGTGGTGGAAATCGAATCAGAAGAACATCGAATTGCTGCGCAAACGCGCAACGGTTTCGGCGAACGAGGCGCGTGAGGGAAAAATCAGTGACTGGCTTTTTGTTAGCCTCATAATTCTGTTGTTGGTTGGTCTGGCCATGGGCGCGGCCGTCGTGAGCGTTTTTCTTCTCATGTTAGTTGGCGGGCAGATCTCGAAAGCTCTCGCCGCTTGAAACCAAGCTAGAACACTCAAAACACTCTGATTGTGGTGATGGGCTTTCAAGAAACGAGGGCAGGTCATGTTGCACAGTCTTAAATTGGCCCGAGGCTAGTCCAGCCAGAGTTTAGTTGAGAGTAGTTTCCTAACTTGGCCTCGCTGTTAACCTCTCCAAAGCGCGTAGAACGATCCACGAACTCACACTAAAGACACCAGAATACTTCGTGCCGGATGTTATTTCGTGGATCGTTTACGCCGGAATGAATTAAGTACTACCGTCAAATTGTAGCGACATGCTTAGCCGGCGTCAGAACACGATCAAGTGTCGCTTTCAGCAAATCGACTCCTCGCTCGCCGGCGGCAAAGCTGCGCAGTTTCCCCTCGGCGTCAAACAGATAATAAGCCGGCACGTATCCCTGGTCGTTTTGAAAAGCATCTCGAAGCTTATGCTCGTTATCGACGGCACAAGGTTCATTGATGTTGAAGGTGGCGATCGCTTCTCGTACCGCCTCGATATCCGTGTCCGCCTCATACCGCGGCATATGCACCGCGATCACCCGCAGGCCCTGTTCGCTTAATTCATCACGCCAGGTCGCGATTCGCGGCAGGTTGTCCTTGCAGATTCCACAGCTAATTGACCAGAAATGGACGAGCGTAGGATGACCTTTGGATTCTGCTTCGGCGTGAGCTTGAGTATGCCCAAACCATGTGGTTGCTCCTTCCAGCCGTGGCATCTCTGTTCCAATTCTCATTGCCATGAATTTTTAACCCCCGTCGTAGATGCCGAGTGATAAGTGACGAGGGCACAGACTTAGACTTGTCAGGTGATGGACGGTCACCTATCACTCTTCACCGATTATTGTCTAAGCGTTGAGTGTCTTTTGACCGGGCTTCCATTCGGCCTGGCAGAGACCACCTGTTTGCAAGGCTTGGATCACTCTAAGCGTTTCTTCAGCCGAACGGCCAATATTCAGGTCATGAACGACCTTGTAACGCAGAATGCCCTCCGGATCGATAATGAAGAGGCCGCGGAGTGCAATACCTCTATTTTCGATTAGCACGCCGTAGTCACGCGAAACATTTTTCGTAGCATCAGCGGCGAGAGGATACTTCAATCCCTCAACGCCGCCCTTGTCTCGCGGTGTTTTAATCCATGCCCGATGTGAAAAAGCCGAGTCGGTGGAGACACCGATGATATCGGCGCCGATGCCCTGAAACTCTTCATAGCGATCGCTAAACGCGGTCAACTCCGTGGGACAAACGAAAGTGAAGTCCAACGGGTAAAACAAAAGAACGAGCCACCTGCCCTTATAGCTGGCAAGCTTTACGTTTTCGTTTAGCTTCTCGATATTCTTGGTCGACGCCATATCGAAGTCCGCCGCCGGCTGACCGACCATTGCTATTTCGACTGCTACTGCTGTTGCTGCTGTCATGAACCCTCCAAGTTGTTAGTTAAAAAGCCTTTTAGTCCCCCGCTTTTGGCGGGCTCTAAGTGTTCGCTTCAAGTTACTCCCGGCAATCAGGGCAAAGGCCCATCAATGTCAGATACACTGTCTCGGGTTTGAACCGTGATTTGCGCGCTGCAGCGCCCATAAGATCGGCGGCTTCGTTGAGATCGAAGTCCACGAGTTTGCCGCAGTTGGTGCAAATCGCATGATCGTGTCGATCGGTGATGCCGTCGTAACGGCTGGCGCTATTTCCAAAGCTAATTTCGCGAACTAACCCCGTTTCCCTGAAATCCCGTAGGGAGTTATAAACGGTGGCGTAGCTTATGGCGGGCAAAAGGGCGCGCGCCGCCTCGAAGATCTCGTTAGCGGTCGGATGATCTTCCCGGGCGCGAATAACCTGCAGGACGGCTTCCCGCTGAGGCGTCAGTCGCGCCGTGCTCCCGTGTTGTTTAAAATGCTTTGCCATCATGCTCCCGATTTAGATTTAGATTAATTCTAATTTGGGTTAAATGTCAAATGGAGGGAGCAACCAGCTCCGAAAGGCCTGCAGAAGGGCGGCCGCAAGCGTGAGCGACCGCGAGTGTGAACATGCCTGAAGGTATGAGTTAGTAATCGGAAGATTTCAGTCCCGACCCTGGAAGGGTCCACCAGCTATGCGATCGTCGCTACGGCTGTGCCGCGTGATGTGAGGAAGCGGCTATGCCCTTTCGTTAAAGTCGCTCTAAGGAGTGGCTGCGCTCCTGGGGGCATAGCCCCAAAATTAGAAAAGCCAGCGGGCGTAGTCACCGCCTTACATCAGGCGGCTCAGCCGTACCGATGATCAAAGGCCGTGCTCGCATCGACCACTGAGAAACTGATTGGTGTCCAATCGGGATTAATTAGGCATCCAGCACCGGATGGGAAACCGCGTAGTCTACGATCGTGTCAGCGTAACTGGAAAAAGACGGGCAGCGCAGCTCGTGCGACTCGAGGAGCGCGCTGGCCTGCCTGGTGTCGTAGGTTTGTTTCAGAAAGAAGTAGGGAACACCGTGATGGGGTAGATCTGTGATCCGAGGGGAGGGCGGCAGCATTAAAGAAAACTGTACTATTGAGGCAGGAACGGTGATGCGAGAGCCACGGCCTTTCAGGCGTCGGGCAATAGTGTTGAAAAGCTCGTGGGTGGTGAGTGGATTAGGATCCGCCAGCTGGATGGTCTTACCGATTGCCCGCGGATCCCGAGCCAGTGCAGCCATGCCGTCAACAACAAAATCCACCGGCACAAGATTCAAGCTGACTTCGCGGTTTCCAATGTTAAAGAGCTTCAATACATTCGGCCATTTTTTCAGGTAGTGGATTAAGTAATAGATGCCATCGTATTTCGCTGTTTCGCCAGTCTTTGAGTCACCGCAAACCACAGCGGGCCGATGAATAGTGATGGGCAAAGTTGATTTGAGCGCCTCCACTTCCACTTCCGCGAGATATTTCGACTCCTCGTAGTAATTGCGGAAACCGGCTGCGTGTTCCAGTTCGGTTTCCAGAATTCGTCCTTTTCGTTTTCCGGCAACATAGCACGTGGAGACGTAGTGATAATGACGCAGGTGCGGCAACGACTGCGCCAACTCGTTGACGTTCCTGGTGCCCGCCACATTGACGCGCACGGCTACATCGCGGGACACCGCCAGGTCGTAGATTGCCGCGAGGTGAAAGATCACAATGGGTTGAGAACTCACTACTGCAAGGTTGTTCTGAGACATCCCAAGATTGGGTTGGGCGATGTCGCCCTCGAGAATGCGAAAGTTTGAGAGAGGGTTTTCAGTCTGATGAGCAATTCTCTCAAGCTCAACTCGAGCCCGGTCTACAAAGGGGGACTGCACCAGAAGTAAAAAGGGCCCGCCGGCCCGGGCGAGACGTTCCAAGAGCCGCCCGGCAATAAAGCCTGGAAATCCTGTGATAAAAACTGTTTCGTCAATGGGCATTAAATTTTCCTGAGCTTCAAAACTTAGCCGGGAGCTATGAGGCGAGTATAATTCAGGCTTCTGAACCAACATAACGAGCCTAGTCGGGAGACGATTAATGCGAAATTATCAAGCGGTGAGGGAAAGGATGACTCGGGCATCTGTCCTGGTTATTGTCACTACTCTCTTCAGCGTTCTTACTGGCTCAGCTCAGCAAGCGGGTGAGTGCACAACCCGCATCACCCTCCTTCAAGTGAACGATGTCTATCAGTTTGCGCCGGTCGACCGTGGGACTCGCGGAGGTCTGGCGCGCGTTATGACTTTGAAGAAACAGATTCAGAAGGAGTCACCTCACACACTCTTTCTTTTCGCGGGTGACACCATCTCGCCTTCGGTTGAGTCAATAACGTACAAGGGGGCTCAAATGATCGAATCCTGGAATACAGCGGGTCTCGACTACGCCACTCTAGGGAATCATGAATTTGATTTTGGACCTGAAGTGCTCCGCGAACGCATGAAAGAGTCGCGCTTTCCCTGGATTGCCGCCAACGTCATCGACAAGAAAACAGGCAAACCATTCGGCGGTGCTGAGTCATTCGTAATCCGCGAATTTGGTGGCGTTAAAATTGGGATCTTAGGATTGGTACTGCCCGAGACGAGGACTACATCGCGACCGGGTCCGGACGTTGACTTCCTCAACCTCTGCGAAACAGCAAAGAAAATTGTTTCCGATATTCATTCACGTGGCGCCAAGGTTGTGGTGGCTTTGACCCACCTGTCGATGAGGGAGGACAAGGAGGTAGCACGTTGCTCGGATGTCGACGTAATCATCGGAGGCCACGAACATACTCTGCTGCAGTCGGCCTCAGGCGGTGCCCCAATCTTCAAGATGACGGCAGAAGCTCGTGAGTTAGGAAGAATAGACTTGAACATTTCAAAGACCAGCGGTGAATTGGAAAGCATCGATTGGGAAGTGATTCCGGTAACCAGCGAAACAAGGGAGGATCCAGAGTTCGCGGCGATTTACCGGAAGTATGAGCGACTCTTAAAGGAACTCTCCCAGACGGTGGGCCGATCAAGGGTGGCGCTGGATGCGCGCAGCGCGGAGAATCGCACACGCGAAACGAATGTGGGAAATATGGTGGCTGAGGCATTTCGCAGGGCGACCGGCGCAGATGTCGCTCTGATGAATGGTGGCTCGGTCCGTGCAGACTTGATTATCCGTCCAGGCGCGCTGACGAAAAGAGACTTGCTTTCGATTCTCCCCTTCAATAACAAGGTAGTAAAATTGCAGTTGCTCGGTGCTACGCTGCGGGCCGCGCTCGAACATGGCGTAAGCCGGAGCGCGGAAGACGGGGAGCCCGGGCGATTCCCACAGGTGGCGGGGCTTCGTTTTACATTCGACGCCAGCCGCCCGCCTGGATCTCGAGTTGCCGAAGTTACCGTTAATGGAAAACCTCTCGACGACAATAGGAACTACACGCTGGCAACCACAAACTTCCTGGCAATTGATGGCGGAGACGGTTACGCGATGCTCAAGGGAGCGCGGCTTTTGATCTTGCCGGAGCAGGCTCAGAGCGATTTTGACATCCTGCGGCGAGCGGTCTTGGCTGCGAGGTCAATCGCACCGAAGACTGACGGGCGAATCAGACGTCTGGATAAAGCGGGCGATCAAGAGTCGGAATGCGTTGAAACGAAATGACGGGGCAGCTATGTACGAGGACGACGTTTCACCAGCAGCTAAGTACGAGGCCAGGCAGCTTTTTCAGGAAGCTTACCAGGCACAGTTGGCCCAAGACTACGAGTCGGCAATCGAGCTCTACCAGCGTTCGATCCGGACCTACCCAACCGCAGAGGCGCACACCTTTCTGGGCTGGGTCTACAGTTTTCAGAATCGCTACGATGAGGCCATCGCGGCATGTCTCGAAGCAATCCGTGTCGACGAGACGCTCGGCAACCCTTACAACGACATCGGGAGTTACCTTCTCGCCAAGGGGGATTCCTACGGCTGTGTTCGCTGGTTCAAACGCGCTCTGTTTGCTCCGCGTTACGATTCTTATGCGTTTCCTCACTTCAACCTGGGTCGCGTTTACGAGACGCGCCGGAAATATCTGGACGCCGCTCGTCACTACACACTGGCGTTGGAACAGCAACCTGGGTTTACGGAAGCCGCCACGGCGTTGAGACGTATGCAGGCATTGCTGAACTGAAAGGCGTTGAAGGAGAGTAATGGCCGCTCTGGGTTAGAGGTCAAGACTTTGTCGCCCGCACTAATCGTCACAATGCCGCTCGGAGCCTGTCGGGCCAAGGAAGGGTTTTAGGCGGCGCACTATTCAGTCCTAACACAGTGAAAAACTGAATCAACTGCACCGCCAATTCCTCAGCCGTTAGGAGTGAAATGTCTATAGACCTCATTAGACAACCTGATTACCAACTCCGTTTTGAGGAGCGAGCAATTCACCGGCGGAGTACGGGTAGCGATCGGGGATGTAACCGGAGACGGGATAGCCGATATTGTCACGGCCCCTGGTCCGGCAGGTACCCAAATGTGCGCATCTTCGAGCTGCATCTGCGTCGCGGAGTGTAGCGGTGCCCCCTGCTGCCTATGGTTGGTTAATCTTTATCTTCTGGCGGTTGGCATCGACAGCCACGTAGACGACTTCAGCCTCAGTTACTCTTACGCGCTCGCTGCTTACTCCAACTCTCTCCGCTTCGACGATGACGCGGACTGTAATCGAGGTGTTTCCAATGCGCACCGTCTCGGCATAGAAACTCGCCAGATCCCCGACGAAGACCGGTTTGTGAAAGATGACCTCGCGCATAGCTACAGTGACGAATCGTTCCATCCTGGTGCGGCGGTGCGCCTCTATCGCTCCCGCCATGTCGATATAACTCAGAATGATTCCGCCAAAGACTGTGCCCTGCGAATTGGTATCGCGCGGTAAAAGCGTGATGCGTATTGCCGGATCCGTATATGAACTCATGGGGCTATCGTATGTCTGTGATAAGTGAAACGTAAATGGTAAACAGGGAAAAAGCAGCGATCCACAAATCAACACGAAACGACACGAAATCTTGTTAGTGCCATTTCGTGTGACTTCGTGGATCGGCTTTTAAACTAGGACACTTAGGCCCTTCGCAGTAGGGTCCCTCTCACGCTACCGGCGATGCTGGCGCAGCACCGTGGTTGAGTTGTTTCAGCACCCACTCTTTTATCACCCGTTTCAATTCATCCAGATGGCCGTCGAAGAAATGGTCTGCGCCATTAAT
>JBGTLM010000045.1:0-6969 GCA_041744135.1 Pyrinomonadaceae bacterium
ACATCGGCTCCCAGCCGCCGTGCCAGCGCCACGCCGTCATCGCCCGAAGCAACCGCCAGCACCCGCGCACCCATCCGCTTGGCGAGCTGGACGGCCAGATGTCCGATGCCGCCGCTCGCGCCGAAGATCATCAGCGTCTCGCCCTGCTTCAGACCCAGCATCTCGTCCAAGCCGCGAAGGGCGGTCAACGCGTCGCTAGGCATTACGCCCGCCTGCTCGGTCGTTAGCTTGTCAGGAACGTGCGAGACGTTGTCGGCCTTCACTACGGCGTACTCGGCGTAGAACCCGCCCTTAGGGTTAATGAGAGCGGCGGCGTACACGCGATCGCCTTCCTTGAAGCGGCTGACCTGATCGCCGACGGCGGCGACCGTGCCCGCCCCGTCCGAGCCGAGCACATAGGGAAACTTCGGCTCAATTCCGAACATCTCGGCGAAGCCCCCCTCGCGCTCGAAAACGTCCCACACCGCCACGCCGGCAGATTCGACCCGAATTAGAACGTCGTCCGACCCGACCTCGGGCACGGGCAGCGTTCGCAGCACAATCGTCTCGAGACCGCCGAACCGGTCGAGGGCGGCGGCCTGCATGGTGTTCTGCATTGTCTGAGTCATAGCTTATTCCTTTGTCTAAGTGGATGCTTTAACTCAGCGGTTTACTTCTCGGCGCATCCCGTTTAACCGATCACACCGCAATTGACGCTAAAGTACGACAAGTTCTAAAACAATTTCCCGGTATTAAAGTTTGCCGCACGAGTGGCATTGACGTGCTTACAATAGCTATGTTCGATTCACTTTTGAAGTCGCACAAACTGGCGGCGAGGCTCTTATTGGGCGTTGATTTTCGGCGTAATTTCCGACGGAAGACTGCAATTAGTCACCGATCGCTTCAATATTACGCCGAATCCGGCAAATCAATAAAGTAGTGTACCGGCACAGCGCCGATACATGCGACCAGATCGCTCCACGCGCTCGTGAAACCAAAAGCGGCCTAGGCCCCCCTGTTCAGCGGGCGCAGCGATCAGGATTCATCCTGCCTGCCAGGAACTTCTGAGTTGCGCCTTCCGCGCTACGCTTTAACATGTAGTTTAGTTGTGAAACTAGCTAAAAGTCCGATTCCTACCTATATTTACAGCTGAATAGTTTATCTAATAGTATTTGTCTCTGAAAGAGCTTTGCTTCAGCTGGAACGATAACCCTTGACGGTAGTAGTTCAATCAATTCATATTCACTTTCGATTCGATCGTTGGTGTTAACACATGATCTTTTTTAAGGGTTGATGGTCGTTGAGTACGGAGTTCTATCTTTACTAATTTTGGTCCCGAACGGCATTTTAAGGCGAGGAATTGTGTTGCATATGATTTCTGTGGGACCGGGAACCCCACCGAGGTTTCGCAGTTGAGTCTGTCACAGTAATCATGCAGACCGGTGGATGCCGAGTGAAGACTTAGCTAGTGAGGTGCTGCCCATCGAAGTCCTCGCCTTCACGGCGGTGGCCGGGAGGAGTAGTCGCGGGGTCGCACAGGGAGGAAATCATGAGCTCTCACGTCAAAGGCGTGGCGCGCAGCGACGGCCACGATTGGAACGTCTCGGTAACGGAACTTCTCGAGAACTGGCACAAGCGCGTCTACGCCGCGCAATCCGCTCATTACGCTTCGGCGGATCTGTTTCGACGGCTAAATTATTTCGTCGGCGTGCCCGCGGTGGTCTTTTCAAGCGTCGTTGGGACGGCGATTTTCGCCGGCTTGGAGAAAGACTCGCCACGCGCCTTGTGGGTTGCTTTTGCCAGCATCATCGCTGCTGTTCTCGCAGGACTGCAAACGTTCCTGCGGTTTCCCGAGCGCGCGTCGGAACACGCGACCGCTGCTGACTGGTATTCGGCGGTCCGGCGCGACATCGAAGAGACCCTGCACCTCCCTCTGGGGTGCCGCGGCACGCCTAAGGAATGTCTCGAGAGGATCCGCAAGGAGATGAACCGCGCCGCTCAGGACGCCCCCGAGTTGAGCGTTCGGTTTTGGAAGCGAGAGGCCAGGCGCTTCGGCGTCCAGGAGCCGCGCGAAACTTCTTAACCGTCGCGGCAAGGTTGCCAGTGAGCAATCCATCCGACTCACCGGAGCAATAGGTAATCAACCATGTCATTTAACAGAGTCAGGCGGCCAATTGGATTCGCGGGTTAATCTCGATCGGGTTTTTTCCAACTTCCCCGCGTTCTCTTGAGATGTCTGTCTGAATATCCGGTTCGGAAAAAAGCCACCACGCGAATAATTCACGGTGCCAATGCTGCCAAAAAAATGGAGAAGGAGAACATGTTGAGAATAGAAGTACTGATCCTCTTGGTTTTGCTTTCTAGCCTCAATGCCCTTGCTCAAAGTATACAGTCTCCGGATGGCAAACTTTCTCTTTCCTTTGGGCTGACCGCCAACGGTGAACCCACACATCAGCTTTCATACAGAGGAAGGCCAGTTTTGCAAAAGAGTAAGTTAGGGATTGAGTTGAAAGACCAACCTGGTTTTAGCAAAGGCTTCACTTTATTAAAGACTGACACATCCCAGAAAGACGAAACCTGGAAGCCGGTATGGGGAGAAGTGAATCAGATTCGTAACCATTACAAGGAACTTACGGTTACGCTTCAACAGCCAGCCCACAAGAATCGAAGGATGATCATCAGATTCCGCTTGTTCAATAACGGTTTAGGGTTTCGCTATGAAGTACCGGAACAAACCGACTTGAAGTATTTCATTGTTTCGGATGAGAAGACCGAATTTAATCTGACGGGCGACCATAAAACCTTTTGGATTCCAGGCGATTACGATACCAATGAGTATATCTATTCGACCACAAAAATCAGCGAGATAGATGCCACGAGCGGTAAGGCCGCGCAGGAGATTGCCTTCAAAACACCCATCGCTGCTAATGCCGTACAGACTCCGTTAATGATGAAAACTTCTGATGGGTTATACATCAACATTCACGAAGCGGCTTTGGTCAATTACCCGGCCATGAATTTGATGGCAAATAAACAGACGTTTAGTCTGTCGTCGCACTTAGTGCCTGATGCGGTTGGCAACAAAGCGTATCTGCAAGCCCCGGCTCAAACACCCTGGCGAACGATTGTGGTGAGCGACAAGGCAGCGGACATTCTAACTTCCAGGCTCATTTTGAATTTGAACGAGCCTTCCAAAATCCGGGATGTGAGCTGGATCAAGCCCCAGAAATATGTCGGCATTTGGTGGGAAATGCACGTCGGCACAGCTAGCTGGAATTACTCCGACGTGGGCAACATAAAATTAGCTGAAACAGATTGGGCAAGCCTGAAGCCCAACGGTAAACACGGCGCCACAACCGCCAATACGAAACGGTACATAGATTTTGCCGCTCTACACGGCTTCGACGGGGTGCTCGTGGAAGGCTGGAATGTCGGGTGGGAAGATTGGTTCGGTAACTGGAAAGAAGAGGTGTTTGACTTCGTGACCCCCTATCCCGACTTCAATGTCACTGAACTCCAGCAGCACGCTTCCGCAAAGCGCGTCAAACTTATCATGCACCACGAGACTTCAGCCTCGGTGACAAACTACGAACGCAGGATAGACGAAGCCATTAACTTCATGAAGCAACACGGATACGACTCGGTAAAAACGGGATACGTGGGCAAGATTATTCCGCGGGGCGAGCATCATGACGGTCAATGGATGGTCAATCACTATGTGAGGGTGGCAGAAAAATTGGCCCAAAATAGAATTATGTTGGACGCTCACGAGCCGGTCCGCCCAACGGGATTGCACCGTACTTACCCGAACTGGCTTGCTTGTGAAGCGGCCAGGGGCAACGAGTTTAACGCGTGGAGTGCGGGCAACCCTCCCGAACACGAAACAATTTTACCTTTCACCCGCTTGATTGGTGGGCCGATGGACTATACGCCGGGAATTTTCCAGATCAAACGCGACTACTACCAAGCGGGCAAGAAAGAGCAGGTTCACACAACCTTAGCCAAACAATTGGCTTTATACGTGACCATGTACAGCCCCTTACAAATGGCGGCAGATTTACCGGGAAACTACGAGCGTTTTATGGATGCGTTCCAGTTTATCAAGGACGTAGCAGTCGATTGGGACGATACCAGAATTCTGGAAGCCGAACCGGGCGACTACTTAACAGTCGCTCGCAAAGCTAAAAACAAAGATGAATGGTACATCGGGGCGATCACAGATGAGCAAGCGCGTACCGCAAACATTCCCCTAACCTCGCTCACCCTCAAACGCTCGTATGTAGCTACCCTCTACACCGATGCCGCCAATGCTCATTGGGAAAACAATCCGATGGCATACCAGATTCATCGTTTCCTTGTAAACGACCAAACCAGATTGAAGGTCGCGTTGGCGAGCGGCGGCGGCGCTGCGATCAGCTTGAGACCTGCATCCAGGGAAGATATGAAGAAATTGCAGCGGTACGAAACTGCACGTTGAGTTAAGAAGAACTGATACCTGTGATCAAGTTTGCATACCGTCTGATGTCGGTCAACCTGCTGGTGGCGTTATTTGCATTTGCCGCCGCGGGCCAAACGGAACAACCAAAGTCACAGCCTGTATCGAGTTCTTCCCTGGTCGCGCAAGCGCAGGCGCTTCTGAGCGCCGGTAGGATTGACGCGGCAATAGAAAAGCTGAGATCGCTGCCCACTTCAAGTTCCACCGATACGACAGTAAGTCATCTTCTAGGCTGGGCCTACTATCAGAAGAGCGATTACACTCGAGCGATCGAACATCTCTCGATTGCGGTGAGGCAGGGGCCTGAAGATGGCCTTCAGTACCGCCAAGGGGTGCAAATGCTGGGCCTCTCTCAGTACTTACTGGGCCATCTTAAAGAGGCTATTCCTTTTCTCGAACAGATTGGAAACTGGTCGCCTAACAATGTGGAAATCGCCTATGTTCTCGGCCTCAGTTACATTCAAACTCAAAACCCAAACAAGGCTCGCGAAGCGTTCGCTCGAATGTTCGGTATTCAACCGAATTCCGCCCCGGCCTATCTAATCAACGCGCAGATGTTGATTCGCCAGCGGTTTGAGGAATTTGCCGAAAAAGAACTGCAAAAGGCGCTCGAACTTGACCCGCAGCTGCCGCAGGCTAATTTCTCGCTTGGTGAACTGGCGATTTTTCACGCTAACATCGAACGAGGTATTGAGCTTCTGCAAAAAGAAATCGCCGTTAATCCGGCTTTCGGTATGGCTTACTACCGGCTCGGCGAGGCTTATACCAGGCAACTCAAGTGGGATGAAGCAGTTACACCGCTGCAAAAGTCTATCTGGCTCAACCCGACCTTCAGTGGTCCATATATTGTCTTGGGAAAGGTTCACCTGAAAAAAGGGGATCTATCGAACGCTGAAGTCATTCTGAGACGGGCGCTGAAGATGGATCCGAACAACGTCTCTGGCCATCATCTGTTGGCTCAAGTTCTACAACAGGCCAACAGATTAGAAGAGGCCAAAAAAGAATTTGAACTGGCCGAACGACTCAGGACAACTTCTGACAAGGACAGATAGTATCCCGCTATGTTCGCGAAGTTTAAGAAGAGTTACCACCTGATCCTGTTGTGTCTCTTTTTGGGCGGGCCTCTTGTTAGCGTGCTCGCTGTTTCGCCGGCTGGCCATGATTATGCGCTCGCGCAACAGAGACCCTCTACCGGTCCAGCGTCGAAAGATAAGAGTGAGGTTAACGGTTTTCCCGTCACTTTCGTAGACGTTGCCGGACTTGCAGGGCTTTCTGATCCGATTATTTACGGCGGTCTTGAACACAAAAAGTACATCATAGAAACCAACGGCAGCGGCGTTGCTTTCTTCGATTATGATAATGACGGCTGGGTAGACATCCTGCTCCTGAACGGAACTCGCCTTGAAGGTTTTCCCAAGGGTAAAGAGCCCACGATCAAGTTGTATCGGAACCAGCGCAACGGTAGCTTCTCGGACACTACGGCTAGAGCAGGCCTCCGGCATGCGGGCTGGGCATCGGCGATTTGCGCCGGTGATTACGATAACGATGGGTACGAAGACTTGTATCTAACTTATTGGGGCCAGAACGTACTCTATCGAAATAGAGGCGACGGCACGTTCACAGACATGACGCAGAAAGCGTCACTCGGCACGAAAGGCACCCGCTGGGGTTCAGGGTGCACTTTTGTCGACTACGATCGCGATGGAAACCTCGATCTCTTTGTAGCAAATTATTTAAAGTTCGATCTCCAGACAGCGCCAGAGCCGGGAAAGGGTGCGAATTGTACATGGAAAGGCATCCCCGTCAATTGCGGTCCAAAAGGTTTGCCCACCGATATTAATCTTCTCTATCACAACAATGGTGACGGCACATTTGCAGATGTGTCCGCCAAATCAGGCATTGCTAAAGTCGAGGGTCGCTACTCGATGACAGCGATAACGACCGACTTCAATAACGACGGCTGGCCCGATATATATGTGGCTTGTGACTCAACAGCCAGTACTCTTTACCGCAACAATCGTGACGGCACGTTTACGGATGTTTCTCTGGAAACTGGCGCTGCTTATAACGAAGATGGTCAAGCGCAGGCCGGAATGGGGGTAGCCATTGGCGACTACAATGGGGACGGCTTTTTAGACATCTTCAAAACTCACTTCGCAGATGACCTGCCTATGCTCTACAAGAATAGTGGACGCGAATTTTTCGAGGATGCGTCGAGAGCAGCCGGCTTCGATCATACACGCTATGTGGAGTGGGGAACCGGGTTCGCCGACTTCGACAACAATGGTTGGCCCGACCTATTGATCGTTACCGGCAATGTCTACCCCGAGGTCGAGAAGCTGTTTAAAGAATATCCACATCGAGGCCCACGCCTTGTTTACCAAAACCTTGGGAATGGGCGTTTCAAAGAAGTAACTGCTCATTCTGGTCCAGGTGTGTTAACAGCGAAATCGAGTCGCGGGTGTGCATTTGGTGACTTCGACAATGACGGCGAC
>JBGTLM010000046.1:0-5311 GCA_041744135.1 Pyrinomonadaceae bacterium
TGGATTCAGATGGTCACATCCTTTATCGGCGACGCGGTTCAGAGGCACCTACGGAAGCCGACTTGAGTTGGGCCCCGCTTTCGTCGGTACTCGGCGAGAAGCGAACAAGCGTCACCGAGCTTACCAGTCCCGTTGACGGAATAAAGCGCGTATACGGGATAGCACGCGTCAGGGACACCGGCTTGATAGCAATGATTGGAGTTCCAAGTACAACGCTTTATGGACCAGCTCGTAGTCGCGTCACCCGCTACGCTCTAATTGGACTCATTGCGTTGCTGTTGGCAATAACGGCAGCCCTAGTGATAGAGCGCAGTATTGTAGTTCCTATCCGGCGTCTGCGTACGACCGCGCAGCAACTGGGCGCGGGCGATCTATCGGCGAGAGCACCGCTCACTGACGCCGGCGAAATCGGCGACCTGGCAACGGCGTTCAATTCGATGGCCGATAGAATCGAAGAGCGGGAAGAACGACTCACGGAGCTGGATCGGTTGAAGTCAGATTTTGTAAGTAGTGTTTCCCATGAATTAAAGACACCGCTGACCACCATAAAGGTACTTGCACACTTGCTACAGAGAGCCGCGTTAAGTAACGAGGAACTACTAGACTTCTCGAAAACGATCGCGACTGAGTGTGATCGGCAAATAGACTTCGTTGGTAACTTGTTGGATCTTTCGCGTATTGAATCCGGTGGCTACGCACTTCATATATCACGAGTGGATGTTCGTGAATTGATCGCGTCCTCTGTAGAGGCGGAGCGATACCGGGCCGAGTCGCTGGGCCTCGTGCTTTCAACCGTTGTTCCGGCTCAGCTGCCTGCTGCTCAGGGTGATTTCGAAGGATTGCGCAGAGTTGTTCGGGGCTTGATTGATAACGCGATCAAATATACGCCCGAAGGTGGGCGGGTTCTTGTCTCAAGCCATGAGGCTAATGGGCGGATCGCAATCATTGTGGAGGATAGCGGCCAAGGAATCTCTGAAGTTGACCTGCCACACGTATTCGACAAATTCTATCGGGCGCGTTCTAAGGCGACTGAATTGGAAGCTAACGAATTCCCATCCAGTACTGCAGCTTCTGGTGTCGGTTTGGGCCTTTACCTGGCTCGCCACATCGTAAACCAACTGGAAGGCGAGATTATCGTCGAGAGTAAGCTGGGACGGGGCACAATTTTTACGGTGCTATTGCCACCATGGACAGATGAGGGCAAGGCCGAAGCGGACGATCAGGAAAAAGCCAATGTCGAAGCGATTGTTAGTAGTTGATGACGAGCCAAATCTCCTCCGCGCCGTGGCAGCCTGTCTTAAAGCCGGAGGATATGATGTGAGCACCGCTCGCAGTGGTCGGGAAGCACTTGTGCAACTGGCTGAGGCTGTACCCGACCTGGTAGTGAGTGACGTTCGCATGCCCGGAATGGACGGCTATCAACTGATGCGTCAACTGCGTGGCGCCCCGAGAACAGCGTTGGTGCCGATTGTGTTTCTTACTGCCAAGGACGAAACGGCAGACCGCATCGAGGGATTTCGTGCCGGGGTAGATGCTTATCTAACAAAACCGTTTGAGCCCGACGAATTGATCGCAGTCGTTAATGGAATTCTCAATAGAGTTGAACGAACTCATTCTCAAATTGCGCGTCTGGTAGGCTCCTCTGTGGAGGATGCCCCGATGACATTTCAGGACGATGAACTAACAGAGGCGGAGGATCGTGTGGCCTTAGCGGTTTCGCGAGGGTTGTCCAATAAAGAAATTGCCGCAGAATTGGAGATCAGTGTCCGCACAGTTGAAAATCACATCAGTCACATCCTCGAGAAGAAGCGATTCAATAACCGGGTAGAGATAGCTCGCTATGTCTTAGAGCATTCGCGCTAGGGCAATCTCGATCGCTTGCTGCGTGAGTGAATACCCTTAGATTTGGTGCGTAGTTCCGCTGATTCGCTAGCCTCACACATCACTTAAGCTCACTCCAACATACGAAACGCTGTTTCGCAGGTGTGTACGGCTGTGCCGCAAGACAGTGGCCTAATACTAATCATTCCAGGCATCAGCGGCGCTTGGAACGAATAAGTTGCTAAGAGTCGCCGCTCAGAACCACCAAAAGGAGACCAATGAACAAGAACTACGACATCATCGAAACTGCAACGGAAGCCGGGAACTTTCAAGTGTTCACCAAAGCTTTGTCTGCGGCCGGACTTAAACAAGCTTTGAAGGATGACGGTCAATTCACAATTTTCGCTCCGACTGACGGGGCGTTCGCAAAAGTAACTGCTGAAAAATTGGATAATTTGCTCAAGCCAGAGAATAGAGACCAGCTTCAGTTGGTGCTGAGAAATCACATCGTTCCAGGCAGGCTGATGTCCAGTGAATTAAAGAATCTCGACACTACGAAGACAGTTCAGGGAGAAGACCTGAGAATTGAATCGCGCGCCGGTCTCTGGATTAACGAGGCACGAGTTGTTTCGCCGGATTTGGAGGCCTCGAACGGGGTGCTCCATGGAATCGACACGGTGTTGTTTCTTCAGGCCAGAGCCGCGACTGTTGGCTAAGGTTGGCCGGTGGCCTTGTGGCGATCGTCTTATTTTGCGAACGATCGCCGCGAAGCCCCAGTCCCATGGGTAAAGGAATATTTCCTACGATCTTAGGTCGAAGGAACGTCAGAGCGTCCTGAGATACGCGGATGGTTAAGGATAAGATGCGAATATTGGTTGGTTACGACGGCTCGGATGATGCGCTTGTGGCCCTCGCAGACTTGGTGCGTGCCGGACTTCCGCGTCAGGGTGAGGCTTTGGTCGTTTCCGTGGGAGATGTCTGGGTGTCACCGTCTTCGTCAATTAAGGAGATTGCCGGAACAGCACTGGCCTCACGAAGAGTGACAGCTGCGATCATGCAGGTTCAAGCGCAGGCTTCTAAGGTGCTCGAAGAGGCGCGGGAGTGGGCCAGGGAAGCGAGCCTGCTCATTAAAGCAGACTTTCCCCAATGGAACGTACGCGCTGAGCCTTTGGCGGGCACCCCGTCATTGGCGCTGATCGAAGAGGCTGACAAGTGGGATGCGGACCTCGTAGTGGTGGGCTCGCACGGTCGCTCCGCACTCGGTCGCTTCTTTCTCGGCAGCGTGTCAAAAAAGGTTGCCACGGAGTCACACTGTTCTGTGCGAGTTGCCCGTCACCCGATCGAAAATGTTCATGAAGGTCGTGAGCGGATCATTATCGGTGTGGACGGATCGCCGAGCGCCGAACTGGCGGTCCGCGAGGTGGGCAGACGCGCGTGGCCTGAGGGAACTGAGGTGAGAATTATCGCCGTTGACGATGGAATCTCACCCACGAGAATCGCGGCTATTCTTCCCACAACGGCAGCCATAATTAACGACAGCAACGAAAAAGCGGCGGTGAAGGCGCGCACCATGCTTGACTGGGCCACCGAACAGTTGCGCGCCATTGGGTTAACCGTCACGGCCGAAATCAAAGAAGGCGATCCGCAGCGCGTTCTAATTGATGAAGCTCAAAGGTGGGAAGCCGACTCGATTTTCGTTGGTTCGCGGGGGTTCACTAGTAACCTTGAAAGATTCCGCGCTGGTAGTGTTTCAACAGGGCTGGTGACAGGCGCTCCTTGCTCGGTTGAGATCGTACGTGAGCGCAGAGAATGAAGATGCTCTGACAGGCTTGTTCGATTCCTTTGACACTATCTTTCTTGGAGTTGGACTTGGATGACACGACTCCCCGACGCGGTACTAGGCAAAAACACCCAGGTAGCATAGGTATTCACACGGTTTCTCCGGTCAAATCTTTCGCCTACACTCATGTTCATCAAAGGGCCCTCTCCGGTCGCAACTTGCGCGGACGAAGGGCCAGCGAAACGAAAAAGAGTTTTATGCCGCTTCGAGAAACGCTCGATAGATTAGCCGCTTTTGTACCCGTTGATTTGCCCGTCATCAGCCTTTACCTGAGCACGCAAGCCGATCGTCGGGGGCGGGCGAGCTTCAATTCGTTCTTACGGAAAGAGTTGAAGGCCAAGGCCCAGGCCTACCCTTTACGCTCGCCCGCACGCGTCAGTTTCGACATTGATGTGGCACGTATCAAAGTTTACCTTGAGAACATTCGCCCATCGGCGAACAGCGTCGCCATCTTTGCGTGTGCCGGCGCCGGTGATTTCTTTGAGACCGTTGACCTCGACGTACCCATTCACGAACACAGATTGTACGTTTATCACCAGCCGCATCTTTATTTCCTGGAGCGGGTGAGCAATGAGTTCCCGCGCTACGCCGCGCTCATTGCAGACACGAACGCGGCGCGCATCTACGTTTTCGGCGTCGGCGAGAATCTGGGCGAGGTGAGCGTCAAGAACCCGAACGTCAGCCAGACGCAGCTCGGCGGGTGGTCGCAGGCGCGCTACCAGCGACACATTAAGAATTACCACCTCCATCACGCGAAAGAGGTCGTCGAGGCGCTCGACCGCGTGGTGCGAACAGAAAAAATCAATCACATCGTTTTAGCCGGTGACGAAGTGATTCTGCCCGTGTTGCGCGGGCAATTCCCGCCGCACTTGAGCGAGCGCGTGATAGACACCTTGCGGCTTGACATCACGACGCCTGAACACGTCGTCGCGGAACGAACCTTAGAGGCAGTTCAACGGCACGAAGCGAAAATGGATGTCGAGAGTGTCGAACGCCTGCTGGACGAATACCGCGCCGGCGGATTCGCCGTCGTGGGGGCGCACGACACGCTCGCCGCGCTGTCACGAGGGCAGGTGGACGAGTTGTACTTGAGCACATCACTCGAAGATATCCACGCGGGCGATGAAGAGGTCGGCAGAGGGTTATTCAACGAGTCGCAGAAGGAGGCGGTGATGAGCGCCGGCGATTCTACGCTCAAGGTCAAGGTCACGGACGAACTCGTGACGCGCGCGAGGCAGACCGGCGCGAACATCACGTTCATCGAAGACGGCGCACTACTCGCCGATGTCGGCGGCGTCGGCGCGACGCTCCGCTATCAGCTAAACGGACACAACGGAATCTCGGTTGGAATTGCGCCGCGGCTTCAGGAGACGAGGTGTGGGACAGCCTTGAATTAAGCGTCCGTGATGAGCCCAGGCTCATTTAGTTGGCGCTGCCGACGATGCAAACGGCAGCGCCGAGGGCCTCTCGCCTACCGCGTTAAGTAAATCGAATAGACAGGGAATGTGGAAGGGACAAATTATATGCGGCGAGTCGCTCGCTCAAAACTCCCCGAAGTGATGTGGCATTACGGGTTGAGCGTGGCGACGGTCGGCACCGCCTTGCTCCTGACGTTTCTGTTGTGGCGCTGGATCGAGCCGCAGGCGACGC
>JBGTLM010000047.1:0-54539 GCA_041744135.1 Pyrinomonadaceae bacterium
GTCTTACAGCCATCCCGTCGCTCATTTGATCGATGTTGCTGGTGGCCACCTGTTCGCCCGAAGCGACGCCGCTCTTCACTTCCACCAGGTCGCTTTCAGAGTGCCCCAGCTGGACCAGCCGCTGTTCAGCGCGTCCTTCCCGAATAACGAATACACGACTCACTCCCGACTCGGTGCGGACAGATCGCGCGGGAATCAGTACTGCCGGCTGCGAACGCGACTGCAAAATGCGCACGGTCGCGAACTGACCAGGCTTTAACGCACCCCCGCTGTTTTCGATATCAGCCTCCACTGACAATGTGCGCGAGCTAGCAGTCACGTTTGGAGAAATCCTGGCAATACGACCACTGAAGTTCTTATCGGGCCAGGCACTCGTAGTTACTGAAACCGACTGCCCTACTGTTACTTCCGGGATCGCTTGTTCGGGAATATCAATGCGAATCCGCAGGGGATTAATGCGCACGACCGTCGCGACCTTGGAGGTGGGGGAAACGTATTCGCCCAGATCGGCATTGCGCTCGGCGACGTACCCGTCGATTGGGGAAAAAACCAGCGCGTAGGAAAGAGCTCTTCGAGCCAGCCCCAACTGGGTTTCGGCATTTGCTACATTCGCTCTCGCAGTCATCACCGCTGCGTAATTTTGCCGGACCAGCGACAAGGCCGATTCATACTGTTCTTTCAATTGATCGCGTTGCGCTTTTTGCTGATCGTAAGAGGAACGCGACACATCTCCGGATTCGATCAACTTCTCGGACCGGCGCAGGTTCTTTTCAGCCAGCTCAAGGGCCAGTCGAGCGGTTGCTACCTCCGGGACGCGGCTGGGATCAAACGCTTGACCAGGTCGCAAACCGACCTTTTCCTCCGCCTGCCGCATGACTGCTTTCGCCTGCTCAACCTGCGCCTGCGCCTGTGCTACGCGAAGTTTGGAATCCACATCATCAAGGCGAACAATCATCTGACCACGCTTAACGTAACTGCCCAGATCCACACCCACGGCAACGACTTTGCCCGCAATTGAGGGAGCAACATCAGTCTGCTGGTCGCCGGCCAGGCTTCCCGTCGCTTCGAAAAAGCGCGGCAAATCGCGCGTGATCGCCGGCGCCGTGGTTACATCGACCACCGCCGGCGAAGGGACCGGAGACGCTTCGTTTCTGACATTCGCCTTCGAACCTCCACAGGAGATCGCGAACATGCTGGGCGCAACTACCACGACGCCGAGAAGAGCAACTTGAGTCAGCCTTGAAAACATCCCGTTACCTTTTTACCGGAGAATCGATCGCCTCGGCTTTGCTATCCTTCCTAGAATTCTTGAGCTCCCGCCCGGTGCTGATTCCTCCCAGAAGAATGTCGGTGAAATGTTTTGCCGCGCTCTCGTTCGAGAGACTCAACAGGCGACGCTGCGGGTCCCAAAGATTGTTGTTGAGCGAGTGGTGAATGATCATGCCGATGAACGCCCGCACCACAATTGCGGGTTCGATCGCGATGATGGCGCCGTCTCGTTGCCGCTCACGAATATAAGCTCCGAGAAACTCGTAAACTCGGCGGACGAATTTTTCAAAAAACATCTGCGCGAGTTCGTGCCCTTCCAACGCCGAATGGAGCAGCAGCCGCTGGAATTCCGGATCGCTTTCATGATGTTCAAGAGCTCCAAAAGCCAGTCCCTCGAAGACGGCGCGATCGTCCTTACGTTTAAGGGCCTCAGCCACCATCAGCTCGGGATCGATCGCATCACCCGAGCAGGCCTTATGGTCAAGGATCGCGGTATAGAGATCTTCCTTATTAGCGTAGTGACGAAAGACCATCGCCTCCGAAACGCCGGCCGCCTGTGCAATTTTCTTGGTTGTTGTCCCTCGAAAACCCTCATGGGCAAAGAGACTAACGGCCACCCGCAGGATCTGCAGCCGTCGTTCGTCTCCAGCCATTCGCCCACCGTAGGGCGGTGTGGGCCGATGGTCAAGAGTTGTAATTGCCTTCGTCACAGTAGGTTGGTATCGTCAGTTTGTTTGGCCCGTTTGCGTCAAAGTAAGTACTTACTTACCACGGTGAAATGTGCACTGTCAAGCCCTCACCTCCGTAACTTGCCGCTTGTATGGTTCCCGACCTGTAGGGTTTGAGGCTTGTACCTTTTCACAACAAGGAACTCACTCCAACGCACCAAGCCGTCCAATTAACCGAGCTAGACTCGATGGTTTTGTTAGATGACTTGTCGGCACGTTTCTTGCTCGGTGCCCTTTCATCACTTTGCGGATCGCGCGCTGAAGCAAAAGCGGAAGCCGTCGGTTCTTAACTAGATTGAAAAGGAGAATTTTCGAAATGTCACAAAACCGAGAAGGCTTTAATCCGAACTCCCCGGCAACAAATACGGGCGCGGGCACCGGCTCCAGCGGCAGCAGCTCAACCGGCATCGGCTCCAGCAATTACGGCTCCGGAAGTACTGGCTCCGGTAGCACTGGAACCGCCACGGCTCTGTCTCAAACTGCACAGGAGTATGGTCAAAAGATTACGGAAGCTGCCACCCAGGCGAAAGATTACGTGAGCGACAGGGTCTCAATCGTAGGCGACAAGCTCAAAGACCTCCAGAACGCAGACTTGGGCCAAGTTGCAGAGAACGCGAAGGATTACGCACGAAAGAACCCAAGCCAAGCCATTCTGATTTCGGCAGCTGCTGGGCTCGTGCTTGGGCTTATCCTTCGCGGAAGACGTCAGTAGGTTTTTCGAATTGACGCCACCTATGGCTGCATAGACAAAGGAGGAAGACATGGCAGCTCCATCAACTGCTGTTGCAACCGCAAGAGATTCGGCGCTCAAAGCAGAACCCGAGAGTCTGCCTGCGTTAGTCGGACGACTCGGCGATGACGTAATGCAGCTCTTTGACACCAAGCTGAGTTTACTCAAGGTCGAACTTAAAGAGGAGGCAAATGCCTACGCACGTGGCGGGATTGCAATCGCACTTGGGGGCGTAGTCTCCGCCGTTGGTTTTGCGCTGCTTAACGTGGCCGTCGCTTTCGCCGTCTCAACGCTTTTTGCGAACGCGAACCTCAGCCAGGCTGCCAAATACGCCTTAGGGTTCGTACTGACGGGTCTCTTCTACGTGATCATAGGTGGCATTGTTGTTTTAACGGTGAAGAACCGTCTGGCTCGTCAAAACCTGGTCCCTAACAAGACGGTCGAGGAACTGAGAAAGGACAAGCAATGGCTGAAGAACGAACTCTAGGTTTGGCTCGCGCACCCGAAGTAAGGGAAGAGGACCTCTCTAAAAAAGAACTTCAGCTCCGGATGGATGAAGCTCGGGATTCCATCACCCAGACCGTAACTGAAATCAAGGAGACAGTCGTGCAACAATACGAAACCGTTAAGGAAGCGCTCGATTGGCGTGAACAGTTTAAGAAGCGTCCGGTCGCTTGGAGTCTGGGAGCGGCTGGAGTCGGATTCTGCGTCGGTTACTGCATTTCTTCCGCGATTAAAAGCGGCGAGTCGCAATCAGACAGATTTGTTTCCTCGGAAACTCACGCTTACGCCAGCCAGCCCATGACCGGTCGGTCTTATGCATCTTTGTCGGCTAACGCTGCCGATAAGGCCAACGGCAAGGATGAAGGTCCAGGCTTACTGGGGCGCTTTAAGGAGTCCCGGGCTTTTGACCGTTTGCATCAGGAAGTTGGTTCGCTCGGAGATCGGCTGGTAGAAGAACTCTCAACAACCGCCCAAGCAGTCATTTTGCCGGCCTTAATTCGCAAGATTCGCGATCTGGTTGGCGCGGATCTTTCGGACAAGGGCAATTCCCAAGCGGCACCTGCCGCGAGCATGGGCTCTCGCGCCGGCAACTACGAGCCGGTTCTAGAACGTAACCCAAGCTGACTACGACGACAGCACATTCATGCATGAGAAGCGGGCCATCTGGCCCGCTTTTTCTTTTCTCATCGATATTTTTACGGAGCTCGACGCTTTAGTCCATTTTCTTCGACAACGTGAAGATTACGATCTTAACTCATCTTGTACGCCTTTCCGTTAGCGAGAAACAAGGTCGCCCCCTCATTCGATGCCAACGGAGGTTCGACCCTGAAAGCGTCGAATTCCCAAAAGCATTTCTAGATGCACCATTGCACCGGGGCTGCCGGCTGCTTGCCTCGACTAACTGAATCAGCGTCCCGGCATCGGCTTTCGAGGCAGTTTCTCGTCTCGCGTCGCTGCCTTATAGACAAACGCCGCTATGATGGTCGCAGCCTGTTTCATATCGTCGGCCTGAATACGATCGAAGACGTCCTGGTTCGAGTGGTGGGTGCGAGAGTCATATTCGATCTCATCCTGAATAAACTGAAAGCCCGGTAAACCAATGGCGTCGAACGCCAAATGGTCGGTGCCACCAGTATTTGAGATCGAGAGAGTTGCCGCTCCCAGATCGCGGAATGGCATCAGCCACTCGCGGAACAAAGAGCGCACTCCTTCGTTGCCCTGCAAGTACACGCCACGGATCTTTCCGGTTCCATTGTCCAGATTGAAGTAGCCGCTAAACTTTTCGTACTCCGGCTTCGTCAAGAGCTTAGGCACCGGCGCCGGACTGGGCGCGGGAGCAGGAGTTTCCGCCGCCGGGGTTTCAAATCGACCAAAGTGCTCAGCCACGTAAGCACGCGAACCCAGCAGTCCCTGTTCCTCCCCCGACCATAATCCGACGCGAATCGTCCGACGGGGTTTCAGATTTAGCACCTGCAGAATACGAACGGCCTCCATCGCCACGGCAACGCCTGCGCCGTTGTCGGTTGCGCCAGTTCCGGAATGCCAGGAGTCCATGTGACCGCCGAGCATCACGACTTCATCTTTTAAATCTGTGCCCGGGATCTCTGCAATCGTGTTGTAACCCATGGGATCTGCATCCTGCCATTCGACGCCCAGGTCTACGGTCATCGTCACTTTTTCGCCGGCCTGGATAAGGCGGACGATGCGGTTGTAGTGTTCAACTGCGAGCACAATTTGAGGGGCAAACTTCGGAGCGCTCTTGTCGTACGCGGAAATTGAGCTTGAGTTTGGACCGAAGGGTTCCGCCGGTACGGGTTGGGGCACTGAGGCCGATCCCAGGAAGATTGTGCCACCATCACCGAAACGGCTGGAGTCAACCAAAAGCGCGGCGCCTTCTTCATGCAGAAAGAGATTCTTCTTGGCAGCCAGATTGAACGCGGCTCGCATTTCAGGAGTCAGCTGAAAACGTCGTGGTGTTTCACCTCTCGGGTCAGGTGCATCAGCAAGGCCGAGCAAGTTCTTTTCATCTCTGCGGGTACTTGGCGCCTCAAAATGAGCTTTCACTTCTCGCAGGGGCGCGGTCAGGACGATGGCCCCCTTTACCTTGCCTTTGAATCGCTGCAGATCCGCTTCGTCTTTCGCATCGATGTAAACCACTTCTGCCGTGAGCGGTCCGTTGGTCCCGGGAGACCAGGCCTTCGGGTAGGCGATCAGGGGTATCGCCTGGGGCTCAACCACCTGCGCGGAAAATCGCTTTAGCGTCCAGCCCCGACCAAATGGTCCCCATGCTTCCAGATGGGCGTTCTGCAATCCCCACTTGGCCATTTGATCGCGCGTCCATTCGTTTGCTCTTTTCATTCCCGGCGAATTAGTCAGACGAGGGCCGATCACGTCAGTCAGATAACTCATCGTCTGCATTACCTGTGAACGATTGATCCCCTCGTCTTTGATTCGCTCAATAGGATCGTTCGGGTCCTTTACCGGGGTTTGACCTGGCTGCGGCGGTCGAACCGCGGGCTGATTGGGCGGGGTTTGAGCTGGCTGCTGCGCGAAAATCGCGTTCGGTGAGAACAAGAAAGTCAGGACGAGGGCCAGTGCGGCGTAGCGTCGTAGCATGATTAAATTCTCCTGAGATTTATTTATCAGGGGATCTATTTGTCCACGAGGAAACTAACCGAGAGAAAACGCATAATACAGGTTGGGCGGCAGGAAAGTTTTCCAGGGCCGCCAGGATTATCGAGCAGGTTGGCGGTCAGTTTGAATTTTGGTTTGCTTGATCTTAGCTACGTCTGTTCCGGTGTCGTTCGAACTGTACCCACAGTCTTCGTTTGCGCAATAACGGAAAGTGCCCTGTTTTTTTGTAGTCTTCTCGAGCAGAAAAGGCGCCTGGCAATTCGGACAGATTTCCTTCACCGGCTTGTTCCAGAATACCGCGTCACAGGTGGGGTACTGCGAACAACCGTAAAATGTCTTTCCACGTTTTGACTTCTTGACGACCAACTCACCTACGCAGCCCTCTCGCGGACACGCTACGCCCGTCGTTTCCTGCTTGATGTACTTACACTTTGGGTAGTTTGAGCAGGAGATAAACTCCCCGAAACGGCCGAACCGCTTCACGAGTTGGGCTCCGTCGACAGGGCACTTCTCATCGAGCGGAATGGGTGGCGGGGCAACTGCACCGCCTTTGGAGATCTTCCGAATGTTGCGGCACTCGGGATAACCCGTACAGCCCAGGAATTGACCGAAGCGACCGCGCTTGAGCTGCATGGGTTTGCCACACAAGTCGCAGGCTTCCGGTTCTTCCAATCCATTACCTTCGGCATTTACCGCTCCGCCTGCTGCTCTGCCATCCGCTCCGGCCTTGGGCTCAGCGTCACGTGTAGCACCGCAGTTCAGACACTTGAGATACTTGCCGAAGCGCCCAAACTTCTGGACCATCCCTTTGGTTTCGCACTTGAGACAAATCTCCTCCGTGGGAGTGTCTATATTCTTGATCCCGTCCGTGTATTGCTTGAACTTACTCAGGTCGTCCTTGAACTTGTCATAAAACTCATGCAGCGCAGCGGTCCATTTGAGCTTTCCTTCCTCGACGTGATCGAGCTCTTCCTCCATGCGGGCCGTGTAGGTAACATTGAAGAGGTCGTCGAACCCACCTTCGATTAGCACGTCGTTCACAGTCTTGCCCAAAGCGGTCGGATGAAACCGGCCTTCCAGCTTCTCAACATATTCGCGGTCCTGAATCGTCGTCATGATCGCAGCGTAAGTTGACGGCCGACCTATTCCCTTCTCCTCGAGCGCTTTGACCAGGGTTGCTTCCGTATAACGAGGTGGCGGCTCAGTGAAGTGCTGCTCCGGAGTTATCGTCTTTAAATTTAGCACCTGGTCCTTTTCCACCATTGGCAGAGTGCGCTCGGCTTCGTCATCTTCTTCGGCTTTTTCGTCGCGACCCTCCTGGTACAGCTTCAGAAATCCGTCAAACTTTTGCACCGAACCTGTTGCGCGAAAAAGGAAACGACCGGCGTTGATGTCGATGGTTGTTTGATCGAAGATCGCGGGAGTCATCTGCGAAGCCACAGTCCGCTGCCAGATAAGCCGGTACAGTCTCAGCTCGTCCTTATTCAAGTACTGGGCCAGGGAATCCGGGGTGCGCGCGACCTCAGTTGGGCGAATAGCCTCGTGCGCGTCCTGTGCATCTTTCTTGGACCGATAATGAACGGCCTTCTCCGGCAGATACGGGGGGCCGTATTGATTGCCAATGAAATCACGGAGCTCGCCGAGAGCGGCTTCTGAAACGCGCGTAGAATCGGTACGCATGTAGGTGATCAAACCCACCGAGCCTTCCGACCCCAGCTCCACACCCTCGTAAAGCTTCTGCGCCAGCATCATCGTCTTCTTTACCGCGTAACCAAGCTTGCGCGAGGCCTCCTGTTGCAGCTTTGAAGTGATGAACGGTGGTACCGGATTTCGTTTCCGCTCTTTTGTGGCTACCTCGCTGACAACGAAAGTCTCTTTCTCTGCCTCGGCAACAATTTCTGAGGCTCGGGCTTCTTCGTTAATCAGGGTCTCGCTTTTCTTAATCTCCTGATCGAAACCGCTCGTCTTAACAGTTTTCTCGCCGACCTTGAAAAGCCTGGCATCAAACGCCGGCGGTAGTTTCGCCGCTACGTTGGCTACGATGGTCCAGTACTCCGTTTTCAGGAATTTTTCGATTTCTCGTTCGCGCTCGACCACAATTCTCAAGGCGACTGATTGAACCCGACCGGCGCTAAGCCGGCCCCCGATTGTGCGGCATAGAAGAGGTGAAACTTTGTAACCAACCAGCCGATCCAGTATGCGACGAGCTTGTTGTGCGTCAACGAGGTTCTCATCTATTTGTCCCGGATTATCAAACGCCGCATTCACAGCGCGTTTGGTGATCTCATTGAACATCACCCGGTAGGTGGGCTTGGCAGGGCGTTTGGGAACAATCTCTTCAGCAAGGTGCTGGCAGATGGCTTCGCCCTCGCGGTCCGGGTCGGCAGCCAGATAAACGGCATCCGCATCTTTGGCGGCTTTCTTAAGTTCCGCCACGATTCTCTTGTTATTCCGTTTTCGGGAGTCTGGAATTACTTCGTAGGTTGGTTTGAAATCATTGTCGATATCAACCCCCAGGCCTTTGGAAGGTAAATCCTTGATATGGCCTATCGAGGCTTTAACCAGATAGTCCGTCCCCAGGTATTTATTAATTGTCTTCGCCTTTGCCGGCGATTCCACGATGACTAGGTTCTTTGCCATTACTATTTACTGACGAGACCAACGGCTTCGACCGCCCTATCTCGTTCGCTTCGAGCCAGAATTCCGAAATACAGAAAATAGTCTCGCAGGTCAGAGGGCGAATCAAACTCGCGAATCTCATTGCAGAGTTCATCGCAAATTACTTCCCTCAACCGCGTCAACTCTTTGAGCCGATGATTCTTCCACCGGGGGTCAGCAATTGTCAGGTCGACTAGTTCGAGCAGGCGCGCGAAGGCGTGCTCAAAACGAACCTCATCGCCGCGCTCTTTCCATCGTAGCGCCCGCTCATACTCGCTGCCGACATTTCCAAGTTGAGCGGCAAGTGAAAAGGTGAACCAGCGACCAGCGGCCAGGTCTGGATGATAGATTGTCATTTCCTCCTGCCTATTGCACTAGCATGCGAACTATACCAATTATCCCTTCCCGCACGTTGGGGTCTTCCACCCCGCGAGACCTATTGTTCTGCCTGGGTCGGATATTAATCATGGAATCGAACTCTACCATTTCAGGCATTGCGCGGTTCGTATACAAGTTAATACCCCACAGATTCTCCTGCTGTGAGTTCCGTTCAATCAAAAATGCTTCTTCGTCCGCATGGAGCTCAGCCCCAACCGCCATTACTCCCTTCTCGATGTCGATGACTGCCTTGACCATGTCGCCATACAGTTCTTCTCCAGCTTCACGCAGTTGTTGAGTTGAAATCGGCTCGTTGACTAATATCGTTCCCATAAAAATTCTTCGTTACATCTTCCGCACGAAACACTTTCCCGGCAGAGCCCGCACCAATTCGCGCATCTCCAACGCTAACAGCGCGGCGGTTAGATCTGAAATCGATAACTTGCTCCGATCAACGAGTGAATCAATGTGTTCCGGACTGTCTGCTGCCAATAGCTTCAAAACCGTAGTTTCGGAATCTGAAAGCCCATGCGGCACTAAAGATAGTTGGTCTGCTAGCGACTTCTCTTTCTTCTTCTCACCAAAAGGTGGCGGCAACAACTTCGCCGCGATTTGAGGCGGCAACTCGGCTGCGATGTCCTGCCACTGCTGCACCAGCTTCGCGCCGGCTCCTTTGATCAGGTAATTCGTGCCGAATGAGTTACGCGAGGTGATATTGCCCGGGACTGCGAAGACTTCCCTGTTTTGTTCAATTGCCAACCGCGCCGTTATCAAAGATCCGGAATTTTCCGCTGCCTCAACCACCACAACGCCGAGACTCAAGCCACTAATGATGCGGTTGCGATACGGAAAGTTTTCCGAGACAGGTGGAGTGCCCAGCGGGAACTGCGTAACTACCGACCCTCCACGTTCAAGAATCTCGTCCGCAAGTTTTCTATGATCGCGCGGATAAACTTGGTCGATCCCGGTACCCAGCACGGCCACCGTGCGACCACCTCCTTCGAGGGCGCCGCGATGTGCTGAGGCATCGATTCCCCGCGCGAAGCCCGAGATTACAGTGACTCCCCTTTGGGCCAAATCACGCGCCAGCATTAAAGCCGCATTCTGCCCATATGTTGAACATCTGCGCGAGCCGACAATCGCCACGCACGGCTGATCGAGACATTCCTCCCAGGCGCCCTTTACATACAGAGTGATTGGTGGATCGTAGATCTCACGCAACATTTCGGGATAAACGCCATCGTCGAGTATTAAAAGATCGGCGCCGAATTTCCTTACTTTTGTAATCTCGGCTTCGGCATTCTCAAACAGGTCGCGAGCTATGATGCTGTCCACAGCTTCCGGCAACAGTCGCAACTTTTCCAGCTCGGCTCGAGTGGCACCGTAGACGGCTTCCGCGGCACCGAAGCGTTCCAGGAGTTTGGCCGCGGCGCGAGGTCCGATGCCGGGCGTCATGTTGAGAGCAACCCAATCTCTGATCATGTGAGGATTCCTTTGAGCGCTGGAGTTTCGCGGCTCTTTCAATCATTCATTTAAGTGAGGAATGGCGCTCGTCAGCCAACGTTTAAGCCGTGCCGCGGTCTGCTCCTGGCGTCTGCTCCTGCCTCCTCGCTTCTGGCGGAGGCGTGTAGGAATCGAACCTACCTGAGCCTGTTCTCACAGTCTCACTGACGGTTTTGAAGACCGCGCCGTTCACCAGAACAGATTCGCCTCCACGAATCCCACAACTGCCCGCCAAAGCCGCAACCCTACGCGCCGTCATGCGGAACTGTCAAGCAAGACCCAGCACGGCGAATCCAGCAGCAACCTCGCCCAGCTCCCTCTACGTAACCGGGATCCAGACCGGTACTGAGCAGTTTGGCCCGCGCCGACGTTGTCAAACCACGGAACCGCGAGCGGACCGCGATCCAAGCGGGAGACTCTTGGGGTGGTGTAAGCGAAAGGGAACTTAACTCAACTCAGCTCCTGTTCTTATAATGACAAACCTAGTCAAATGCGGGTTAAATCCAGCATACGGTCGCTAAGCTCGCGGGTTCCGTCGTGGAGTGGCACTTCAAAGCTCAGCAAGCGCTTCTCAAACTCTCCGGGTATCTCCAGAGCTGGCAACTTGACCTTCAGACACCCAAAGCGCTACTATCTCAATTTCCGAACGAACGTTCGAACGTAAGAAGGCTTTCGCCGTTTTTCCACGGCCTTTATACCTCTTTAGCTGAAATCGATTCACCCAATACACCGGAGCCTGGAGAGCGAACTTGATAATCAACTTTCAGACATCACCCGAGCAATACAAGCACTGGAGGCTTAGCTCTGAGGGTCCCGTAGCCACACTCTCTATGGATGTTCAGGAGGATGAAACGCTCGCCGAGGGTTACAAGCTCAAGCTCAATTCGTATGATCTCGGAGTTGACATCGAATTGGCCGATGCCGTGCAGCGTCTGCGGTTTGAGCATCCGGAAGTCCGGGTTGTCGTGATCACCAGTCTCAAGCCGCGCATCTTCTGCGCCGGCGCCAATATCTACATGCTCGGCACTTCGTCACACGCTTTCAAGGTCAATTTCTGTAAGTTCACAAATGAAACGCGCTGTTCACTTGAGGACTCTTCAGTTCATTCGGGCAAGAAATTCGTGGCCGCCCTCAATGGAACAGCCTCAGGTGGAGGTTATGAACTGGCGATCGCCTGCGATGAGATCTATTTGGTCGACGATGGTAACTCCGCGGTTTCCCTTCCTGAAGTTCCCTTGCTCGGAGTGTTGCCGGGTACAGGGGGCCTCACTCGGTTGGTAGACAAAAGAAGAGTTCGACGCGATCGAGCCGATGTGTTTTCTACGCTGGCAGAAGGACTGAAGGGCAAACGTGCAAAAGAGTGGGGACTGATCGACGACTACTTCCCTACCAGCAAATTCCAGGAAGGCCTGGCTGCGCGGATCCAAAGCCTGATAGAAGCGAATGGTCACGATAATTCTGCGCCCGGTATAAAGCTCAATCCGCTGGAATTTGAGTCTGGCCCGGATGGACGGGAATATAAGTACGTCAGGGTGAAACTAAACCGTGCACAACGTTACGCAGATTTAACCATCCGCGGTCCGGAGTCTGGGTTGCCTACGACCCCGGAAGAAATTCAAGCTCTTGGTGACGCCTACTGGCCGCTGCGGGCGTATCGGGAACTTGATGATGCTTTGCTGCATCTGCGCGTGAACGAACTTGAAACAGGCCTCGTCTGCATTCGCACCGCGGGAGAGATAGACGACGTGTTGGCTGTTGACCAGACCCTGACAGCGCATCAGGACCATTGGCTGATCCGCGAAATAATCTTGAACATGGCGCGTGTGCTCAAACGACTTGATCTCACCGCGAAGAGCTTCTTTTCTTTGATTGAGCCGGGCAGTTGCTTTGCCGGCAATCTGCTTGAGCTGGCAATAGCGTCAGATCGGACTTACATGCTCAATAGCCCGGACAAAACGATCGAAGTCGCAGTCAGCGACCTGAATGCCGGACCGTTGCCAATGAGTAACGGGCTGACACGGCTTAGGTCTCGTTTCCTTTCCCAGCCAGACAGACTTGATGAGATTTTTGGCCTTGATAGAAGCTTCGATACCGAAGACGCTGAGGAATTGGGCCTGGTCACTTTCGCGCCGGACGATCTGGATTGGGCAGACGAGATCCGGGTTGCCATTGAGGAAAGAACCTCGTTGTCGCCCGATGCCCTGACCGGAATGGAAGCATCGCTCAGATTTGCCGGTCCGGAAACCATGGACACGAAGATTTACGGCCGTTTGACGGCTTGGCAAAACTGGATCTTTCAGCGCCCCAATGCCGTAGGCGAGCATGGAGCATTAACTAATTACGGGAAGCCTACGCAGGCTCAGTTTGATTTCAAGAGAACGTAGTTCTTTGAACTTTGTTCTTTGTACTTTGTGTTTAGGTGACTGAGATTTAGCCGCGGATTTACGGGGGATGAACGCGGATCAGATTGAAAACGAAGACCAGAGCAATAACCTACTCCGAGTATTTGACTAGTCCTTTCTAAATCCAGCGGATATGAATAGCCATAAAGCAAAAATTGGAACAATGTCTTTTCTGATCCGCGTTCATCCGCGTAAGTCCGCGGCCAAAATCCGACACCAAATAACTAAGTACAAAGAACCCAGTACGAAGTCCAAACCGCAGGGTGATTCATGAATCTTTACGAACGCATACCGAATAACGTAAATCTCGCAGAGGACAAGAAACTGCAGCGAGCTTTGGAGAAATGGCTCCCGAATTACCTCGACTGGTGGCGCGAGATGGGACCGGAAGGTTTTCAGAACAAGGACGTGTATTTGCGCACGGCAATCAGCGTCGAAGCTGACGGTTGGGCCAATTTCGACTTCGTAAAGATGCCCGACTATCGTTGGGGTATTTTTCTAAAGCCCGCGGCACCCGGCGCCACGATTGGTTTTGGTGACAACTTTGGCCAGCCTTGTTACCAGGAAGTACCTGGCGAGTTTCGTAATTCATTGCGCCGCATCATCGTCACCCAGGGCGATACGGAACCGGCCTCAGTGGAGCAGCAACGCGAGCTCGGCAAGACCTGCCCTTCGCTTTACGACTTGCGCAACCTGTTTCAGGTGAATGTGGAAGAGGGCCGGCATCTCTGGGCCATGGTTTACCTTCTGCAGCGTTACTTCGGGCGCGATGGACGCGACGAAGCGGACGCTTTGTTGGAACGACGCAGCGGCAATCCTGACAAGCCGCGCATCCTGGAGGCCTTTAACCAGCCCTGTGACGACTGGCTCAACTTTTTCTGTTTCACGATGTTCACGGATCGGGACGGCAAATATCAGCTCTCGGCGCTGGCTGAGTCGGGATTTGAGCCGCTCGCTCGCACCTGCCAGTTCATGCTGACTGAAGAAGCGCATCACATGTTTGTCGGCGACACGGGTATCAACCGTATCGTTAAGCGTACCGCGCAGTTGATGAAAGAAGGTGACGTGCGCCACCTCGGCGGCATTCCTTTGGACATTCTTCAGAAGCACGTGAACTTCTGGTTCAGCTACTCGCTCGACTTGTTCGGCGGTGAGATCAGCTCCAACGCGGCAGACTTCTTCGCAGCCGGACTAAAGGGTCGCTACAAGGAGCAAGAGTTGTTCGCCGACCATATTGCTGCTGAGCAAACATTCACGATGACGGTTGTTGAAGAAGGGAAGCTTAGTTCGCGCGAAGTTGCGCTGAGAAACGCTCTGAACGAAGTGCTGCGGGGCGAGTACGTCAAAGACTGCGAGAAGGGTTTGGCGCGTTGGAACAAAACGCTGGGCGAAGCAGGAATCGGCGAGCGAATCTTCTTGCCTAACACGCGCTTTCACCGTCACGTGGGCGAATATGCGGGTCACCATTTCGACATCGAAGGTAACCCGATCACTGCCGAAGAATTTGATCAGTTGAAGGCCCAATGGCTTCCAACGGTGGAAGATCGCGAATACATCCGCAGCCTGATGCATCCGGTAATTGAGTCCGGAAAAATCGCCAACTGGATCGCCCCCCCAGCATCTGGGGTCAAAGGCAAGCCGTTCGAATTTGAGTACGTGAGACTTTAAGTGGGAGTGCCGGCTATCGCTCGTTGATACCTTCTCTTACTATTTAATAGGAAAACCATGGGTTATGCACATCGCCTCGAGGGCAAGCGCAATATAAAACTTGCGGATTTTGATCCGGGAGAGGACGCCGGACTAAAGCGCAAGGAAGGCGAGAAGAAGACAGCGGGATTCATTGAAGAATTAATCGATTTGCAGGAACTTCTTTACGCTGTTGGGTCGCAGAGCGTACTCGTCATCCTGCAAGGGCGCGACACCAGCGGTAAGGACGGGACGATCCGCGATGTGACGGGTCCGTTAAACTCGCAGAGCTGCACGGTATCGTCATTTAAGGTCCCTACCGAAGATGAATTGGCCCACGATTTCCTCTGGCGCGTACACGCCCGGACGCCCCGGGCGGGAGAAATCAAAGTCTTCAACCGTTCGCACTATGAAGATGTGCTGGTTGTGCGAGTTCATGAAATTGTAGGAAAGGAAATCTGGCGCCCGCGCTACGATCACATTAACGCTCTCGAGAGTTTACTGGCGGATTCGGGCACTATCATTCTTAAATTCTACCTCCACATCAGCAAAGAGGAGCAAGAGAAGCGGCTCCTCAAACGCGAGAAGGATCCAACCAAGTCGTGGAAGCTCTCGGTAAACGATTGGAAGGAGCGCGAGCACTGGGAGGACTACACCGCAGCGTACGAGGATGCACTCAACCGGTGCAGTACTAAACATGGGCCATGGTTCATCGTGCCCGCCGATAAGAAATGGTTTCGCAATCTGGCGGTCGCGGAGACATTGAGGGACACACTGATGCCCTTTAAGGAAAGCTGGCTCGAGAAGTCGGAAACGTTGGGGCGAGAAAGGTATAAGGCGATTGATGAGTATCGCCGGTCTCGCCCAAACGGCTTGAACAGTTGACGGCGCTCCACGCATACGGTGACGGCCGCGATCCCCGCAAACCGGAATGGCTACCAACCTGCAAGATTATACGCGCTACGATCAAAAGCTGGAGTTTATCCTGCGCACCGCGGCGCGCATCTTTGCCGAAAAGAGCTATCATTCCACTTCGATGCGGGACATCTCGCGCGCCACGGAAGTAAGCCTGGCTGGCCTCTACCACTACTGCAAATCAAAAGAAGAATTGCTGTTTCTGATTCAGGACAACTGTTTCGGTCGTGTCCTGGAGCGGTTGGAGCAGCGACTGGCGGAACAGTCTGAACCGGTTCAGAAACTGAGAATCTTCATCGACAATCACCTCGCGTTCTTCGCGGCTAACATGGCGGAAATGAAGGTGCTTTCGCACGAGGCCGATTCGCTTGCGGGTGATCTACACCAACACGTTTATGGTAAGAAGCAGAAATATACAAAGCTGGCCCGAGAGATTCTCAGCGAGTTGCAGGTGCAGCAGCCTGAAAAGCGTCGCCTGGATCTTACGGCGGCAACCTACGCCCTCTTTGGAATGATGAACTGGATTTACAATTGGTATGATCCGAGCGGTAAGTTAAAGGTCTCAGAATTGGTTGAACACGTCACCCGACTTTTTCTTCATGGTTTTGTTGATGAAATGGCCCCTGAAGAATTAAACTCCACCGCTCAGCCGAGGACAGAGTCGGTGAGCGTGTGGCGCGCTGCGGTGCCAGAGTAGAACGGATAGCACGGTGATCAGGCAAAGACGCAAAGATGAGCACTGTAAAGGCGAGCTTGGCAGAGGTGGATCTTCGCGTCTTTGCCCCCGTTGCGTCTTTGCGTGAACTACAAGCCGTCACTTTCAGGTATTTCTGTGAGCTTCTAGCAATTGGAGTACACGATGGCTGCTGCCGACCATTTTCAAGTAACCGAAACGCTCAATCTCGTACCGTATCGTGTCGACCAGGGGGTGGCGATTCTGACCCTCAGCGATCCTCCGGCGAACACTTACACACACGAGATGATGCAAACGCTGGATCAACGCGTCCTCGCCGCGCGTATGGACGAGAGTGTGCAGGTCATCGTGATCACAGGCAGTGGAGAGAAGTTTTTCTGCGCCGGTGCCAACATCCAAATGCTTGCCGACGTGACGCCCACTTTCAAGTACTACTTTTGTCTGCACGCGAATGAAACGCTGTCGCGTCTGGAACAAACGCCAAAACTCGTAATCGCCGCGATCAACGGTCACTGCGTTGGTGGGGGGTTGGAGGTCGCTATGGCAGCTGACCTTCGCATTGCCCGCAAAGACGCTGGCAAAATGGGCTTGCCGGAAGTTTCTCTCGGTGTTCTGCCCGGAACTGGTGGCACGCAACGGCTGGTGCGAATGGTTGGCAAGTCGAAAGCGATTGAGCTTATGGCCAGCGGCCAGCTGTTTGACTTTGAACGTGGACAACAACTGGGAATCATCAACGACATCTACGAAGCAGAGAACGCGGCAAACTTTCTTGAAAGAGTGTTGACGTACGCGCGACAGTTTACCGCGCCTCACCGGGCCGCGCACGCGGTCGGTCGCATCAAGCGCAGTGTTCAGACCGGGGCGGAGATTCCTTTTGAGTCTGCGTTAGCACTCGAGCGCGAGCTGCAGCAGCAACTGTTTCAGTCGGAAGACGCGAAGGAGGGTATCGACGCTTACGTAAACAAGCGCAAACCTCAATTCAAAGGCAGGTAAATGGTGAATAGTAAAGGCTAAATGGTCCGAGCTAATTCTTCTGCTTCTATTACTATTTACCATTTACTATTTACCCGCCCTTATGTACGAACACATCGACGTCACTGAAGATTCCGGTATCGCCACGATTAAGCTAAACCGTCCCGACAAGCTGAATGCACTAGTCGGGCACATGCGGCGTGATCTCGCGGAAGCACTGGAAGCAACGGGCAGCGATCGGGCGATTCGGGTGGTGATTGTGACCGGTGCCGGGCGCGCGTTTTGTGCCGGCGGCGACGTTTCGTTCATGGCAGATCTCATCGAACGTCAGGATAAAGAGGAGTTTTCCCGGCTGCTCGGGGCCGCTCGACGCGTGGTGATGGCAATCAGGCAGATGAACAAGCCCGTAATCGGCGCGATTAACGGCCTGGCATCAGGCGCCGGCTGTAATCTCGCCCTGGCTTGCGACCTTCGAATTGCTTCCGCCGAAGCGACCTTCAGCCAATCGTTTGTCAAGCTCGGCCTACATCCCGACTGGGGCGGTACCTATTTCCTGCCTGGCCTGGTAACTCCGAATCGGGCTTGCGAGATGTTTTTTCTGGGAGACGTGATGAGCGCAGAAGAAGCGTTGCGGCTGAACATTGTGAATCGAGTGGTGGCCTCTGAGGATTTGGAGGCCGCGGTTCGCGAGTTAGCCGAACGTCTCCGCGACGCGGCACCGATTTCGATCGCCACGGCTAAGCAAGCGGTTTACCTGAGCCGGTTTGCCGAACTTGAAGAAATGCTTCGCTATGAGACTGAAGCCCAACTGCGCTGCTTCGAATCTGAGGACGGTCGCGAGGGCATTCGCGCCTTCCTGGAAAAGCGCCCGCCAAAGTTTTCCGGACAGTGAAACGGGCTGTTGGCTGGTGCTGGTAGTTTAGAGTTCAAGCTTTAGCTTGTCAGCACCGCTAGGCGACCTAAGGGTCGAACTCTGAACTTTTGGACTCACAATGAATTAGCAGTTTTGGTTGTCGCCTTGTTCCAGGCGGCGGCTTAGATTAGGCTTCAAACTCGGCCGCTACATCCCTAGCGGGCCGAAGCGCCCGAACCGTAGAAAATCTAAAGGAGAATCTATTAATGCGTAAGAATCTTTTCATCCCGTCCCTACTGGCCCTGCTGATCGCCGCGACTCCGTTTTTCGCAGCGGTGACGAAGTACGATATTGACGCTGCCCACTCGAACATTGGTTTCTCAATTCCAATCGCGGGTGGCCTCTCCAACGTGAGGGGCAAGTTCAACGAGTTCACCGTGACGATTGTCTATGACGACAAGGACGTGACCAAATCTTCGATCGACGCCGTCATCAAGTCAACCAGCATCGACACAGGCATTGAGCGACGTGATGCCCACCTGCGGAACCCCGATTTCTTCGACGTTGAAAAGTATCCTGAGATCACTTTCAAGAGCAGCCGCATCGAGAAAAAAGGTAAAGGCTTCATCGCGCACGGAACCTTCTCAATGCACGGCGTCTCGAAGGAGATCGCCATACCGTTCACTGTCAACGGCGTCACCCCTGACGCGAAGACGGGGAAGACTGTGCTCGGCGCGACTGGTAGGACCACCGTCAACCGGCGGGACTACGGCATCAACTACGCTCAACCTGCCAACCCGACCTTTCTCGGCGACGCAATCGAGATTGAGCTGAACCTCATAACGCGAGCCGCCAGCCCGCAGTAGGTCTCATGCTTTGGAGTGCGGTGCTTTTCACCGTTTTTGGGTTGCGGGAGGCGGAGTTCAAGCGAACACTCAATCTGATTACCAGCGCACGTCAGAAGCGGTGACAAGGCACCGCACTCAAAAGGGTTGAGTCAATCGATGAAGCTTGAGAGTCGCATCGCATTAATCACGGGCGGCGGCCGCGGCATAGGCCGCGCGATCGCCTTGGCATTTGCGCGCGAAGGCGCGCGGGTGGTGCTTGCCGCACGCACCGCTCAGCAGGTGGAAGCAACCGCTGCCGAGATTGGTAATGAGGAAAAGGCACTGCCCGTGGTTTGCGACGTTTCTGACGTTGCCGGCGTTCAACTCATGTTCGCGAGTATTTCTGTGAAGTTTGGTCGTGGCCCGGATATTCTTGTCAATAACGCCGGTATCGCCGAAAGCGCCCCACTTACGAAAACAGATGACGATCTTTGGCAGCGTCATTTGGCGATAAATCTTTCCGGCACATTCTATTGCACGCGCGCGGCCGTACCCGCGATGCTTGCGCGAGGCTGGGGACGCGTTATCAATATCGCTTCGATCGCCGGCAAAACCGGCGCTCCGTACATCGCGGCCTATGCGGCTTCAAAACACGGGGTTCTGGGATTGACGCGGTCTGTTGCCCTGGAAGTTGCCGCAAAAGGGATCACAGTCAACGCGATCTGCCCGGGTTATGTTGATACTGACATGACCACCCGCAGCATCGAGAATGTCACCGCTAAAACGGGCCGTTCGGCTGATCAGGCTCTCGAACTAATAGAGAAAATGAGTCCTCAAAATCGCCTGATTACTGTGGAAGAAGTTGCATCACTGGCACTCTTACTCGCTTCGGAAGAAGGGCGCGGGATAAATGGGCAGGCTATTAACATTGACGGCGGCTCCGTTCTGTTTTGAAAGAAGCGACTCTTTGGAGAAGGTATGAAACTACTTTTGAGATTGGCTTTATTGATTCTGCTGCTAGCCAGCGTTCACGTTGTGAGTGCGGCGGATTCGGGCACTCTGTTGGTACTCAACAAGTCCGACAACACAGTCTCGTTAATTGATCTGTCTTCGAAGAAAGTCATCGCCACAATTCCTACGGGAGTTGGCCCCCACGAAGTTGCAGTGTCGCCAGATGGTAAGATTGCAGTAATTGCCAACTACGGCACGGGGCAGCAACCGGGAAGCACGCTCACGACAATCGACGTTCCCGGAAAGAATCCTCTCAAGACGATTGACCTGGGCGAATACCGGCGTCCGCACGGCATTACGTGGCTGAAAAATGGCGAGGTGGCGGTCACTGCTGAAGGCAGCAAGGCTCTGCTGATTGTTGATGTCAGCACGGGTAAAGTACTGAGCGCCGTTCCCACCGACCAAAACGTTTCCCACATGGTTGTCGTCTCCCCAAAGCGTCATCGGGCGTTTGTGGCAAATATCGGATCGGGTTCAGTTACCGTGATTGATCTAAGTGCGAAAAAAAAGATCGCCGACATTCGAACAGGCGCGGGCGCTGAAGGAATCGATATTTCACCGGATGAGAAAGAGGTATGGGTTACCAATCGCGCGGCCAATACGGTTTCGGTGATTGACGTTCTGTCACTGAAGGTTACGACTACCCTGGAATCAAAAGACTTTCCGATCCGCGTGAAGTTTACACCTGGAGGGAAACTCGTCCTGGTGTCAAATGCGCGATCGGGTGATGTCGCGGTTTTTGATGCGGCAACCAAAAAAGAGATCCGGCGGATACCAATGCAGGTCAAAGCAAACGAGTCCAGCAGCGCGGCATCGCGAGTCTTTGGCAGTCAGTTTGGGCAGAGTCCTGTGCCGGTGGGCATACTCGTCGCACCGAGAGTCGGTCACGCATTCGTGGCCAACACCAACGCCGACATCGTAACGATGATCGATCTGAAGACCTGGCGGATTGTGGATCGTCTGACAGCCGGCAAGGAACCCGATGGGCTAGGATACTCGCGCCTGTCGGTCAAGTAGTTCAGAGTTCAAGTAGTTCAGAGTTCAATCTTTAGATTGTGCTTGCGCCACCAGCAACCTGAAGGTTGAACTCTAAACTTCTTGCCGCATTGCGAGCGCGAGTTTATAAAGCAGCCGCACCGGGAGGCCCACGATGTTGAAATAGCCTCCCTGAATCTCTTCGATAAATAGAGCAGCACTTCCCTGCACCCCGTACGCGCCGGCTTTGTCCATCGGTTCTCCGGTCGCGACGTACCAGTCAATCTCCGTCACAGACATCTCGGAGAAGCGCACCCGCGTCTTTTCGTGGTCGGCCATTACTTTACCCTGGCCGGCGCGCACAAGGGCCACCGCAGTCAAGACCTCATGCCACCTGCCACTCAAGAGTTTCAGCATTCTTCGGGCATCTTCCGAGTCGCTCGGCTGACCCAGAATCTCCTCATCAACCAGGACTACCGTGTCTGCGCCGAGCACCAGACCAGAAGGTAGGTTCTTAGCCACAGTTTCTGCCTTGGTTTGCGCTAGCCGTCTAACGTATGGAACCGCAGCTTCGGATTCGAAGCGACTCTCGTCGATGTTTGCCGCCTCAGTTTCAAAGGGCCAGCCGACCGCCTTGAGTATTTCGGCGCGACGCGGACTCCGGGAAGCAAGGATAAGCACTTCTTTTAGCACTCCCTCCAATACTTGTTCGTTATGCAATACGACCTCCCGCAGTAAGGTGCAGTTTGGTTAGGATGTGGTCATACCGCTCAACTACAGAACCGAGGAGCGGTAGCGACTGGATAGGGTGGGCGTCACTCGCGCTTGGTGGAACACTGGATTCTTGTTACTTGACTGTAGCGAGACTCGACCCGGTCGCTACCGCTCCTCGGTTCTGCAATTGACTAGTACACAGCCAGGTTGCGCCACCTGCACCGGTATCACTCCCGCTTGTCGCTGCCCAAGCTTCTCCGTTACACTGCGACGCGATTCAGATTCTTGATTACAGATTTTTGATTTTAGATTGAAAGGCACTACTGTCCCAAGTTATTTGAGGTCTGATTACTTGGGACAGCGGGACCGCTGGGTTATTTGAGTGCGGACGCTACCGCTTCCGGTTCCGTAAGATGGTGCTGATCATAAGCTCACATGGATAGCCTTATCAGATCGTTGCCGAAGATACTGCAGGCCGCCGGCGACTCCCCTGAAGTTGCAGAGGCCGCTTGCATGGCTGCCTGGAAGCACGCGGCCGGAGATGGCTTGCGCGATCACGCCGTGCCCCTTCGACTTAGTCGGAAGACGCTGGTGATTGCGGTTGCAGATACAACCTGGCAGAAACAACTACAGTCCTTGAGCAGTCAATTGCTTTTCCGTCTCAACTCAATCTTGGGTCAACCCCTGGTCACGTTTGTTGACTTTCGCGTTGATCCAAAGGCGGTTGCGAATGCACGCAGTCCACAATATGCTAACCGGACTAATCCCGAGCTTGATCCCGCGACAGTTTCCGTGGAACTGGTAACGGCTGCTGCCGAAATCAAGGACCAAGACTTGCGCCGGGCTTTCCTTGGTGCCGCCGTAAGTTGCTTAAACAGGATCGACAAGTCGCGAGTCTAGAGTAGTCAACCCTAATATAATCCATGCCTATAAACGAATCAGACATCGAGAAGATCGCCGAGCTTGCGCACCTTGAGATCAAAAGCCAAGAGCTGAAGGTCTTTGCTCCGCAGATTGCGGAGATTGTGACCTACGTCGAACAACTGAGCGCGGTCGACACCAGCAACGTCGAACCTGCGATCGGCGGTTTGACACCGGAAGGCGCTGCGACCGAATCGGCGCGTGACGATATGGTTATCCCCTCGCAGGGTCAGAAAGTCGCGCTGGCAGAAGCACCGGATTCGGCCGCGGGCCACTTCCGTGTGCCCAAGGTGTTGTAGAAGTAGCGGAGCTTAGCTAAGGGAAGCTCTATAAAATGGGACAACTCCTTGGAGTGCGGCCACCCGTCGCCGCTTTGGCCCACGGTGGCTTGACCCGGCATGCGTGTAGAGTCGAGCTAACCGTGCGCGACAGGTCGCGACCCGGACAAGGCGCTGATAGGTCAGCCCACTCCACGGAGTTGAGGCATCCACCCAGTCAGACCTGATCACGAGTGGCACAGTCTTTTTATCGACGCTCATGAGAAGTGAAAACAAAAGCGAAATTCAATTGCTGAGGGCCCGAATTTCCAGCGGCCAAACAACCGCGCGCGCTGTGGTTGAATCCGCCGTCGACGCTGCCGAGAAACTAAACGAACCGCTGAATGCTTTTCTCGAAATCGATCGCACGGGTGCTTTGAAACGGGCAGATGAAGGCCAAAAGGAAAACCGTTCACTGAACGCGGCCGGAACGCCTGCGGCTTCTCTGCTTGCCGGTCTTCCCATAGCGATCAAAGACAATATCTGTGTTCGCGGAATGCGGGCATCCTGCGGCTCGCACATCCTGGGTGACTATCACCCACCCTATAACGCCACAGTCATTGAAAGACTGCTCGAGGCGGGAGCGGTAATCATAGGGAAAACGAACTGCGATGAGTTTGCCATGGGTTCCTCAAATGAGAATTCTGCTTTTGGACCGGTCAAGAATCCGTGGGACCTACGCCGCGTGCCCGGAGGGTCTTCAGGCGGATCGGCAGCGGCTGTTGCCGCGGGGATTGTGCCGGTTGCGTTGGGTTCGGACACGGGCGGCTCGGTGCGTCAGCCAGCCTCGTTGTGTGGCGTTTTCGGATTGAAACCAACCTACGGTCGTAACTCTCGTTATGGTCTGGTGGCGTTTGCCTCCTCGTTGGATCAGGTTGGGATCCTCGGTCGCCGTGTTCGCGACGTGGCCACGGTTTTGGGAGTGATTGCCGGCCGTGACGCGCATGATGCGACCACTGCTGACGTTCCAGTCCCTGACTACCCCGCAGAACTAACCGGCGACATTAAAGGTCTGCGCCTTGGATATCCGCGAGCGCTATTTGGCGAGGGCTTGGATACAGAGGTGCGCGCGGCCGTGGTGAATGCAATCGATGCCTACTGCGAACTGGGCGCTGAAATCGTGGATGTCGAACTGCCGAATGCGAAGTACTGCATCGCGGTTTATTACATCATCGCAACCGCAGAAGCATCTTCGAATCTCGCGCGCTTCGATGGCGTTCGTTTCGGCTTTCGTGCCGAGGACGCGCCTGAGCTGCGTCAGATGTATCGCCGAACGCGAGATGAAGGTTTCGGAGCGGAGGTAAAACGCCGGATCATGCTGGGAACATACGTTCTTTCCGCCGGGTACTACGACGCTTACTACCGCAAGGCCCAGCAGGTGCGCGCCCTTCTGCGGGAGGACTTTCGCAAAGCTTTTGAGAGTTGCGACGCTATCATCACACCGACCGCACCGACGCCGGCATTTCTGTTGGGTGAGAAGGTTGATGATCCGCTCGCGATGTATCTCAACGATGTTTACACGGTGACTGCTAATCTGGCAGGCGTTCCGGGTCTGAACGTGCCTTGCGGACTCTCGGCTGACAAACTGCCCATTGGATTCCAATTGCTCGGACCATACTGGTCCGAGTCCCAGCTGTTCAAACTCGCCGACGCCTACGAGCAGGCACAACCTTTTACCGCTCACCCTCCGATCTACGCCGGGTGACCTATTCTCACCAAAACCCGGAGCGGTAGAAACTCTGTGAGAAGAGGGCGATCCTAAAGGGACGGTCCAAGCGATTCTAATTCGCAGGTCAGGAAGGAGGACCCTGTCCCCGCCTAAACATGGAAACGACTCAACCGCAATCAATCTCTCAACTTAGTGCTGAATGGCTTTCAAGCTTGAGGCGGGGACAGGGTCCTCCTTCCTGACCTGCGAGGTTCTTGGAGTTGAGAGAATCCTAGTTAATGGTAGTGGCTTTTCAAGTTGAGCGGGGCGCGCTACGCTTTGGCCCCTTCCTGACTTGCAAATCACCGCAGTCCCCTGCCCCTACAAACGTTGATTGGATTTGAATTCTAACTTCCAGCAGTTTTTAGTTGCGGAGTGTTGGTGGCTGTAGCATTCGGGGATGGTTTATCGGGAATCCAATCCCCGGTGAATATTTCAATGACATTCTTGGCGGTACCCACTACCGGCGTTACATCAAGACCGACATGGAGGGCTCCGGGCAGCAGACCCTTCCTCTTGATTTCGTAGCCGGCAAGTCCTAAGGCAAAGATGGAACCAATGATCGGGATGGGTTTAATTAGCCGTTTGACCAACCCCCACCCTCCGGCCCTAACGACTCTTCTTTTTACTGATGCCGTCATGAATTTGTCAGCCTAACCGCGTTCCATTGCGAATCTATCACAGACTAACTCGGGTGCAAGACATTGCGACCTGCCAACTGGGATAGGCCGGAAGTTGAGAGTTCAACCTTTAGGTTGCGGCCTAGCGGTGCAGACAAGCTAACGCTCGAACTCTAAACTACCGGCACCTCCCAAACGATGAGATATTGCCGGAAATAGTTGTGTGCTAGCATGAGCCGTTTCCAGCACGTCACCATTATCTAACGCGGAAGAACATAGATGTCCCTAAAGACTTCCCCGGCACTGATCCTGCTTTGCCTTTTATTTGCAGCGGTCTCCTGCAACCGTTCGGGCGCCCCAGCCGCAAGCAAGCTTCTGATCTACACCCCACACGGGCAGGACCAGTTGCGCGATTTCATCGTCCGCTACCAGCAACAGAACCCGAATACTGACGTGCAGTTTCTCGACATGGGCTCTCGCGAAATCCTGGAGCGCGTACGTGCCGAGCGCAACCGGCCCCAGGCGGATCTCTGGTGGGGAGCGGCCCACACGACATTTCAGACGGCCGCCGACGAGAACCTCCTGGCGTCATATCGACCCACCTGGTCTGACAAAGTCGCGGCCTCAAGCCACGACTCCCAGGATCGCTGGTACGGAATCTACGAAACGCCGCAAGTGATCGTTTACAACAACGAGGCTGTGCGGCCAGAGGATGCTCCCCGCGATTGGGACGACGTTCTGGATCCCAAGTGGCATGAAAAGATTTTGATCCGCAATCCCAATCCCTCGGATTCCATGAGGGCCATCTTTGGCGCCATGATCTGGCGGTTTTATAAGGACACCGGTTCAGCGAATAAGGGTTATGATTGGCTGCGCCGGCTCGATGCCAACGTTCATGAATACACCGCAGACGGCACACTGTTAATGCAGAAGCTGGCTCGCCGTGAAGGACTTATCAGTCTGTGGAATCTGCCGGATGTATGGATCTACAAGGAGCAGAGAGGTTTTCCCCTCGCTTATGTGATTCCGGCGAGCGGCACACCAGTAATCTCTGATGGAATTGCTGTCGTCCGGGGGGCTCCAAACGAAGCCGAGGCGCAACGTTTCTATGAGTTTGCGACCACTCCGGAGAATCTGGTTCAAGCCGCACGTACCTACTACCGCATTCCGGTTCGTACTGACATCGATCGATCGCAGCTACCCGGATGGATGAACGAACCTTTTAACCGCATGCCGCTCGATTGGGAATTGCTACGTAAACAAGGAAACGAATGGCTGCGCTATTGGGACACAGAGATTCGCGGAAGGAGCCGATGAAAATCACTGCGCGTGCCGTCTCCTTAGCTCCGTAAGGAGCTAATGTTTGTAGTCCATGGGCAATCAAAAGCAACCAGCTCCGTAGCAGCGAGATGTGTAGATGACTGGTTTTAAGCGAGACGGAATATTTCGCTCCTACGGAGCTTCCGACTTATCGTAACCAGAGTTCTATAAACATTTCGCCTCTAGGACAATTGTTCTTAGCAACTCTTGGTCAAATGAAAAGACTGCCGTCTGTATCATAGCGGCTTCTAGCCGCAACCAAAGGGAACGATCCACGAAATTGCACGAAACGGCACTAAAGGCGATTTCGCGGTGGTTCGTGCCGTTTCGTGGATCGTCGTTTTTGGGGAAATCTAACTCTGGCAGACTTGTAGCACAAGGGGTAGAAGAGAATGGCGCTCCTGGCCCTCAAGAACGTTTCCAAACATTTCGATTCAACGCCCGCCGTCGCCGACGTGTCTCTGAACGTTGAGCGCGGGGAATTTTTTGGTCTCCTTGGTCCATCAGGCTGTGGCAAGACAACGACACTTCGCATGATCGCCGGGCTGGAGAAACCCGATTCAGGAACCATCGATTTTGACCAAAAGAACATTACAAATCTCTCACCTGAGCGTCGCGGCTTCGGCATGGTCTTTCAAAACTATGCGCTCTTCCCTCACCTGAACGTTTTTGAGAACGTTGCCTTCGGCTTACGAGCCAGGCATAAACCGAAGCCGGAAATTGCTGAACGCGTCACCAACGCTCTGGAACTGGTCCAGCTTCTAAACTACGATAAACGAAGAGTTGACGAACTTTCCGGAGGTCAGCAACAGCGAGTCGCAATTGCGCGCGCAATTGCTATCGAGCCGGCACTATTGCTGTTCGACGAACCGCTCTCCAACCTCGACGTGGCCTTGCGTGAGGAAACTCGTGGCGAGTTGCGCGAGTTGGTAAACCGGCTGGGGCTGACTGCTGTTTACGTAACTCACGATCAGGAGGAGGCCTTCGCGCTATGCGATCGGATCAGTGTAATGATGGGAGGACGTCTCCTGCAGACTGGCAAGCCCCGCGAGCTTTACGAACAGCCGGCCCAGATTTCAGTGGCTCGCTTCCTGGGACGCAACAATTTAATCCGGGTGTTGCTCCTCAGCTCAAGTAAGTCAGCCTTAGGTGAATTCAAAACCCTTGAGGGAGACCACACCCTGAGTCTGCCCATACGGCATGACGAGTCGGCACCAATTGACAAGCCCTACGTTATCGCCATCCGTCCTGAGCATCTGCTGGTTAGCAGAAGCAGCGAAAGATCCGAAAATGTTTTGCCCGCGCGGGTGCGGGAACTCAACTTTGCGGGAGCCACTTCGAGTATCAAACTCGATGCCAACGGTCTTCAACTTGAAGCCCTGGTGCTGCAACCAGACAGTCTCGCCATCGGCGATTCGTGCTTCGTTTCGCTACCTCCAGAGCGACTCTTACTCCTGAAGGATGAGTAGACTTAGGGAAGGCGCGGCGAGGGGGAGACGCGGAGAATGGGAGACGAGGCAGGAGACGGGGTCACGAAAAGACCGGGTGACGGGGAGAAAAGTACTCAGTCTTCTCGTCCCCACCAGCCCGCTCCCCATCTCCACATCTCCCCGTCACCACGTCTCATCCTCTTACTCATCACAGGCGGCGTACTGCTCTACGGCGTCATCTACCCGAATTTGCACGTTGTCGTCAGTTCACTTCAGCGAAACCACCAATGGTCATTGGCAAACTACCGAGAGGCGTGGTCACAGAGTGTGGTGCTGGAGTCCGTGCTCACCAGTCTCGCCGTATCAATTCTAACGGTGCTGTTTTGCGCTTTAGCGGGAGTTCCGCTCGCTTTTCTGTTCGAGCGCTACTCGTTTCCTGCTCGCAAGTTGTTTGCGGTTCTGGCGGCGTTGCCCCTCGTACTGCCGCCGCTCGTTGGCACGTTGGCTTTTATTTTTCTGTGTGGAGAGTCAGGGATTCTGGCGCGGCTGGTACAGTCGGTCTTTCATCTGGAAACGCCCCCCTGGTCGCTGCGTGGCTGGACAGCCTTGCTCCTGTTTCACACCTACACGATGTACCCCTTTTTTTACGTCCTGACCGGCGCCGGTCTGCGAAGGATTGATGCCGGACTCGCCGAAGCTGGACGCAGCCTGGGAGCTGGATCGGTTCACGTGTTGCTCCGCGTGGTCCTGCCACAACTCACGCCCTCGCTGGTTGCCGCTGGGCTACTAACATTCATGACTTCGATGGCCTCATTCAGCGCTCCACTCCTTTTTGGTGGCGGCGTGCGCGTCCTGACCCTCGAGATCTTCGCCGCACGCCAACGCGGTGACTTGGAGCTGGCTCTTACTGAAACCGTGATCCTGGCGGCGTTCTCTCTGGGCGCGTTGATCTTCTTTCAGCGTTACGAAGGAACTCGGAAGTTTGCCGCCGCCGCGATGAAAGGAACCGGGCGCCGCCTTAAGCCCATAACCAGCGGCAAGGCTCGCACGACGGCGGTCGTCGGCGGCGTGCTCTTTGCGAGTCTGCTTGTCCTGCCGGTGGCCACGCTCGTACTGGTCAGCTTCGCGCAGGATGGTCGATGGACTACTCAAACCCTGCCTCCCGCATACACGCTCGCCAACTACGCACGCGTCCTAACGGAGAAAGACGCGAGTGAGGTTTTCACAAACAGCTTATCGATGTCGGCGATTGCCGCCTTGGCAGCTCTGGTTTGGAGCTTCTGCGTCGTCACCTTGGCAATGGGAAAAGGCAGTCGCGGATGGAAACGTCTGCTGTCCCTTCTGGTACTCATTCCCTGGGCTCTGCCGGGAACGGTTGTCGCAGTCGCGCTGGCTGAAGCGTACGGCAAGCCCAGCCCATTGCTGGGTTCATATGTTCTGATCGGAACGTTTTGGATTCTGCCGGTCGTCTATTTTTTGCGCTTCATGCCGCTTGTCGTTCGCGCATTGCAGGCAAGCATGGAACAACTCGATCCAGCACTGGAGGAAGCAGCAGGAAGCCTGGGTGCGCGCTGGTGGCAGAGATTCCGGCGTGTTACTTTGCCGTTGGTTTTGCCTGGCGCGGCAGCTGGGACCTTATTGGCGTTTGTTATCGCCCTGGGCGAGTATGTGGCCTCGGTGCTGCTGTTTGTGCCCTCGAATCGGCCGATCTCAATTGCCGTCGCATCGGAGCTTCGCGATTTTAACTTAGGGGCAGCAGCCGCTTACGGCGTGGTGCTGATTGGTATCATAACCGTTAGCATGATCATCGCGGCAAGGTTTGATCGCCGGCGATCGTGAGTGTTTTGGAGTGAGATGAAACAAGAAAAAACTATTCGTCCCGCGGTTGCGCCACTCGTTGAGAAGGTACTCAAACACAAGTCATTGGTGTGTCTGATAATCGCCCTGGCGTTAGCTTGCGCATTATCGTTCACACCGCAAACTTCGGCTCAGGATCCTTTAACGTCCCCTGAGTTTTCGTCTCCCTCACCCGCAACCACGCCCACCCCTTCGCCAATTGCTACGGTTCGCACAATCGACAAGCGGGAGCTGCACCAGGCGCTGCACGATCTTACGAACTCCTGGACGGTGATGTGTGTGGCCGCACATCCCGATGACGAAGACGGCACCACCCTGACAATTTTGCGACGCAAGCATGGCATCCACACAGTTAGTTTGTTTTCTACTTACGGTGAGGGCGGGCAGAATGCGATAGGCCCGGAACTGTATGAAGAGCTCGGTGTGATCCGTGCTCATGAGACAATTGAGGCCTCAAAAATCCAGGGCTCAGTACCCTACTTTCTTGGCTTGCGCGATTTTGGATTCTCCAAGAGTGCGGAGGAGACCTTTCGTATGTGGGGTCACAATGAAGCGCTCAGGCGCATGGTGCTCAAGATTCGTGAGCTCCGTCCCGACATCATCATTACGAACCACGATACCTCGCGCGGCCATGGCCATCACCAGGCAACTGGCCGCTTGATACTTGAAGCGTTCGATGCCGCAGCCGATCCCAAACGATTTCCCGAACAACTGCCAAAGCTGACAGTTTGGCGGCCCAGCCGACTTTTTGTTCGCAGCAGGACAGCCGGCGTGGCCGGCACTCCTACGCCGAGTACGGCAAGAACTGAAAAATTAATCACCGTCGATCCCAACGAGCGCGATCCGGTGCGCGGAACAGTCTACGCGGAGCAAGCTCTAGCGGCATTGCAACAGCATGCTTCCCAGGGACCATGGCCGAAAACTATTGCCGAGCGAATGCGAGGTGAGAACAGCCTGCCACTAATTCGATACGCTCTGGTGCGCGAGGCACAGGGCACGGCGCAGCTGCCTGGGAGTGCAAAAACCTTTCTTGAAGGATTGTCTCTTCCTGAGGCCGCCAGCGCCCAGCTCGCACCCCCAACAATTGACGGCCGCTCTCTGACAGAGTTCATTGTAGATCCGGATCGAGTACTCAATTCCCTGATTGGCTGGCGGCGCGGGCAGCGGAACTCAACGAGTGTCCCAGCAGAACATTCCCACCGACTGGGACTGATAATAGAACGCGGAAATCGAGTCCTCGGTCTTACTTCAGGGATTGCGCTGACGCTAAAGGCACACAATTCACTTCTTGTATCGGGTAATCGGACCCTATTCACCGCCAGTCTGGCCAATTCCGGCCAAAGAACCGTCCAGATCAACAGGCTGTCTCTTAACAGTTGGGGCACTCACGCATCGCTGGACGCCCCCGACCAGTTAGTCGCAGATACAGAAACCAACAACACTGTGGATCGAGTGACGCCTCTCTCAACCGAACCTACCGTCCCTTCTTCACAGCATCTCTACGACGGCAAGTTATTTGGTGAGCGATTTGTAGCGGATGCGGATCTGGAAATCGATGGTGCCCGGTTTTCATTGAGTGCGGAAACGAGGCTGGAGGTCGCCTCCGCCGTTGAGATCAAAGAAATCTCGCCGTCGCTTTACGTGTTTACCCCGGCCATCATTAACAGACCACTAGTATTGAAAATCAAGCTCTTAAACAACCTTGCCGAACGGTTCCGAGGCAAAGTGAAATTAAGCGCGCCCAGAGATCACACCTTTGAGGTGGGACGAGAGATTATTCTTGAACCAAACGAAACCCAAGAGCTGACAATTAGATCCAAAGCCATTCCCAGGGAGTCTGCAGCTACACGACGTCTCGCGCGCGACAGTCTTGGGCAATTCTTATTGTCGGTGGAGTCAGCAGAGTCATCTCAACCAATTGCTCAAAGATTTCTTCAAGTGGTTTACAGCGAGTCGCGACCGGTGAGAAACCTGAGAGTTGGATACATACCGAGCTTCGATAAAACGCTCGAGCAGTCGCTGACTGCGCTGGGAGTTAACGCGAAGCAGGTGAGCATCGAATGGGTCGAGAAGGGCGAGTTGGCCAATTACGACACGCTGATTATCGATAACCGCGGCTACCAGGCTCATCCGGAGTTAATCGCGGCAAACTCAAAACTGTTGGACTATGTTCGAGAAGGTGGGACGCTCGTCGTTTTCTATCACAAGTCGGACGAATGGAATCCCGATCCCGCTAAGGGTCGCCCCCAACTGGCGCCTTTTCCGATCATTTTAGGAAACGAACGCGTCACTCAAGAAACGGCGTCGATCAAATTCATCGCGCCCGAGCATTGGTTGTTAAATTTTCCCAACAGAATTACTCGAGCTGATTTTGATCACTGGATTCAGGAGCGCGGGCTTTATTTTCCAAAAGAGTGGGACCCTAAATATCAGACTCTATTTGAAACGGCGGACCAAGATGAACCTTTATTGAAAGGCGGGTTGCTCGCCGCGAAATACGGTCGCGGGTATTACATCTACACGAGCCTGGTGTGGTACCGGCAATTGGGGGCGGGAGTGCCCGGAGCCTATCGGATGTTTGCGAACATGATCAGCTACGGACATCCGAAAAAGAAAAACCTAAACCGTTGATTGGTTGTAAACTAAACTGCCTGCTGTTCGCACTCGGGTTCTGCTTCCAACTTGGTTTGGGCGCGTTCCAGGAACGTTTTAATCATCTCGCTGACGCGCTTCTGCATTTCCGCGCTGATCGCTCCCTCCCCAATGAGGCCCGCGAGGGTGTGCAGGTCTCTGCCGTGGGAGCGGCGCAATTCCACATGTTGCGCAATGCGTACCAAAACCTTATGACCGCGCTCCTCGAATGCTGCGGCGTAACGAAGATAGTTTTTCACTTCGCTGCGGGCGGGTGACCATTCCAGCCTTTCCGGACAGTCCTCAGTTTTCTCAACCGCAAAGCTAGCGTGCACTGACCCAATCACGGGCACTTCCGCGCGCACCATCCAGCGCATGATGCCGCCGGCTTCTTTGCGAATGCTTTCAATCCCGGGCATCAAGTCGACAAAGTTGCGAAACTCGCTGAAGAATTCCCGAGCGCGCTCTATCGTTGTTCTTAATTCCAATTGTTCAGTGTACGAGGCTTTGATTCTAAACATTCGTTCTTCCTTAACGTCTCTGGATGTTACCCTGTGGCTGACTGTTGCTTCCGAAGCGCCACCATTCTAAGTTACACGAGACGGCGGAAACAGTAAACAAACATCTTTTTTACAAGAGAGAATGGTGACATGAATAGTGACTTGAACACTGACAAAAACTGCCCACGTTGCGGCGAAGGCCGTTTAAGGACCTGGTCTGAGCTGGACGCCGACGAACAAGAGGTCGTGCGGCGTCTCCCACAAGCTCGTTACTACGACCTCGAAGAACGACAAGCGACGCGCTCCTGGTGCACGCGCTGCTGGTATGAGTCGACTGGGAATGAGGCACAAGCCTGAGGACTGGGACACTGGCGCTAGCAGGAGGGGTTCAAGCACCGCCAAATTGCAGGTCAGGAAGGCGGACCCTGTCCCCGCTTTTACGATGAAAAGAGAATCATCTAGACTAACTAATCAATCAATCTCACCCTCCACAGAAGCTGCTTAACATTGCTCGCAAAGCGTCGAACATTAGTCTTCCAGGCGTCGCTAGGTGGCTTTTCAAGCTTGAGGCGGGGACAGGGTCCGCCTTCCTGACCTGCGAATTACCGCGTCTTATCCGGTAATTCTGTCGTACGCTTCACGAATACTTCTCATCTTCTCCACAAGCATTTCGTGAAGATCAACAGTCGACCCAAATTCCAATTGCCTGGCAATATCTCTCAGCGCGGGATGATCGGTTGCGGGCAGACGTGCTTGTCTCCCCAGAATCAAACGCAGATGATGATCGATAGACCTCAGCAGTGCGTAACCGCTGCTCAATACTGCAAAATCTTCGTCGTTTAGGGAATCCCTAGCTCGCAGTCGCTCGAGAGTTGTCGCGGTAGAACGGTCTTCGCCTTCGTCAGAAACGTCGTCCCGCAACTGCAAATAGCGAGTGGCAAAATAGACATCAAGCATGCCGCCCGCCGCATATTTAACGTCGATGCCCCGGTGCCGATTTTGTTTTGCTTTCTCTTTTTCGAGCCGGTCGCGCACGTGACGCGTCTCTCTTTTCAGCTCTTCCGGGTCGTTCCTGCGCGCGGCTTCGTGAAGCGAATGCCTGGCGTGGGTTTCGATCATCTTGCCCAGGTCCAGATCACCGCCCACCGCGCGCAGTTTCACGTAGGCGAGCCATTCCCAGACCACTGTGCGCTCTTTCAAATAGTCGAGGAACGCTTGTGAACTTGCCACCAGAGGTCCGTTCTTGCCATTGGGGCGCAGGCGCAAATCAATGCGGTAGAGATATCCTTCTCGCGTCATGCTTGCCAGCGCGGCAATCATCAACTCGCCCAGCCTGGCATAGGCCTCTTCCTGACTCAGTGAAGAAACCGGCGCCGGAAGGAACGAATCGTAAACAATGATGATGTCGAGATCTGACCCGAAATCGACCCCGCCACTGGCCAGACGTCCCAGGCCCAAAATGGAGATGCGCGGCTCCTTGTCCAGACGGCCGCAGCGCCGGACAAACTCGCGTTTCGCTACCAGGTAAGCAACGTTAATGCTTGCCGTTGCCAGGTCGGTTTGAAGACGATTTGACTCAAAGATCGATATCTCGCCCGAGGCGTCACGGGAGCCAATATCAAGCAACAAGCTGGCCCAGGTGCGTCGCAAGGCCGACAATTCCGCTGAGAAGCTATTCTCAGGCGTAATGCTCGCGCGCAGCAAAGAGCGGAAGTCTCGGCGGGGGCGTTTTCCGCGCTCAGCAGCCATTGAAGTCATCAACGCGGGATTACTCGCCACCATCTCGCCGAAAAACTCTGACGAGCCGCAAAGCCGGACGAGAGCAACCAGACTACCTTCGGAGATGGATATGATGTCGTCCGCCTTGTCCAGCGAGGAAGCAATGCGGGCGGCAAGTGTGAGCGCCCGGTGCGGGTTGAGCGAGCCGAGTGCCTCTCTTTGCAAGATGAGCGCGATCGATTCAACATCGAGCGCCTGAGGTTCGCCCGCCGCGTTTACCAGATGCCGTGCAAAAATGGACGCAGCTGCATAAGCTGCAGCCGTTTCCGAATAGCCCGGTTGTTCAAGCACACGATGCGAGACCGCTTCCCCAGTCAGCGCGGCGCTCTCAGACAGTGCAGACTCACCTTTTGAATCGGTGCCTGCTCCCCCGAACACACGCTCATATGCCTTGCTTACTTTGGATGTGTGCAATTGCAAAGCGCGATCCAGCTGTTCAGTTGCCGTCCGACCGGAGAACTTCATGCGGCGCGCCACCAAAGCCCTCTGCTCCGGAGCGATCGGAACGCTGTGCGTCTGTAATCCGTGCTCCATCTGCAACCGGTGCTCTAAAGTGCGTAGAAACGTATAAGCCTCGGATAACTCCGTGCGTTCTTGTTCGGTGATCAGATTTCTTTCACCAAGCCGACCGAGGCTAATCAGCGTGTGGGCAACGCGCAGCCATTCATCATTTCCGCCGTGAGCGAGTTGCAGCGCTTGGGCAATAAACTCGATCTCTCGTATTCCTCCGCGATTGAGTTTGACGTTGAACCCGCCGGACTTACGCTCGATGTGCTTATCTATCTTCACTTTTGCCAGGCGCACACTGGCCAGCGCTTCCTTGATGGAAACGTCCTTGCGAAAAACCTTCTCCTGTACGGACTTAGCGAAGCGAGCGAACAAAGGCGACGAGCCCGCGGCAGCTCGAGAGCGAATCAGAGTCTGCAGCTCCCAAGCCTGGGCGTTTTCGCGGTAGTAACGCGTGGCTTCGTTGAGCGAACAGGCCAGCGCCCCGTCGCGCCCATGAGGACGCAAGCGCAGGTCGACTCGATAGGCAGCGCCCTCACCGGAGGGCTGGCCCACGAGTTTGGCAATCGTTTCCGCAAGCTTGATGAAATACTCGCGATTACTCACCTCACCGCGTTCACCTGCGGCCGATGTTGAGCCTTCCTCAGAATAGACGAACAACAGATCGATGTCCGAAGCGTAATTGAGTTCGTACGAGCCAAGTTTCCCAAGCGCCACAATGCAAAACTCCGCAGTCGCGCTGCGACCGTGATGGTCCGTGCGCCGTGGTGATCCGTACCGGTTATCAAGGTCCTGGCGCGCGAGGCTCAAAGCATAGTCCAGAATCGCATCAGCCAGGTTTGATAACTCCTCCGTAGTTTCAACCAACGTGTGGGTGCGGCGGATATCGTGCAAGTAAGTGCGCAGAAGTTCGCGCCGGCGAAAACGCGCCAGCAATACCTGCGGGCTCACGGAAGAGTTTGTCATGGCGAAACGTGCGAGCGACTCTTTCAGATCATCGCGAGTTCTGACACGAGGGTTGGTGCGCTCGCGCATTAGCCATGAGATGTAGTCGGGATTTTGCTCGAGCGTCGTGGCCAGCAGTGGACTCCAGGCGGCGAGCGTCAAGGCGTCTGAAAGCAAGCCCGCATCGCGACTCAGGTTCTTATAGGCGCGTGGATTTTCCTTTTGCACCCGCTCAAGAAAGAGCCGGGCACCCTGCTGATCGGGTAAATCGCGAAGCAGCGATTCAACTCTCTCGTCGAAGACGTGCACGCACTTATAATACGCGGTGGGTGAGAGGTAGGCTAGACGCACCCACAACTCGTCAGGGGTCACTTTGCATTCGTACCTATCTCAGTCACCATCAAGGACGAGGAACGTATAGCCGACGAGTTACTGATCATGTGATTGCAAGTGCGCCTTCTCCTTGGCGCCGATGCGCAGCATCAGGTTAAAGTGTTTGACGCGCGCAATAGATCTGACTTGGATTGGTCTAACAGCTTGGGTGAGGACATACGGTGAGAGTATCATCCACTTCGTAAGGATTCGCGAACGTGTCGCATAATACCACGGAATCCGCGGTTGCGTTGTGGATCCGCAGCACAATACTTCGTTGAAAGAATCCTATTCGTTGGATGTCTTTCTTGAATCCCAACGGTGTAGCTGATTGAAGGAGTCGCTGATGACTTTCGAAATCATCGGCGAGATTGCACAGATTGAAACGATTGCGATCGGTCGGAAGATTCGAGATCTCGCCCGGCTACGGAGGAGATATGGTTCCGGCCGCTGGAGAAAGTTGAAAGGCGTAGCGCAGGTGCGGCTCAGGAGCGGTAGAATAAGGCTTGCCGAATTGCATTGGTATGAGGCGCATGGAATAGGGCGCAAGGAAATGAAACGAAAACAATATCTAGATTAGCATCATGAGTCAAAAGAAGCCGGCCCTCAAATTTGCGGTGTGCGTTAATAATCAGGATTATCCAGCCTCCCTGGAGCTTCACAAAATCTATCGGATCCTGCCCGATGAGGACGCGACATTGGATGGCGATATCCGAGTTATCGATGAAAGCGGCGAAGACTACCTCTACCCTTCAGATTATTTTGTCTTCGTCGAGTTGCCGCGAGCGGTGGAGAAGTCTTTGTTGCGAGCCGCTTAAAACACTACGGCGACATCCAACGAAACGCTTCCAGCCGATGCCTCGATAGCATGTTTCTCAAGATTCTTGGACGCGCCGTAAAATGAAAACTTGTGCTCGGCACGGGTGAAGCGCGGCATTCGGCGGACTGTCGTCCGTGAAGTAAGGAGACCGATTCAATGAGTGCTGTCAACGAATGGGACCGTGACTACGACCTCAACGAAGCGAGGAAGCATCCGTCGAAGCGGGCCGAGGCCGCGCATCAGACGCAGGCCCTCGCGAAACTCCGGGCATGGTACGGGTCCGCGCCCACGCCAGATGCCGGGGGACTGCTCGTGCTCCCGACGGGCGCAGGAAAGACATTTACCGCCGTGCGGTTTCTTTGCCGCAACCCGTTGAGCGACGGTTACAAGGTGTTGTGGCTCGCCCACACGCACCACTTGCTGGAGCAGGCGCTGGACAGCTTCGGGAAGCGCGGGGACAGGGCCGACGAGATGGAAGTCGGCCTGATCCATGAGCCTAAGGAGCGGCTGCGGGCAAGGGTCGTGTCGGGGACGTTAGGGCACACCAAGATTGCGGCCATCACGGGCGACGACGATGTGGTGATCTGCACGCTGCAGACCGCCGTGCGCGCTTACCGAGAGAAGCACGCTGCCCTGCGCGCCTTCCTCGACGCTGCGAAGGGGAAACTGATGGTGGTGTTCGACGAAGCGCACCACGCTCCCGCCCCGTCCTACGCCGAGTTCATCCTCGCGCTGCGCCGGGAAGCGCCGAAGATGAAGTTGCTCGGGCTCACCGCGACCCCGATGTATAACGACGTCAAGCGGGCGGGATGGCTGACAAATCTCTTTCCGCAGAAAATCCTGTTCAAGGTCAGCGCGTCGACTCTGATCGCTGCGGGCATCCTCGCCAAGCCGAGACCGATCCCCTGCGAAACGAAGTTCACACCGAAGTTCGATGCAGCGCAGTTCCAACGGTGGAGTGCGACCTTCCAGGACGTTCCAGAAGGCATCATCACCCAGCTCGCGAAGAACCAGGAGCGCAACGACACGATCTGGAAGATGTACGTCGACAGACGCGAGGAGTTCGGTAAGACGATTATCTTTGCTGACCGCTGGTTCCAGTGCAACTATCTGTGCGAAAAGTTGCGTGCGAACGGGGTGCGAGCCGATGTCGTGTACTCGCATATCGAAGCAGATCCGGATTCGGCCGAGGCCCGCAACCGCCGCTCGCGTGATGACAACGCAGCTGCGTTGAAGGCATTCCATGACGACGAACTCGAAGTGCTGATCAACGTGCGCATGCTCACCGAAGGCACGGACGTTCCGAAGCTCCAGACGGTATTCCTCACACGACAGACGACGAGCTCCATCCTGCTGCGCCAGATGGTGGGCCGCGCCCTGCGAGGGCCGAAGTTCGGTGGAACCGCCGCGGCGAACATCGTGCTCTTCATGGACGATTGGCGCGAGGCCATCCAGTGGGCGGAGTTCGAGGAAGTGTGGGGCGAGGGCACCGGCGAAGCGAAGCCCGAACCGCAAAAGAGACTACCGCTGCAGCTGGTGTCGATCGAGCTGATCCGACGGCTCGCGAGGCAGATGGAGTCGGGCGAGATCGCGCCGGCGTCCTTCCTCGAGCTGCTCCCGCTCGGTTGGTACGTGACCGAGTTCGACGTGGAGGTATTGGGGTCCGATGACACCGAGCACGTGCGCCCGATGGTGCTCGTCTACGGAGACGAAAAGGAGCACTACGACGCGTTCCTCAAGCTCATAGCCAAAAGCGATCTATGTCGCTTCGCGGACCCGGGTCTCCAGTACGACGCGGTCGAAACGCAGATCGAAGACTGGCGGAACAAGTCCTTCACCGACGAGCGCATGCATACGAGCGGCCTCGGCATGAATTTGTTCCAGCTCATTCGACACCTGGCACAAACCGGTGGACAATCACCACCGTTCTTCCCCTTCGAGCAACGAGACGAGCACGACCTCACGCCACAAGCGAAGATCGCCGCCGCCGAAGACTGGGGGCCGATGCGCACGCGGCAGCACCTCGAAGCGATCTACCACGACGAGCGGCACTTCTGGCAAGCAATGTTCCCGACCTTCGATCTCTTCCGCGAGCAGTTCCGGCATCTAGTCGAAGGGGAGATCCAGCGCGCGACGGGCGCGAGTGGAGCGGTTCGGCCGTGGGACGTGATCCCGCCGGCTCCGCCACTACCGGACCCGGAGCCGTCCGATGAGGTGAAGCGGGAGGTCATCCGTCGTGACGGGAGTCACTGCCTCTGCTGCGGCAACACGCGGCGGCTCCAGGTAGACCACATAATTTCTCGCTATCACGGTGGAACGAACGATCCGTCCAACCTACAGACGCTATGCTCCTTCTGCAATCGCGACAAGGGCATCAGGGAGATGCACTTCCGCAAGACGGGAACGCTCCTGAAGTCAGCGCCGCCGCTGCGGTTCCCGGCCGGTTTCAACTCTGCGGATCTCGACGATCTCGCGAACGACATCCAGCGCACGGTCAACATGTTCTACCAGTGCGCAGCGGTCGACGACATCGAGATGAAAAGCAAGGGCATCAGGCGCAGGGAGTGGCTCATCCGACTGCGCTCGAACAACCCGCATGCGTGGTTCAAAGAGCCTCTGGGTGAACTGTTCGATCGCGTGCACGCGGCGCAGGCCGGCGATCGGTCCGGCGTCGTTCGCAGTATCATTCTCGAAGCTCCCGGCGAGAGCGCCGACGGAAGCAAGGAGGTGTTCCGTGTTTACTCCGATCAGATCGACGCCAAGAAACCTCTCTCCGCAACCGAGATCCGGCCGCGGATATCGGTGGCTGTCTATTGGCCTCAGTCGCCAGACCTGCCGAACCAGCCCATCCCCGGAACGGTGATTCGGATCGACACCAGCAGGAGACAAGCAGACATCCGTGCAACGATCGGCCGCTCCGATCTGGAACTCTGCGGCGTGCCGTTTAAGGCGATCTTCGATCCCAGCGCCCTGCGACGCAGTTCTGCGGGGTGAAATCAAACCCAAACATTTTCAGTCCATTGGATTTTGCATTCTTGCATCGGACCATTTTGATTGGCGCTGTGCTCGATCCCGATCTGGCTTTTGGCTGATTCTGCGCGTTGCCTTTTATATGCTATGGCGTGCCTATCGTTTCGGTGGTGAAGATCGACAACACACCTCAAACGTCTGAGCCTTGAACCGTGACAGGTTCGATGTTCATCAGTCCAGCGTCAAACGTCTAAGTCCAACGTCCGCTATTCAGACTTTGGACGTTGGACGTTGGGCGTTTTCGTTTAGATGTCGAAGTACATTGCAAACTCGAGCGGGTGTGGACGCATTCGCAAAGGCTGGATTTCCTTTTCGCGCTTGTAAGTGATCCACCTCTCGATCAGCTGCGGGCTGAAAACATCGCCTTTCAGCAAGAAATCGTGGTCGGCTTCTAGTGCCTTAAGGGCGTCGTCCAGCGAGCCCGGGAGCGTGGGGACATCCTTGAGCTCTTCGGGAGAGAGGTCGTAAATGTCTTTTTCCAACGGTTCACCGGGATCGATACGATTCTGCACTCCATCCAGGCCGGCAAGCAACATGGCAGAAAAGGCCAGATAGGCATTGCATGACGGATCGGGCGGACGAAATTCCAACCGTTTTAGTTTGGGTTTTGTAGAGAACATCGGGATGCGGATCGCCGCCGAGCGATTGCGCGCCGAGTACGCGAGATTCACGGGCGCTTCGAAACCGGGAACAAGACGCTTGTAGCTGTTGGTGGTCGGCGCGGCAAAGGCCACGACTGCAGCTGCGTGTTTCAAGAGGCCGCCGATGTAGTAAAGGGCCATCTCGGAAAGTCCGGCATATCCGTCGCCCGCGAACAAGGGCTTATCGCCTTTCCATAAAGACTGGTGACAGTGCATGCCCGAACCGTTGTCGCCGTAGAGTGGCTTGGGCATGAAAGTGGCGGCCTTGCCATACTGGTATGCTGTATTGCGAACTACATATTTGAACATCTGAATATTGTCGGCCGTTCCCAGCATGGTTGAATATCGGAAGTCGATCTCACACTGTCCTGCCGTCGCAACTTCATGGTGGTGACACTCGACACTTATTCCACATTCGGCCAGCGTCAACGAGATTTCAGAGCGCAGGTCACTGAGAGAATCAGTGGGTGGCACCGGCACATAGCCTTCCTTGGCTCGGATGCGGTACCCGAGATTCGATCCCGAGAACTCATTGGCATCGCGCCCGCTATTCCAATGGGCCTCGTCCGAGTCGATCGTGTAACTGGCGGAGTGGGGCTCGTTGTTAAACTTCACCGAGTCGAAAACAAAAAACTCGGCTTCGGGTCCGAAGTAGGCTATGTCAGCCAGCCCGGTGAACTTCAAGTAGCTCTCAGCACGAACCGCCACCGAGCGGGGGTCAAATGCGTAACCCTCTTTGGTGATGGGGTCCACTGCGTTTCCGAACAAGCACAGCGTCGGCTGTTCAGCGAAAGGATCGATCCAGTATCGCGACGAGTCGGGAACTAAAAGCATGTCAGACTCATGAATTGCGGCCCAACCGCGAATTGATGAGGCATCGAAGCCGAAACCTTCTTCAAAGGTATCTTCGCCCAGTTGGCCAATGGGAAAAGTAAGGTGTTGCCAGGAGCCTGGCAGGTCGGTAAATCGTACCGAGACGAATTTTGCCCCTTGATCAGAGGCAAACTTCAAGACAGTCTTTGGGTTCATCATTTCTCCTGAACGGTAAAGAGAGAGTGTCAGAGGTTCTCTTCGCCCCGGCATGGCAGATGGTGCGAAGTAATCTGGAAGCTTAACTGAGTGGCAGCAACAAGCGAACGTCATGGAGCGACGGCGCGCAAAAAAGTTTGCATTATAATTAATCAAGGTAATATGTCAAGGTTTTGGTTGCAGTTCTACGGAAAGCCGGACGTTGAAATTGTGAGTAAATATCATATCTACTAATGACTTAAGTGTGTTTCAAGCACTGCGTTCGAAACAAAAAAGTTATAGACCCCCTTAAGGTTTTCTGTTACATTGCGCGACTAAAGCTTTCCAGCCAAGAAATTTCACTCGCTCGATTCGGATGATGTGTAACTACGCTATAGCTACTGAAATCAATAACATACAAGTTGGTCAGCAGGTAAGGCAGGAGACCGCGAATTGACGACGGCAATCGAGCAAACGCTCGAAACCTATGGTATCGAAAACTGGGGCGCTGGGTACTTTGACGTAAATCGCAAGGGGAATCTGGTTGTCCGTCCCGCCGCCGGCGATCCTCGCTCCGCCGATCTCAAAGAAATCATCGACGACTTAGCAAAACGCGGCATTGGTGCACCGGTGCTGTTGAGGTTTCCTCAACTAGTTGCCGCTCAAGTCAGAAAACTGCAGCGAGCATTCAGCCGCTCAATCCGCGAGTTTGAATATCAGGGCTCGCACCTGTGCGTTTACCCGATGAAGGTCAACCAGCAAAGATCCGTGGTTGAAGAATACTTGCGCGAGGGTTCGCGTTACGACTTTGGCCTGGAGGCCGGTTCCAAGGCGGAACTCTACGCTGCCCTGGCCCTAGAGCAAACACCCGACAGCTTGCTGGTCCTTAACGGATTTAAAGACGAAGAGTTTATCGAACTCGCTTTTACTGGAGCGCGGTGCGGCAAACGCGTGGTGATCGTTATTGAGAAACTTAGCGAACTGGATCACGTGCTGAATATTGCTGAGCGTTACGAAAGCGGCCTGCCCATCCTGGGGATGCGGGTCAAGCTCTACTCCAAAGGCTCCGGGCGTTGGGAGAAATCCGGGGGGGAGGCAGCCAAGTTTGGACTGACTACCACGGAGATGTTGGAAGTTATTCGTCGTCTCGAGCAGGCGGGCCGCATTGACATGCTTAAGCTGCTGCATTTCCACATCGGGTCGCAGCTTACCGATATCAAACGCATCAAGAATGCGATGAAAGAGGCCGCGCGCGTCTACGCAAAAGTCCACCAGTTGAAGGTTCCGATCGATTTTCTCGATGTGGGCGGCGGCATGGCAGTGGACTACGACGGCTCTAAAACCGCCTTCGACTCGTCTGCCAATTACTCGGCACAGGAATTTGCCAATGATGTTATCTACGCCATTAAACAGGTGTGTGATGACGAGAACGTTCCCCATCCAACGATCATTCAAGAGTCGGGCAGGTTTCTGGCGGCCTATCACGCGATGCTGGTTACCAACGTTCAAGACGAAATCGAAACTATAGTTGAAGACATCACGCCCATAGAAATTGATGACGGTGATCCGCAGGTGGTCACAGAACTCGGAGAGCTCAGAGCCTCGATAACCGTCAAGAACTATCGGGAGTATTACCACGACGCGCTCGAGCATCGCGAGGAGCTCTTTACTCTCTTCAATCTGGGATTGGTATCTCTTAAAGATCGCGCCAAGGGCGAGGTTCTGTTCTGGGACGTCTGTGAACGGGCAGACAAGTATGCCCAGCAAGCTAAGTATGTCTCGGAAGAGTTTGACGATCTCCGGCGGCTCTTGTGCGCAAAGTATTTGACAAACTTCTCAGTGTTCCGTTCCGTTCCTGACCACTGGGCGTTGGATCAGCTTTTTCCCATCGTACCGATCCACTGGCTTAACAAACCACCGACTGAATACACGACTCTCTGTGACATTACTTGCGACTCCGACGGCGTGGTCGCCAAGTTCGTGGATTTGCACGACGTGAAGCAAGTGCTCGAACTCCATTCACTCGTTCCCGGTGAAACTTATTACCTCGCGTTCCTTTTGGTAGGCGCCTATCAGGAGGTGATGGGAAACAATCACAATCTCTTCGGCGCCCCGCATGAAGCCCATATCTACATCGATGAAGACGGTTACCTGATTAAGAAGGTGATTCGCGGCACTACGGTGGGCGAGGCGACCGAGCGCGCTCGTTACGAACGCAGTCTGCTTCACGACGGGTTCCGCCGTTTGATTAACCAACGCGTCAAGGACGGCGAACTAAGCGAAGCGGAAGGCGCGGAACTTGCCGAATTCTACGAGTCGCGCTATGACGCGTATACATACCTTTCCGTAAATGGTGCCCCGAGCGCGCGCCGCTGAACCGATTTTTAAGAGCTCAGAGGCGTTACGAGATGCTTCTTATAGATATTTATCCCAGTAATCATTACCTGAAAGTCTACTATTGAGAGGTTGACAGCCTTATGGTCACGCAGCGAAAGCCAAAAGCATCGAAATATCTCATTACACCCACACGCCCGGTTCAGGTGGACCGGGATCGCTCTGTTGCGGGTCTGTTGGAAAAAATGGAAGGCACCGGCTTTGGCGGCCGCCAACTTGCTGAAGCTCACCGCATTTGGCTCGATATGCTTGGTGACAATACAACAATCATGGTCGCTGGCTCGGGAGCACTTATTCCCGCCGGAATGCGGCGCCTTCTAGCTTACGTGATCAAGAACCGATTTGTTGATGTGCTGGTGCTTTCCGGCTCGCTTCTCTTTCATGATCTACATGAGACCCTGGGGCGATACCACTTTCAGGCCCATCCCACCATGACCGATGCCGAACTAGACTCGGCCCAGATCAGCCGGATGTGGGATTTGCTCGCCAGCGACGAAGAGTATCGCGAGGCCAATGAGTGGGTGGGTGGTTTTACAAATCAACTAGACCAATCGCGGCCCTATTCGACCCGCGAGTACTTGCATTTGATTGGTCGGGAACTGGCCGAGATTGCTTCGGAGGACGGCGTTCTTACTTCCGCCTACAAAGCCCGGGTACCGATTTTCTGCCCGGCCTTGGCGGATAGCGGAATCGCCGTGGGTATTGCCGCAGCGCGTTTTGAGAAGAAGAACAACTTCATGTTCGACATTGTTCAGGACGTGCTCGATATGATGAACATTAGCGGACGCGCCAGGGTTACTGGAGTAATCAATCTCGGTGGCGGCACACCGAAGAGCTTCATTCAACAAACTGAGGTCTCCTCTTTTATCTCCAAAGATCACCTTCACGGGCATAAGTACGCGATTCAGATCACGACCGACACGCCGCATCCCGGTGGTAGATCCAACGCCGTTTCATTTGATGAAGGGTTAATCTACGGCAAGCTGGCCCGCGGCGCGCACACCGCTTACGTCAATAGCGATGCCACCATCGCGTTGCCCATTCTCATAACTGCGCTTTCTCAGACGGCGGCGAAATACATGAAGGGGCGCAAACGTCCCAATTTCACTTTCGGACGCGAACTGATTATAGAATCGGTGTAACGCAATGGTCCTACCGGCGCCTCACACAAAGAAATCTCCAACTTAAGGAAGTCTGTAATGAAGCAATCCGGATTCAAGGAAACCCTTGTTCTTGGTTTTGTTCTGCTTGCTGCTTTTTGGACGGAAGCGGTCAACGCCCAAGACGACGGCGAGGTTAAAGCCCACTATCTAAAGAACGAGCAAATGATCGCGATGCGCGATGGAGTCAGTCTCTTTACGTCAATATACGCTCCGAAAGACACGCTAAAAAAGTATCCGATCATGCTCCATCGCACTCCCTACAGCGTTGCTCCTTATGGCCCGGATCTCTATAAGACCGCTCTCGGCCCTTCCCCCCTCTTTCAGAATGAACGCTTCATATTTGTTTATCAGGATGTGCGCGGGCGGCTGATGTCGGAGGGTGAATACGTAAATATGCGACCTCACGATCCGCAGAAGGCAGGCGCTCAGGACATCGATGAAAGCACTGACACGTATGACACCATTGATTGGCTGGTTAAGAACGTAGCAAACAACAACGGCAGGGTGGGTACATGGGGTATTTCATATCCAGGGTTCTACGTCTCAGCCGGGATTATTGAAGCGCACCCCGCGTTGAAAGCTGCTTCGCCTCAGGCTCCTATCGCAGACTGGTTTATGGGCGACGACTTTCATCACAACGGCGCTCTGTTTCTTCCGCATGCCTTTAACTTCTTTTCCAGTTTCGGCTTGCCCCGGCCTAAGCCAACCACGGAATTTTCGCCCCGCTTTGAGCACGGCACGCCCGATGGCTACCGTTTCTTTCTGGATATGGGGCCGCTTCCTAATGCGGACTCCAAATATCTTAAAGGTCAGGTCGCATTTTGGAATGAGGCGATGAGTCATCCGAACTACGATGAGTTCTGGAAAGCGCGCAACATCCGTCCTCACTTGAAGAACATCAAGCCCGCCGTGATGACAGTGGGAGGGTGGTTCGATGCAGAGAACCTCTTCGGCGCACTCAACACCTACAAGGCGATCGAACAGACAAATCCCGGCGCTAGCAGCACCCTGGTGATGGGCCCATGGTTCCACGGAGGATGGGCCCGCAGCGAGGGCGACTTCCTGGGAAACGTTTCATTCGGCTCCAAGACTTCACTCTACTACCGCGAGAGTGTCGAAATGCCTTTCTTCAACTGCCTTCTCAAAGACAAGTGTGATCGCAAGCTGCCTGAGGCTTTGGTTTTCGAAACGGGTTCCAACCAGTGGCGGATGTACGATCACTGGCCGGCGACGAATGTCGAAAAAAAGTCGCTTTATCTCCACTCAAACGGCAGCCTTTCATTTGATCCTCCGGCAGACCGTTCGGCAGCCGCGTTAGGTGGATTTGATGAGTACATTAGCGACCCCAACAGGCCTGCGCCTTACATCAATGGCACTGCCATTGGTATGACGCGCGAGTACATGATCGACGACCAGCGTTTTGCTGCTGCCCGGCCGGACGTTCTGGTTTACGAAACCCCGGCGCTGCGGCAGAACGTGACCGTAGCTGGACCAATTACCGCCACGCTTTTTGTTTCCACATCCGGAACAGATTCGGATTACGTTGTAAAAGTGATCGACGTGTTCCCGGACGACACTCCGGACCATGAACCTAACCCCACCGGTGTGAAAATGGGTGGGTACCAGATGTTGGTTAGGGGCGAGCCAATGCGGGCGAGATTTAGAAACAGTTTTGAAAAACCCGAGCCACTGATTCCTAACAAGGTTACTAAGGTCGAATTCACTATGCCCGACGTGAACCACTCATTCCTCAAGGGCCATAAGATAATGGTGCAGATTCAAAGCACCTGGTTTCCCCTCGTAGATCGCAATCCTCAAAAGTTCGTGGATATATACAAAGCCACGGAATTAGATTTTCAAAAAGCCACGCAACGCGTCTATCGCTCGAGACGATATCCCTCGCAAGTAATGATCAATGTTCTGAGGTAAACCCGGCCCGTGCTCGTTTCCTGTTTTTATCTCGTCTCGTGGCCCCCGGAAGTCGCCGCCGTCAAACTCACCGATTCGTGCGGGAGGGTCACCAACAACGCCGCCAGCCCCAACACTGCAACGATCGCCGCCAGCGTATAGAACATCGCACCGTAGGAGCCCGTCCGGGTCACGCATTCCGCCAGCAGCAGCGGACCGACCGCCGAGGCGAGCACGGTGAGTGACTGGGCCACGCCCTGAATTTTGCCGAGGTGCGCGCGACCGTAGGCGCGGCTCCAGAAGGTGAAGAAAATGACGATAACGAAACCGCCAGCCAGCCCCATGACGAACGCGTAGGCCGCTACGTGCGCCTTAGTGCTAACGTGGGGCAAAGCTATCAGCGAACCCGCCAGGAGGCCCATGGCTACCGCCAAGAGGCCCTTCATCGACCACTTGGACGTCAGCCAACCTCCCAGGAAGTTCCCGAGCAGGGCGGTCAGTGCAACAATGACCAGACTGCGGTGATAGGTGGAAGCGTCGAAGCCCCTTTCAGCGAGAATCGATTCGTTGAACAAAGCGATGCCGGAAGCCGTCAGGCCGTAAACCGCACTGGCTAAGCCGAAGATCCAAAAGGCAGGCGTTGTCAGGGCTTGCCAAAGCGTGTGGCCAAGCGCGGCTTCGGCGCCCTGTTCCTCTATGGAGAGTTCGCCGTCTGGTGAGAGGCGGCACGCTTCTGGCGACCGCCGAACGAGCAGCCACCCGAGAGGTGCGAGGCCCAGCAGCACGACAAGGCCGACTGCGGTCCATGCCGAGCGCCAGCCATAGTTGATTACCATCGCACCGACGATGGGAAAGGCCAGCATAAAGCCGACGCTCAGCACAATCGTATAGACGCCCATCGCCAGACTGAGCCGACGCACGAACCACTGGCCGACGATCGTTATGCTGATGACCGAAAGCGCGCTCTGCCCCAGGCCCCGAGTGAGCGTTATCAACAAAGCTAGTGGCACCACCCCCTTCGCGCCGCTCATTAGCAGCACGACGGCACCGAGCGCCACGGTCACAATCGCGAGAACAACTCGGCTGCCAAAGCGATCAATTAAGCGTCCGATGCCTAGGCAAAAAAACGCGCCGATGAGCGTGGCCCAGACGTTCATGCGGGCGAAGAACACTCGATCGATCTGGAGATCGGCAAGTAGCGGTTCGGTAATTAGGCCCAGGCCTTGTGTCCGACCCGGCAGAGTTCCCACCATTGCCAGGGCGGCCACCGCAACGTTCACCCACCCGTAATAGAACGAGAGGACGAACGGGCCGGTCGTCGAGCGGGGTATCTCAGCGTGCAACGAATTCATGCGTTCAATCCTCTGTAACCGTCAGCGGATACTTACCGCCGCGCGCGGCGAGTTTTACCGGCGGTGAGCCACCACACGAGGCCCAGGCCAAGACAAATGCCCAGCCCCAGCCAGCGCACCAGGCCCGTTTCAAAAACGACGGTGGCGTTAAAAACGATGAGAATCAAGAACCCATGCCAGGCAGCTACCAGCGGCCAAGGCCGGTGGCGGTAGGCGTCGTGTCCACGCCACCACCACCAGCTCACATCCATTACCCAGGCAGTAAGAAGTGCATAGTTGATGTAAAGCCCGCCACCCCAGTCGAGACCGACTACTTCGGCGGTCTGACGGGCGGTGTCGCGGTAGGCAGCCGTCTGACTCCACCGGTAGTAAAATTGGTAAGCGAATGCCACGTGCGCGATTAGACCAATGCAGGCAACGGTCCACGCCAGCCTTGCCACCGAATCACACTTAGATCTTTGCCGTGAGAGGGCACAGGCGTAGGCCCCGGCGGCGTAGCTCGTGATGGTCAGCCAGATAGTTAGTTTGGTTAAGATTTCGCCGCTGCTCATCCACAACTCGACTATTTCCGCCTTCGGCGTTAACGCGTTTGCGCGCCTCGGTCCTGTGCGAAGTGTAAGACCGCTCCGAGTCCGGCCCCCAGGCACAGACCGAAAATCAACCCCCATAGAAGCATTCCGGCTTTCCCTCCAAGGGATTCGTTAACCGCCGAGCCGAGAAAGTAACCGAGTGAGTTTGCTACGAACAACATGGCCGACAAACTGAACGCGGAGCGTACTACGCCGAATCCAGCGGCGAGGACTAAGCCCATCAGGAGAGAGCCCGCGAGCGAGCCGATCCATTCGCCCACGACGCCTCGCAAGATGAAATACGCGCCGACCCAACCGACGGCGTAGGCGAAGAAGGCAGCAGCAAAGAGCAGGTAGAACCTCGGCATCTGCCAGCGGCGGACCACCAGCGGGGCCAAAACTCCACCACCCAACAGGATGAAGAGAACGGTCCAGGCGAGGTAAGCGCCGAACAACCCGAGATGTTTGTACATCCACCCTTCGGCGAAGGCGACTGTGCTGAACACGCACAAACTCACGGAACCAAATCCAAGACTACCCGTCAGCAATGAGCGTACGAGTGACGGAACAGCAGCGAAATCCGCCGACCGGTTTCCTGGATTCTCCATAAATTCAAACTCCAGCGTCCCACCCACGCTACTGAGAAGAGACTTCTATTTGCGCGTCCGGTGGAGCAACCTGTTAGATGGCCGCCTGGTGACTCCTCGCTTACTTTGAAGCTTCTTTGAAGGCTTGAGCTACTTCTCAGGCGTAGCCAGACTCATCCAGATGTTCAACAAAATCTTTAACGATTTCTTGAGATAGTCTCCCCTGTTAACTTCTATCTTTTTTTATCAATGATTCGAGCGCACCTTCTTTTGTAATCAGAGCCATTACTATCAATATAGCAGGCCAACCCATTGCCGCTGATGGACCCCGTTGTTAAGGTGACCGGCATTATGATTTGACCTCGTTCAGATGTGATGTGACTACGGCCGCGCATTCTATCACCGCCGCGGCGGCCTTCGAACGGCAATCTAATCGCACTATCTAAACAACGTCCCGGGTGGTATAGTGCCAAGCACTTAAGAAATCTTCATTTCTCCCTGATTCCGAGGGGCCAAAGACGACAACGGCACTCCTAAGCGGTAGCTCAATTTATTCAAGACAGAATTGAAAGAAAGGACGAAGCGATGAGTAGTCAGGCAGTATCCCCCAGCGAGGAACCTCCCCAGCGGACGGGTCCGAAAGACAATTGGCTCGGCTTCGTCGGCGATGTCTTGAAGTTTACCGGCGAAGTGCGCTTTAAATCGATGCTGCGCATTGATGGGAACTTCTCAGGGAGCGTGAGTTCTGCGGACGGGACCCTAATCGTTAGTAACGGCGCTCAAGTTACCGAGGCAGTAATAGATGTTGCCGTTGCGAAGATAAATGGGACTGTTGAAGGCGATATCAAGGCCAGCAAAGAACTCGTGCTGGGCCGCACCGCAAGCGTAACCGGGACGGTAACTGCGCCAGCTCTTGTTGTCGAAGAAGGAGCTCTTTTCAACGGCAGTTTCCGAAGAAGTTAATCCATTTCCCGCCTTGGAAAACCGTCGCGGTAGTCGCGTTTCCCTCAGCTTTTTTCAACTACGAATCCCGTCTACTTCAAGATATTCAGCCTCGATCTGAGTCGAACCGTCGGCTGCACGATTATTCTCGGTCCAAAGTCGTTCCAAGTCTAACCGCAACCTGCTCTGCGCTTCCTCATCGAGTGCGGCAAAGGCTCGATTCGTCGGACCGTAGTAGACTCGAAAAAACTCAACCACTTCCGCCGGAGAGAACGGATAGTTCAGCGAAAACATTCGCCTGGTGGTCTTCAATCTAGATAGACCATGGTTTAGCCGCTCGTGCACTGTGGCCTCTTCACCCCATTTCATCGGCGGACCCATCAGCGCCGGCGGCGGAGCGTACTTGCCGATAATCTTGAACATCTGACCAACGTGGCCCTCGGGCGTCCAATTAGCCATCACGATTCGCCCTCCGGAGCGGCACACGCGCAACAACTCCGCAGCGACTCGTTCGGGGCGTGGAGCAAAAATGGCTCCGATCAAACTGACTACCAAATCGAACGCTCCATCCTCATAAGGAAGTGCTTCTGCGTCGCCTTCGTCGAACTGAACCTGTACATTTTCCGTTCGAGCGCGTGCGCGCGCCTGATCGATCAGATTTGCGGCAATGTCGATCCCAGTTACTTTCGCTCCGGCGCGTGCTGCCGGAATAGCGATCTGACCCGCACCGCAGGCTACATCCAGAATCCGGGTGCCAGGTGCTACCTTAAGGCCGGAAAGGAACTCTAGCGCGCTGGGCTCTAGATACTTGGCGAAATGCCCGTAGTCGCCGGCCATCCATGTCGCCTTTAGACGGACCTTGAGTTCATTCATTTCGGGGGTAGTCGCGCTCATGGATCTCTCCTCCTTTGCACTCCCAATTCGCACAAGCCGCGGTGACAGTACAAGCTTAGGCCCGTGGCGAAACTGTTTGGTTACTTATACCGGCGGCCATGCTTGATCACGATATCAACATCCTGCAGTAGATTGATGTGACGCAGCACATCGCCGCGCACCGCGATGATGTCAGCATATTTCCCCTCACTGACCGTTCCAACCTGATCCGAGACTCTCATCATCACTGAAGGCCAGTAGGTCGCCGCACGAATCGCGACCATAGGGTCAATTTTGAATTCATTTACCCAGGCATCAAGCTCCCGCCAGGTGGTCTGACTGTGAAAGTTCATTGGGATGCCGCTGTCGGTTCCAATCAAAAGCACGACGCCAGACTCAGAAAGTTGCTGAATCTTACGGTTCAACGTAGGCCGGCGGGCGGGAGTGATCTGGTAGTAACCAAGCCGGTCAGGATTTCGCAGCGAAGCTTTGATGTCCGCAACGATCGACGCGGGCAGACCCAATTGCCACGATGGATCATCGAGTTGTTCCGGATTATCTCGCACGTTTTCGTAATTAAGCAGCCCCTGGGTTGTTGGCGTCCAAAATAATGGGCCAAGGTTCATCTTCGCGGTGCGCTCTCGAATCATCGCGATAATATCCGGTGGATACTCAGGCGCCGTCGCCAGGCCGGTATGCTCGAAGCAATCCACTCCCACTTGCAGCCCACGGCGGATTTCCTCAGGACGATGAGAATGGGCGACGACCGTGAGCTTGTGCTTGTGTGCCTCATCCACGACGGCCTGAAGCTCATCCATCGTCATCTGATCCTGATCGATCAGTTTGATCAAGTCGACTCCGGCTTCAGCCAGGGTGCGCACCTTGGACCGCGCATCGTCCGTCCCTTTCACGCCCCAACGAACATACTCGGTGCCCGGATATGGTTCGTGCTGAATAAACGGACCGGACACATAGAGTGTTGGTCCGGGAAGCTCACCTTTGTTAATCCGATCGCGCACCGCCAGAATCGGCTTCAATGGTGCTCCCAGATCGCGAGCACTGGTCACCCCAGCGAGAAGCAGTTGCCTGGCTGAAGATGGCATGATGACGGATTCCATCTGCGGCGGATAGGTCTTGTCCCAGTGAGCATAATCGCTGTGACCATTAATCATCAGGTGGACATGCATGTCCCATAAACCCGGCAAGACTGACATGCCTTCGGTGGAAATGATTTCAGCGCCTGATGGGATTGCCAGCAGTCCAACCTGCCCTACCGCTTTGATTCTCTCGCCGTCGATGATGACTACGCTGTTGCGAATTGGCTTACTGCCAAAACCATCGATGAGCGTTCCGCCCACCAGCGCTTTTATGCTTTTGGACTGCGCATCCGCCGTGGATTGCGCCGGCAGACTCGTAGATGAGAAAACGCCGGTGAGCGCCGAGAGGACCAGTAGCAGTGGTCGAAAGTAGTGCCGCAAGGTTTTCATGTAGTTAATCCCGATTTTTCTCGATGTACTTGCGAGCGAACTCGTTCAAATGTGGGCTTTCCCGCAGGCCGATCTTCTCCGCCTCTTCTTCCGCCGCCTCCACTTTCCAACCGTCTCGCAATACCCTCCGGATCATCCAAAATGCTCCTACGCGTATGGACGCGGCGCAGTGAATGAAGGCGGGCCGGTTCTTCGGGTCATCAGTGATCTTCAAGAACTCTGTAGCCTGCTCCTCTTTAGGCTCGCCAAAGACGACTGGAATATTGAAGTAGCGCAGACCCAATTCTTTGGCCTTCGCTTCTTCTTCGGCGGCGCGGTGTTCGCTCGGTGGCCGCAGGTTGATGATCGCCTTAACGCCCTCCGCTTTCAACCGCTCCAAATGCTCGAGTCTTGGTTGAGCGCCGGTACAGAACTCGTCGTTGATGCGAATGAAGTTTCTGATGGGGTGAACCTCTTGTTGCGCCATAACCGATGCAGTCGCGAGCAAAAGCAGGACGAGAATTAATTTCACTATTTTCATCTTGACCCTCCGAATGTTCTGGACTAGCGGCTTGATTGTAGGGGCGTCCCTCCTTGGGCGCCCCTCGTGGTGGTGGCGGACATATTTAAAGGACGTTTACTCCCGAGCGCCCCGGGTGGCGACGGCGGTGGGGCGCCCACGAAGGGACGCCCCTACAAACTGCATTACCTGTTGAACTGGTATTCCTCGTAGAGAGGCTCCCCGGTTAGTTCATATCTCTTAAAAAACTCCCAGGCGCTTCGATTAATCTCGGGCGCTTTTTCATAATACCAATGCGTGTGACCTTTTATTTCCGTGAGTTCTGAGTTGAAGCCTTTCGCGTTCAGAGCATCACGGGTGGCTCGCACCACCGGCAAGGGAAAGAAACTGTCATTCGTTCCCACGAAAATCGCGATCGGGATCTTGCGCTTTGCACTCTCAATGAGTTGATTATCCTGGGAACCGTGCAGCGCTCCGGCATGGATTGCCGTGGCTGCGAAATACTCAGACTCAAGGAGGGAGAGGTAAAGGGCCTGTCCGGCCCCCGCCGAGTGCCCGAACAAATAAACCCGGCGCGCATTAACAGGATACCGGGCTTTCAGCGCCTCAACGAGTTCGTGAAGAAAATCGGGTCCGTCCTCAGGTATTCTCCACTTCTGCGAGTCTGAAGCGTCGGGCCCAACCAGGATGACCTTTTCTTTCTTTGCCAGGTCCTTCCACTTCTCGACAAGTGAGAGCCCATTGCGTCCAGAACCGTGAAGCATCACGATTAATGACGAGGGGGTCGCCGGGTTAAGTTTTTCGGGGACGAATAAATAGTAAGCACGCTTCTTCCCCTTTGAAGTCATCAACTCCTTCGAGATCTCTTGTGACAAAACAGGGGATGCGAGAAGAGCGATTAAGAGT
>JBGTLM010000048.1:0-12286 GCA_041744135.1 Pyrinomonadaceae bacterium
ATCAGAACCAACCAAATCACAGTCGTTGGTTTTCACACACGTGACAGTCATCGATGCTACGGGTTCCGCGGCCAAATCTGACATAACAGTGGTGATTACCGGCGGGCGAATCACTGCCTTGGGCAGATCTGGGAAAGTTCAATTTCCTAAAAACGCGCAGGTGGTGGATGCAGCAGGCAAGTTTTTGATCCCGGGTTTGTGGGACATGCACACGCACTGGAAACTCAAAGATTACCTGCCGCTCTACATTGCTAACGGCGTGACAGGTGTGCGCTTCATGGGAGCTCTGGCGGTCCAGCTTGAGAGTCGGAGGGAGATAGAGACCGGGAACTTGCTTGGCCCTCGGATGGTCATCGCCAGCACGTTTTTCGATGGACCCCAGCCGATTCATCCCGGTTCGATTGCAGTCAGCAACGCAGCCGAAGGGCGACAATCTGTGATCAAGGTGAAGCAGGAGGGTTTTGATTTCGTCAAAGTTTACAGTCTGCTTCCTCGAGAGGGCTACTTTGCTATTGCGGACGAAGCCAGGAAACAGAATTTTACAATCGCCGGGCATGTGCCGCGTTCGGTGACAGCGGCCGAAGCCTCCGAGGCTGGACAAAAAAGCATCGAGCATCTCAGTGGCGTCGCGTTCGCTTGCTCGAGCCTTGAAGCCGAGCTGTCGGCGGATCTGGCGAAGTTGAAGGCAGACGTGGCAGGTGGCGCAAACTACTTATTCTTGCTCAGGCGTCTTGAAGGAAAACATCTCGAAGCCTATAACGAGCAAAAGGCCGAAGCTCTCTTCGCGCGGTTCAAAAAGAATGGCACTTGGCAAGTGCCGACGCTCAGTGTGCTGCAGAGTGGCGTCCAGCTCGCTGATCCCAACTTCAACGATCCGCGGCTTAAGTACCTGCCGGCAGAGATCCGCGGATGGCATCAAAAGAATAGTCGCGTCTACCAAAACTTCACAGCGGCGGATTTTGCGAGCCTGAAGAAGGTCCTTAACAAGCAGCTTGAGATCGTAGGCACGATGCAGCGCTACGGGTTGGGATTGATGGCCGGAACGGACGTCCCCTTACTTGGCTTCAGTCTACACGATGAACTCGGACTGCTCGTCAAAGGAGCGCTTACTCCGATGGAAGCGTTACAAGCAGCGACGCGCAATCCGGCGCAGTATCTCGGCTTGCTTGACCAACTGGGGACGGTCGAAAAGGGGAAGATTGCTGACCTCGTTCTGCTCGACGCGAATCCGCTGCTCGATATCAGCAACACGCAAAGGATAGACGCCGTGGTTATGCGAGGGAGGCTAATTCCAAAATCAGAGCTAGAGGCGATGCTGGCCAAGGTTGAAGCCACCGCCAACAAAGAGTGACTTGAAAGTAAGTCGCTGAGCAAGCGTGTTCCGTCCAAAGTTCGAGGATAGAGAAATCGCTCCTGGTTGCGGCTCTAAGGTTCTGACTTCCGTCTTGCTACTTGTGAAAATGAATCGAAACAAATCGCGGCTGCTAATGGCAACCATCGCGCTAATCTTCTTCGGCGCGGGAGACTATGTAAGATGGAGCGAGGCGCAAGCAGGTCTTCTCGCGCCGAAATCATATCAATTCATAAACGGTCAATGGTTCGATGGCAAGGGTTTTCACCGTCAAACTTTCTACTCCGTTAGTGGTCTCTTGACTCGGAAGAAGCCGGAGAAAATTGATGAAGTAGTTGACCTCAAGAATGGGTATGTCATCCCGCCTTTCAGTGACGCACATACCCATCACTTCGACAATCCTGCCAACATCGCCCAGCACGTCGCAATGTACCTAAAAGACGGAGTCTTCTATGCCAAGGTACCAACGGATGTGAGAACCAGGGGGCTGCAGGTCGCGGACAAGGTGAATCAGCCAACAAGCGTTGATGTGTCGTACGCTCACGGCGGCTTAACCTCGAGTTATGGACACCCAATGGCGACATATGAAGGCTTGGCGCTCTTTCGACGCACCGCTCCATTCAACGCCGAGGAAACACTAAAGGTGCGTGCCAGCCACCTCCGAGACGACGATGCTTACTACATCATAGACACGGCCGGGGACCTGGAGAATAAATGGTCGAAGATCTTGGCCGGGAAGCCCGACTTCATCAAGGTCTATTTGCTGTATGGCGATCAATACGAAGAGCGGCGAAAGCGCACGGATGCCGTCGGTCATACGGGCTTGGACCCGAAACTGGTGCCGTTGATTGTCAAGAAGGCGCGTTCTGCCGGGCTCCGGGTAAGCGCGCACGTAACCAGCGCATTCGATTATCGCGTCGCTTTGAAAGCAGGCGTTGATGAAATGGCACACTTGCCCGGCTACTACATTGCTTTGAAGGATGCTCCGCGAGAGTACCAGTTGACAGAAGCGGACGCGAAAGAGACTGCGCGACGCGGAGTCTGGGTAGTGCCGGCGCCGGTCTTTTCTGAGATATTCGACCCACAAAGCAAAAGGTTCAATGCTCAGATCAAAGAGCGCACCGACGCGGTGAGAATCCACAACCTGAAACTGTTGCAACGGCGCAAGGTCAAAATCGCTATCGGGTCAGACAGCTTTGGACGCTCGCCAGTTAGGGACGTTCTCTATCTGAAGACTCTCGGCGTTTACAGCAATCTGGAGATGTTGAAGATCTGGTGTGAGGACACGCCGCGAACCATCTTCCCAAGTCGTAAGCTCGGCTTGCTGGCCGAAGGCTATGAGGCAAGTTTTTTGGTTCTTGACAACAACCCTCTGGATGATCTTGAGCAGATAAAAAATATCAAGATGCGGGTCAAACAGGGATATTTACTCGATGCGTCGCGATAACATGCTAGGAGCCTGCCTTGTAAAGAGTCTCTGACCTCTAATTCGCACCGCGGCTTTAGCCGGGTGACCCAAGCGGCGAAGCGAGTCAGAAACCGTTTCCACGGTTTTTGCTTCGGAATTTAAGTAGCCGGAGGAGGTAAGTTGATGTCTCTTGATGCCTTCAGGAGAAAAATGCTGGCAGGAATGTGCATCCGCGGCGAAGGAAACCGTTAAAACGGTTCGATGTTTTTTGTCGGGCAAAATCACCGGGCTAAAGCCACGGTGTGACTGAGAAGTGAGCCGATCGCTTTTCCCGACAGACTCCAGGACCTACGCCTTGTAGATAAAGAAAGCAATACGAAAAAGATCAGTGCCGTCGTCGTCGAGAGTCGCTTGCTGGCTCGGGCGAAGCTGGACCAGATGCTGGCCGACGTTGAAATCCTGGCGAACCGAGATTAAGACGATCCACGAAAGGACACGAAATGACTCGAACTGAGGGCGCTTCTCGTGGCGCTTCGTGGATCGTTGTTTCTGTCTAAAACGAAAGTGATTCTCTGGACCCTGGAATTTCGAAGAAGCATGGAAGCAAATATGAGAAGAATAATTGTATTTCTAATCCTCCTTTTTCCGGCTCTGACGCTGGCGCAGTCGGGCTCGAAAACTAACCGGCCGCCGCTGGTCTTCACGCACGTCACTGTCATTGATGCTACCGGCTCTGCGGCGAAACCTGACATGACGGTGGTGATTACCGGCGACCGCATCACAGCAATCGGCAAATCGGGGAAGGTTCGATCTCCTCAAGACGCGCAGGTGGTGGATGCGACTGGCAAGTTTTTGATCCCGGGTCTATGGGATATGCACGTGCACTGGTCTCGGAAGGACTACCTGCCGCTCTTCATCGCCAACGGAGTCACGGGTGCGCGCATGATGTGGGGCTCTCCCATGCACCACGAGTGGCGCAAGGAGAAAGAAGGCGGGACGCTGCTCGCCCCTCGCCTGAACATTGCCAGCGTGATTGTGGACGGGCAGAAACCGATCTGGCAGGGTTCCATAGCAGTCGGCAACGAAGCTGAAGGGCGGCAAGCTGTCATCAAGTCGAAGCAGGATGGTGCGGACTTCGTGAAAGTCTATTCCCTGCTGACGCGCGAAGCTTATTTTGCAATCGCCGATGAAGCGAAAAAGCAAGGCATCCCCTTTGCCGGACACGTCCCGGAATCTGTTAAAGCCGCCGAGATCTCAGACGCCGGTCAAAAGAGCATCGAGCATTTGACGGGTGTGTTGCTGGCCTGCTCGCGCGACGAAGAGACAATCAGGGCCGAAATGTTAAAAGCCCTTGCCGACGGTGACGAATCCAGCGCCAGGCGCTTTCGTCGCCTGACGGTCAACGTTAGAGCCGCCGAGAGCTACGATCAAAAGAAAGCCGCCGCCCTCTTCGGACGCTTCAAAAAAAACGGCACCTGGCAAGTGCCGACGCTGACCGTTCTGCGCTCCATCACGCATCTTGACGATCCCAAATTCACCAACGACCCGCGGCTCAAATACATGCCCCCCGGCTTAAAGAGTTACTGGGATCCGAAGAACGACCCCCGCTTCAAAATGTACACCGCCGACGATTGGGCACAGTCCAGGAAGGTCTATGCGAAATATCTTGAAGTGGCGGGCGCGATGAGGCGCGCAGGAGTGGAATTCTTGGCTGGAACGGACGTCTCGAATCCCTATTGCTTCCCTGGTTTCAGTATGCACGACGAACTCGCTCTGCTTGTGAAGGCGGGCTTCACACCCATGGAAGCTCTGCAAGCCGCTACACGAAATCCGGCCAGGTATCTGGGACTGCTCGAATCGCTCGGGACAATCGAGCAAGGAAAGATAGCCGATCTTGTGCTGTTGGAAGCGAATCCGCTGAAAGAAATAGGCAACACGAAAAGGATCGATGCCGTGGTGGTGAATGGGACCCTGATTCGCAAACCAGAGTTAGAGGAGATGCTGGCTAATGCCGAGGCCGCCGCCAGGAAAGAGGCCGCGGCCAGGAAAGAGTAGTGTTAGTTCGCATCCCCTGGGAGGAGAGTATTCCGTGAAGGAGACAGTCTCAACTGCACAACTGAATCAGGCTTCAGGGCCGGCTCTCGTCGCTACAGAAGAGCCCTACCCAGCACGTGGCTACGCCTGGTATGTCGTCGGCGTTCTGATGATAGCTTACGTTTTCTCGTTTATTGACCGGCAAATTCTTGCCTTACTGGTGCAGCCGATCCGGCGCGATCTCGGGATCAGCGACACGCAGGTGAGTTTGCTGATGGGTTTCAGCTTTGCGGTCTTTTACAGCTTCTTCGGGATAATAATTGGCCGGCTCGCCGACTCGCGCAGCCGCCGGACGCTTATCGTTATCGGATTCAGCTTGTGGAGTCTGATGACCGCCGGTTGTGGCTTGGCCAGAAACTTCGTTCAGATGCTGTTGCTGCGAATGGGTGTCGGGGTTGGCGAAGCCACGCTCTCACCGGCCGCCTACTCGCTCATTGCCGATTACTTCCCGCCGCAGCGGCGGGCTACCGCTATCAGCGTTTATTCGATGGGCATTTACATCGGCTCGGGCCTTGCGTTCGTGCTTGGCGGAGTGGCACTTAGCTTCGCTTCGGATCAGGAATCATGGCAACTGCCCGTCATCGGCGCGACACGGTCATGGCAAGTAGTCTTTTTCATCGTCGGTTTGCCGGGATTAGTGATGGCACTGTTGGTCTATACGATAAGGGAGCCGGTGAGGCGGGGCCTGCGAATGGTAAAAGCCGAGGACGGGACGTTAAAGGCGGCGCAAGCCACGCTGGGCGAAGTATTCAACTACATCAGAGAAAATAAGCGTACCTTCATCTGTCACAACCTCGGCTTCGCGCTGCTGTCGCTTGCAGGTTATGCCAATAGCGCCTGGATTCCCACTTTCTTTATCCGCAACCATGGTTGGACGGCGTCCGAGATAGGAGTTGTTTACGGTGCGATTTACTGTGTTTTCGGTGTGCTGGGCGTCGTGGCGGGTGGCCGCTTCAGCGATTGGCTGGCCGAGCGCGGTTACCAGGACGCGAATCTCCGCGTTGGCCTGATTGCGGCCCTGGGTCTGCTGCCCTGTGTCATTTCGTATCTGCTGGTGCCGGATGGCAGGTGGGCTGCCATACTGCTGGCCCCAACTGTTTTCTTTAAGAGCGCTCCGTGGGGCGTTGCCGCCGCCGCGATCCAACAAGTGATGCCCAACGCCATGCGCGGTCAGGCGTCCGCCCTCTACCTTTTTTCCATCAATCTAATTGGCTTGGGTCTGGGGCCGACGGCTGTGGCACTGATGACGGACTACGTATTTAGATATGACAATGCCGTGAGTTACTCAATTCTGGTAGTGAGCGTGGCAGCGCAACTATGTGCAGCATCGCTATTGTGGATGGGACTCAAACCTTTTTTGGGTAGTCTGGACTACCTTAAAGCATGGATGTCGGCCGGTGATGCCAGTAACTTCGAAGCGGGTTAGAAAATGCGAATGCGAATCATCATTACCCTCTCCATTTGCTTGGCTGTGACCGTTGCCCTGTGCGATTCAACGGCTGCTCCAGCAACGGCAAACGATTCAAGCGCCGAGCCAATAAAGACGGCGAATGTGATGATTACCGGCGCGACGATCATTGATGTCCGCACCGGCAAGCGAATAAAAGACAGCGTGGTGGTCATCGAAGGCGAACGCATTATTGAAGTCGGCAGCTTGGGTAAGGTGCGCATTCCCAACGGGGCGCAGGTCATCGATGCAAAGGGAAAGTTTTTGATTCCCGGCTTGTGGGACATGCACGTCCACACTTTCAACGAAGACTTCATCAAGATGTATGTCGCCAATGGTATTACCGGCGTGCGCGACATGTTCGGGCTGCTCGCGAGGATCAACAAGTGGCGCGCTGAGATCAAAGCGGGGAACATGTTGGGGCCACGGATTGTCGCGGCTGGTCCAATTGTCGATGGCCCAAAGCCGGTGTGGCCAGGGTCGCTGGCGGTGAAGGACGAGACCGAAGGACGCCAAGCGGTGACCAAAGTCAAACAGGCAGGGTCGGATTTCGTAAAAGTCTACAGCTTGCTGCCGCGGGATGCGTTCTTCGCAATTGCGGACGAGGCAAAGAAGCAAGGCATTCCGTTTGCCGGGCATGTTCCTGAATCGGTCAGCGCCGCCGACGCTTCAGATGCAGGGCAGAAGAGTATTGAGCATTTGACCGGGGTGCTGATGGCCTGCTCGCGAGACGAAGAAACACTCAGGATGGAACTGCTGAGAGCTATTGCCAACGCCGACCCATCAACCTCCTCGCGCGCGCGCCGGGTGCCGATCAATATCAAGGCCATTCAGAGCTACGATCAAGAAAAGGCCGCCAGTCTCTTCGCTCGCTTCACAAGGAACGGGACCTGGCAATCGACGACGCTCACAGTGTTGCGGTCGACAGCGTACCTTGACGACCCCAGCTTTACCAGTGACCCGCGGGTCAGGTACGTCGCTCCTGCAATGAAGGATCGCTGGGGGAACTCGAAGAATGACTTCCGATTCAAGACTTACAGCGCTGCAGACTGGGCCAACGCCAAGAAGATTTTTGCGAAGTACCTCGAGGTAACGGGCACGATGCGCCGGGCCGGAGTCGAGTTTCTGGCTGGGAGCGACACGCCCAACCCGTACTGCTTTCCCGGCTTCAGTCTGCACGATGAGTTGGCGCTGATGGTCAAGGCCGGTTTGACTCCGCTTGAAGCGTTGCAGGCCGCGACGATCAATCCGGCCAAGTTTCTCGGTCTGATCGATTCGCTTGGCACGGTCGAACAGGGTAAGTATGCAGACCTCGTGCTGCTCGAAGCAGATCCGCTTAAAGAGATCGGCAACACTCAGAAGATCGCCGCGGTCGTGCTTAACGGCAAGTTCGTTCCCAGGGAGACTCTGCAAGAAATGCTGAAGAAGGTCGAAGCAGATGCGGCAAAGAGCGCGGGCCGACCTTAGAGGCTGCTGAAAAACGGGTGGACCATACTCCAGGAGACTAGGACGATCCACGAAAGGACACGAAATGAATCGAACTGGGAATGTTTTTCGTGCCGCTTCGTGTGATTTCGTGGATCGTTCTTAGTTTTTCCGACTGGCCGAGCGTGCGTTGAAGCGCACGGCTAAAAATCAACCGCCGCTCCGCGTAAAGGGTTACTCGATGCGAATCAAAGTCATTGTACTTTCTCTCTGGCTGGCGGCGACAGCAGCCCTGGTTGGGCAGAATCGTTTAGCCGTTCCGCTGGAGAATGCGACGAGCGTTGTGATTAGCGGCGCGACGGTGATTGATGTGCGCACTGGGGAGCGGATCAAGAACGGCGTGATTGTCATTGAAGGCGACCGCATCAAGCAGGTTGGAAAAGCCGGCGAAGTCGACATCCCAGCGTCAGCGCAGATCGTTGACGCGCGCGGGAAATGGGTGATCCCGGGTTTAACGGACATGCACTCTCATGTGTCGTCAACGCCGGGGCTGCCACTTGGGCTATATCTCGCCAACGGGGTGACCACGATTCGAGACCCGGGCGGAAATCTGACGCTGCTGCGCCTGATGCGCGAGCAGATTGATTCAGGCAAACTCACTGGCCCGAGGCTGTACTTTGCCGGACCGATCCTTGATGGCAACCCGCCGGTTTGGCCCTCAGGAAGTATTTTGGTCGACACACCCGAACGAGCCGAAAGCGCGGTTAATTTCCTCATCGACCAGGGAGTTGATTACGTCAAGGTCTACAACAACATCACCGAACCGGTGTTGAAGGCCATAATTCGCACGGCACATCAACGCGAGATCCCGGTCGTCGGCCACGTGCCTCGCTCAATCACCATGACAAGGGCCGTGGAGTTAGGGATGGATTGCCTGGAACACATCCGCGTCACGGGCAGAGAGCTACTACCCTTAGAAGAAGCTAACAAGATTGATTTTCTGCCTTTGGGCCGACGCGAAACACTGCTCTGGCAGCAGTTCGATCTTGGATCGGGCAAGATCGCGAAGCTTGTCGCTCTTTTGGTTGAAAAGAAAGTTTTCTTAGACCCAACCCTGGCGGTTGACGAGAAAACCTTTGTCTTTTTCAACGAACTGCAGGCCAAAGACCCGAACAATCGTTTCCTGCCCCGTGAGATAGCGGATGAGTGGGCCGGACGGCAAACGCCTGAAATCTACAAAGTGCCTATTGAGCTGAGAGCTGCGGCAATAGCAGGTTTTAAGAAGAGACAGCAGTTTGTCGGGATGCTAAGCCGAGCGGGTGTGCAGATCATCGCCGGGACCGACGGTCCTGGGTTTGGGAAATTGCTTCCCGGCTTTGGTCTTCAGCATGAGCTTGAGTTGTTAGTCGAATCAGGACTGAAACCGATTGAGGCAATACGAGCAGCAACAATCACGGCGGCACGGGCGCTAAAAAGGGACAAAGAGCTTGGCTCGATCGAGGTGGGTAAGTTCGCCGATCTGGTGATTCTCAACGCCGACCCGCTCACGGATATTGGCAATGCTAAGAAGATTCATTTGATTATGAAAGGCGGCCAAACTTACGAGCCGGCCGCTCTGCTTGGAGACCATAAGTAGTGAAGCGTGTGCATAAATCCGATCAATATTTTCAGTGGTTTTATCGCTTCTTCAGCGCCAGGGGCGCGAAATGAGTGATGTCGCTCTTACGGAGCTTGAGGATCAATAGCGGCGCCCAATCTATAAACATTTGGTTCCTACGGAGCGGGGCGCAGAGTTCCGTGATTTATGTAATGGCTTCAAGTGAATAACGTTTCCACACAAAGGGGTCAAAGAGCTGATCCCAAGAGAGACAAATGAAAGCTATTGTTTTCCATTCCCATGGCGGCGTTGATAGTTTGAAGTACGAGGACATCCCAGCGCCTTCGGTTGGCGCCGATGAAGTCCTGATCAGGGTGCGTGCTGTCTCGCTCAATGGTTTCGACCCCATGATGCTTCAGGGGACGACCAAGTTGAAGATCCCGTTCCCAATGATTCCCGGCGGAGACTTTGCCGGGGAGATCGTCGAAGTAGGCTCGGCGATTGACGGCTCGCAGTGGAAAACGGGCGACCGGGTTTGTCCCTATCCCGTGATTGAAGGGAAGGGCATGACCGGAGAGACGGTGCGGGGCGCGTGCTGTGAATTCATCGCCATGCCGGCGGCCAATCTACTGCGGATGCCGGATGATCTCTCTTTTGTGGATGCCGCGCCGCTCCCCGTCGCCTACGGCACCGCACTACGGATGATGAAGACGCGCGGGCAAGTCAGAGCCGGGGAAAAGGTGCTGGTTCTCGGCGCGACTGGCGGCGTGGGCACGTGTTGCGTGCAACTGGCTGCGATGGCGGGCGCGGAAGTCGTTGCGTGCGGGAGCGGTGAGTGGAAGCTGGTGAAGCTCAAAGAGATTGGCGCCACGCACGCCATTGACACTTCGAAACAGGATTTCCGCGCGGTCATTCATCAGTTGTACGGCAAGCCCAACTTTCACGGTGGAGGTGGCGGCGTGGACGTCGTCGTCAATTACATCGGCGGCGACACCTGGGTGCCCGCGTTGAAGTGTTTAAAGCAGCGCGGACGCATGCTGGTCTGCGGGGCGACCGCCGGATACGACCCCAAGGAAGATCTGCGCTACATCTGGAGCTTTGAGCACACGATCATTGGCTCCGACGGATGGACCTATTCCGATCAAACTGCGCTGATGAAGATGGTCGCCAAAGGAAAACTGAAGCCGGTGCTTCATTCTGTCCGACCACTACAAGAAACACCGCAGGCGATGCAGGAGTTGATGGACCGTCGGGTGTTTGGCAAATCCGTGCTCACGGTCTCAGACAATTAATCAACCGAATGCTTCCTGACAATCTCGGATACATTTTCGATGCGGCGCTGAAACTCACGCCGAACGAGCCCGCCGTGCTTCAGGGTGATACGACGCTCACTTTCGCGGAACTGGACGGGCGTTGCAACCGGATGGCGAATGCGCTCGCCTCGCTTGGCGTCAAAGCAGGCGACCGACTGGCGCTGATGTTCACCAACGATCACCGCTTTATCGAAGCGCTCTTTGGAGCGATGCGTATCGGCGCCGTGCCGGTGCCGCTAAACATTCGGATGGGAGACGACGCGCTGGTTTATGTGATCGAGGATGCCGAGGCGCAGACGCTGATCGTCAATGCCGAAATGGCTGAGCGCGCACAGTTGCTGCTGGCTCGCCTCATCGGGCTTAAGCACATCATCGTAGCAGGGGCGCAGACCGATTGGTCACTCGGTTACGAAGAGCTGCTGCAATCCGTCTCGCCCGAACTACCACGACGGCAAACTGATCCAGATGAAGTCTGTATGCAACCTTACACGTCGGGCTCTACCGGCAAGCCGAAAGGCGTGTTGCTCACACACGGCGGACAGGTGTGGAACGCGGATGTGCTGAGGAAAGCCGCTGTGCTCGATCACTCGGAGCGCGCGCTGGTAGCAGTTCCGCTCTATCACAAGAACGCGATGATCGGCGCGGTCAAACCCTTTCTGCTGGCTGGCGGCTCCGTCGTCATCCTGCCGGGTTTTGATCCGCTCGAAGTCATCAAGGCGATTGATCGTTACCGCATTACTTATCTCACTGGCGTTCCGGCGATGTACAAACTGATTCTCGAGCGGCAAGACGCATTGCGGAAATACGATGTGAGTTCGCTGCGATACGCGCTCTGTGGCTCAGCGGAAGTGCCCGAAGAGTTACTTGCCGAATTCCAGCAGGTCTTCCCGAACGCGACAATGGCTGAAAGCTATGGCCTGACCGAAGGCGGTCCGGTGCCCGTGGTGCCAAGCCGGTGGGGATTAAAACGCCGCGGCAGTTGCGGACAGGCGTTTCCGGGCTGCGACGTTCGCATCGTGGGCAAAGACGGCGTCACGGAGCTGGGGCCAAATGAGGTCGGCGAATTCATCACGCGCAATCCGGGACTGGCGAAGGGCTATTGGAAGCTGCCGGAAGTGACCGCCGAGAAGTTCCGCGATGGCTGGCTCTATACCGGCGACCTGATGCGTCGTGATGAAGACGGTTTCTATTATTTCGTGGGCCGCAAGGACGACCTGATCAACGTGGCCGGCGAGAACGTCTATCCCAAGGAAGTCGAAGACATTCTGTTGCGTCACTCGAATGTGCGCGATGTCTGCGTCGTCCCCGCGGCCCACGACATCAAAGGCGTCGTCCCCGTGGCTTTCATCGTCGAACAGGAAAATGGAAAGACGACCGAGGAAGAGATCAAGCAATTCTTTTTCAAGAACGGCGCTCCTTACGCCCATCCACGCCGCGTCTTTTTCATTACCGCGCTGCCGCTTGGCGGTACGGGCAAGATCGATCGCTCACAGCTAAAACAGATGGCCAAGGAGTCTTAGCAGGCCGATGAAAAGGGGCGGACCATTCTCAGGAAGAAAAGCGATCGGTAACCGGCTTAGAGAAGCCAAACAGAACGCGAAGAGACTGTTAGACTCCGGCGTGCTGCTGGCCGCGGGAACAGATGCGCCTT
>JBGTLM010000049.1:0-7240 GCA_041744135.1 Pyrinomonadaceae bacterium
TCATGGTGCGCGCAGAACGCCAAGTGGCTTGCGTGATAATGACTGCAGACTCGAAAGCACACCCACCACCACGACGAGGGCGACAGTGCCTGCGATTCCCACAACGATGATGGACGGCGTAAAGCTCCACGCAATATCAAACAGAAAATGGGCCATGGAGTACGACAGCGCCAGTGCCGCAGTTGAGCCAATCAGTCCGGCGATCAACCCAAGCAAGCCGTATTCGGCTACCACTGTGGTCAGCACAGTCTTTCGCGTAGCTCCCAGTGTCTTCAAGAGCGCTGCTTCGTACGCCCTCTGATACTTGGTCATCGCGATTGAGCCGATCAGGATCAGCGTGCCACTAAAGAACACGAACCCGCCGATAAAAGTCACGGCGAGGGAGGCATTTCCCAGTAGTCGTGTGACGAGCTGTATTACTTCAGCAACGTCAATGATCGAGACGTTGGGGTAGTTCTCGACCACTACTCGCTGCAAGCGCGACCGCGAGAGGTCATCCGATGGACCGTTGAGACCGCCGACGTACATCGTCGGTGCGTTATCCAGCGCATTTGGGCGGAACAAGATCAAGAAGCCCGTGCGCGCCTTCCGCCAGTCAACACGGCGAACGCTCGTCACGCGCGCCGTTAACTTTCTGCCCACAATGTCCATGGTGATCGTGCTGCCCACGTCCAGTCCCTGCAATCCCTGAATATCTTCGGCAATTGAGACCTCGGGTTCAGTCGCGGGGGTTGGCTCCCACATCTGGCCCGCGATGATTGTTTCATTCTCCTCCAGAGTGGGCCGGTAAGTGACGACATATTCACGCCCCAACCTCCCGCGATCGCCTCTCATCTCGCCAGAGCCCTGATCGATTTCACGGCCATTGATCGCCGCGATGCGAGCGCGCACTGTAGGAATCAGCTCGGGCCGTTGACCTGTCGCCTCTTCAATAAGTTTCTCGACACCAGCCTTCTGATCCTTTTGAATGTCGATCAGATACATGTTTGGCAGATTCCCGCGGTTCGCGGGATCCAGTTCGAGCAATAAATTCCGCTGCAGCGATTGCACCGCGATCACCAGAAAGGCCCCGAGGCCCACGGCCATGAGAATTACGCGAGTCTGGTTGCCGGGTCGATGGAGACTATTGATCGCATGGCGTACGGGAAAGGACTGAAATTGACGCGTCCGTTTGACAACCCATACCAACCCCATCGAAGCAAGCTGTAAGAGCGCTCCGGTTGCGGCCAGACCGCCGAGAAAGAATGCTCCGATTCTGAGCGAACCCGCCTGCCAGGAGAAAACAGCGACCAGTCCGGCAACGACCACCAATGCCGTCCCCCATCTCGGGAGATCAAACCTTCGCTTTAGCGGGTTCTCCTCATTGCGTAGCAGCATGTTCGGCCGGATGTGCCGGATGCGGAGCAGGGGGAGCGCTGAGAAAAGTATCGACACGAGCAGGCCAAGCAAGAGACCCTGGATTACTGTTCCGGTGCGCAGTGTTTGACTCATATTTGCCGGCAGACTGTCAGCAAAGTATCGCCCCACCCCGATCAGCGCGAGTTTCGCCAACGCTATACCAAAGGCGCTTCCGGCCACTCCCAAAGCAATAACCTGGGCCACGTAGACGATCATAATCTTGCCGCTCGTGGCTCCAACGCACTTCAGCACTGCTATGGCCATTCTCTTCTGTTCGATGAAGACTCGGGTCACATTCGCGATCCCGATGCCCCCGAGTACCAGGATGACGAGACCCACAAGTGACAAGTAATTTTCAGAACGCGTGTACTGTTCACTTATGTTCTGTTCCGACTCTTTAAAGGTGCGAATGTTAATCAAGTTGTTCTTGAGCGACGAACGCAATTCTGTAGCGAGCGAATCGAGTGACCCTTCCCCCGTGCTCAAAAGAACTCGGTAGCGCGCCCGGCTGCCAAAGCCGACGAGACCGGTCTCTTCGATCGCGGAGCTGGCAATAAATACCCGAGGCCCGAGACGAAAGCCGGTACCGCCGCCAGGGTCAGCGCTCATCACGCCTCGAATCAGAAAGGGTGCGTTTCCGATCTTCACCTCGTCACCAACGCGTAGATTTAGCCGGTCAAGCAAGCTTTGTCCGACGATCGCGCCGCGGCTTTCCAATATCTGAGAATTGAAAGGCCGGCCATCGGCAAGGCTGAAGTCGCCGTACAGCGGGAAATTTGGTCCAACTGCTTTCAATTCGATCAACAGAGCGCCTTCCCGCGACGCGTCATTCGGCCGCGCCATGGTAGGCATCTCGACCGTGTCGGTTCTTCCTGTGACAAATGCGTTTTGCGCCACCCGATCTATTGCCGCGCGAGTCACTTCATCCCAGGAACGAGTTGAATCAATCTGGACGTCGGCGCCGAGGAGCAGACGCGCCTGGCTGACTAACGCGGTGTTGGCGTTCTGCACGGTTGAGCGCAAGGCAACAATTGAACCGACACCCACTCCGATGCATATAAAGAAGAAGAGCAACCGCCTCCACGAGGACCGAATTTCGCGCTGGCACATGCGCATCACAAAATTCATGAATGTATGACCTCAGCGATGTCTCTGTTCTCGGTGGTTGAAGGTACAAGGCGAAGGCGATCGTCAACCACCCGTCCATCGCTCAGAGCAATGCTCCGATCAGCGTGTTCAGCAAGGTTGTGATCATGCGTTACCAGAATCAGGGTTGCGGATCTTCGTTGGTGTATCTCCACCATCAGGTCAAAGATGTGCCGGCCATTGTATGAATCCAGGTTTCCCGTCGGCTCGTCGGCGAGGAGGATTGAAGGATCGTTTGCGAACGCGCGGGCGATGGCCACGCGCTGTTGTTCACCCCCCGAGAGCTGCGATGGGTAGTGGCTCGCTCGCGCTGTCAGATCAACGTCCACGAGCAGTTGTCGGGCACGAAGCGGCGCATTTGACACCCCCGCGATCTCCATGGGCACGAGGACGTTCTCAAGTGCGGTTAAAGATGGGATCAGGTGAAACGATTGGAAAACAAATCCTATCTTTTTGCCTCGCAACCGGGCTAAGGCGTCTTCGTTCATCGTTACAATCGATTCACCGTCGATGCGTATGTCGCCGGCGGTCGGTGCGTCGAGACCGGCGATGAGCCCGAGGAGCGTTGACTTGCCACTGCCCGATGGCCCGACGATGGAAATAAACTGGCCGTCGAGGATGGTAAGATTCAGCGAATGAAGAATCGTGAGTGTTTCCGAACCTGAAGGGACCTGCTTTGAAACGTTGAATAACTCGATCATGAAGAGAATATTTTTCCTTTGCGTCCTGGTATTGCTTTGTCTTCGTTCTGTTGGATGCACAAAACAAAGCGCCCCTGCTCCGGAATCGGCGCCGTCGCCACCGGCAGGGGTGCAATCCACAAGGAGTTTACCGAAGATCGTGGCATTCGGCGACAGCCTAACGGCCGGGCTAGGTCTTTCCCCTCAGGAAACATACCCGGCGCTTTTACGGGAACGACTAAAACAGGACGGTTATGACTACGAGGTGGTTAACTCCGGGGTTTCAGGCGACACGAGTGCCGGGGGCGTGCGCAGAATCGACTGGGCGCTCGATGGTGACGTCAGCTTTTTGATTCTTGAGTTGGGCGCCAACGACTTTCTGCGCGGACAGCCGGTAGCCGAAACGAAGAAGAACCTGGGGCAGATTATCGACCGCGCCCGCTCGAAAAACGCGGGGGTTCTGCTTGCCGGTATGCTGGCGCCGACAAACACAGGGCCGGAATACGAACAGCAAATTCGAAAGATGTTTACCGACCTCGCTCGCGAAAAAGGTGTGACGTTGATACCGTTTTTTCTTGAAGACGTCGCCGGTGTCGAGTCGTTAAATCAGCAGGACGGCATCCACCCCAACCCCGCAGGCGCGAAGATAGTGGCCGAGACTGTCTACCAGTATCTAAAGCCTATGCTCGATGAAGGTAGGTAGCGACAAAAGCAGTTGTCAGTGGGCCCTGGCCCCGGGGAAATGGTTAGTAATTTCATCCACCGATTACGCAGATTACACAGATTAAGAAACACATCAGCACTGGAAGTCCGGTCGGTCTCCTGCGTGGCTGCTGCTTCACTGCCTGCTGCGGGCTGTGCCTGTCTGGTTTCTTCCCATTAAGCCGAATGTACCGTAGGTAGCGACAAAGCACTGGTCAGTGGGCCCTGGCCCCGGGGGAATGGTTGGTAATTTCATCCACCGATTACGCAGATTACACAGATTAAGAAACACATCAGCAGTGGAAGTCCGGTTAGTCTCCTGGGCGGCTGCTGCTTCACTGCCTGCTGCGGGCCGTGCTTGTCTGATTGTCCTCCATTGAGCCGAATGCACCGCTTACCTTGCTGCCTATCCTCCTAATCTGCGCAATCTGTGAAATCTGCGGATAGCTATGAGAGAATACGCGGCTATTAACCACCTCAAAAAGGAGTCCGAAATGTAGGTCCTCACAGAATCCGATCCCAGAACCTATGCAATTATCGGAGCCGCAATTGAAGTCCACTAGCAACTTGGCTGTGGTTTTCTTGAGCCGGTATATCAGGAAGCTTTAGCTATCGAGCTAGCGAACCGCACCATTCCGTTTCAGCGCGAGCAGAAATTCGCAATCACTTACAAGGGATATGCCCTTGTAGACCTACTACCCGTCCAGATTTTATTTGTTTCGGCGCAGTTATTGTAGAACTGAAAGCACTGGGCCTAAGTTCTATCGAAGAGTCGCAGGTGATTAATTATTTGAAGGTCACGGGCTATCATCAGGTCTACTTCTCAACTTTGGCAATCGGAGTTTGGAAAACGACGGTTTGTGTTGTCGTGAACGATTCATTCACCGACTACGCAGATGACTAATAAGGACGGCTGATCTCTTTCGCTGCCTTTCCAACCCCTGTTTATTAATCGGTGTAATCTGTGGATGATTCTTAATCCTTCCCGACCTCGCGTGCCGGCTTATCGCTGCCCACACCAAGCAACCGCGGATGGCGCAGCTTACCGTGCACTGTCCATTCAATAAAGCCGACCTGTACAACAATCTCTGGACTCACCCAGTGTGCGCGCAAGCGCGGCAAGCCAACGGCTCTGGTAAACGGCGTCTTCGGAATCTCAAGCTTATCCAGTTGCACGCGCAGATCCAGGAGCAGCTTCGTGTCGAAGCCAGTTCCGATCTTCCCGGCAAAGACGAAGTCGCCACCGTCGAAGTAACCTACAAGCAGCGCGCCGAGACCGACGCGCCTACCCTGCGGATCTGTAAACCCACCGACGACAAGTTCCTGTGCCAGCTCGCATTTCATCTTTAACCAATGCGGTGAGCGGCGATGCTCGTACGGTGAATCGCGTCGTTTGGCGATGACGCCTTCCCAACCTTCCCTTTGCGCGCGCTCCCACGGCATCAGGCCTTTCATGCTATCCTGCTCCAACGCATCTAGCGACTCCACGCGCTCGAGTGGCTCCGTTAGCTGTAACTCGCTCAACAGCTCCCGGCGCGCGTCGAGTGGCAACGACGTCAGGTCGCGACCAACGAGCCACATGACATCGAAGACGTGATACTTGACCTTACCCCCACGCCAGGTAATTTCGCCGTCGAGAATCAGATCATCTACTGGGAGACTCTTGATGGCCTGGGCTACGGAAGGAATATTTTGCGGCAGTCGATTGCGGGAGAAGAGGCTAACGTCGAGGCCATTTTTGAATGCCAGCAGGCGAATGCCATCGAACTTGCGTTCGAAGATCCACTCCGGGCCGGTGAACCGCTCCTGTGTGAGTGTGGCCGCCATCGGCTGGAGCCATTCTGGAAAAGATGTTCTTGGCGTGCGGACATTTGGCGCCGCTTTGGCCCGCGGATTTTGCATCTGCAAGCAACTATAGCCGCATCTGTCAGGATTGAAAAAGCTAAGCGAGTAGTCAATACCACCTCATGTGTTCGCGGGTTCCCGGACCAACCCACTTCGCTTTCTATCAGTGAGATCGAAGGGGTGCGACAGTCACTACTAATTGCGGGCAACGCCAATGCGCCTTTGCACGAGTCTTTCAACTTCGAGCGGCACTCCGTCCGCTTTTGCCTGGCGAATAAATTCGCTGTCAATTTTGAAAATGCGTAGTTTTACAATGTCTTCCACCGAAAGGTTCGTCAACCCTTCGTTGCGCACTTCAGTGATAAACTCCGGCGTAGTCTTAAAAATTCGCATTTTGACGAGACTCTCAAACGGTTCTTTATCGAAACCCATTTGACTCAACTGCCTAACGAAACCCGCATCTATTTTGAAAATCCGGGCTTTGACCAGTTCCTCCATGCCCAGGTCAGCAAAGCCGCTGGATTTCATCTCGCGCATGAACCCCGAGTCGATTTTAAAGATTGCCGCCTTAAAAAGATCATCAACGCGGAGTTTACCGAAACCTGCGGAGGACAAGTCATCAGCCAGAGCCGTCGTGACGTTTAGTGTCGCAGCCGCGAAAAGTTTATTTTCAGAATGGCGTCCCTCGTTTGAGACTGAATCCTCTTCGAAGTCAAATCCCCGGCTTTTCATTGCCGAAACAAAACTCTGATTACCTGTAAAACGAAACGTGCCAGATCCCTTGCCATTTTGGAAACTACCTTCGCAGTTAATTGTGCCGGCTTCGCGCACGAGGCTAAATTTGACCGGGCCCCCGCGTAATACCTGTTCCCGGCTCAAGTCTTGCAGATCGGCAAAATCATAGGTTTGGCCCATCTGATTCCTACCGCCTTTTTCGGAGCGTCGCTCGAGATTCAGGTTAATTTTGGCCGAATCGTTTTGAAGTGAGGCCGTCCAGTCGCCGGTCATCACGTTTTGGGCAGTAGCGTTAGAACCAGCGACCCAACACATAAAAGCTAAACCAGCGAACACAGCCAAACTAGTGACGAAGCGGATCCATATTTTCTTTGACATAGGCGGTTTCCTCGAATCTAATTTTTACCATTCAAGATGAAAACACCGCCGGCCGGGATTTGTGGCAGGAAGTTGTATAGCAGGTGTGTTCGTACCACGTCGCGGTAGCGCAATGGCTGAAAACTCAAAAGAACGTTGAATAAGAGGCCCGTCCTTGGAGTGCTGCGACCTGTCGCAGCTTTCAACATTAGATCTCAATCAAAGCGGCGACAAGGCGCCGCACTGCTATGTGAATGTCAAGAGTTAAGGTCAATTTACATAATGAGGTTTTTGCTTTTACCTTATTGATTGTTTTGCTTTTGTTTTTGCTTTCGTTCTTTGACACCAAACTCTTCAACCTAAGAGAGACTGACTGC
>JBGTLM010000050.1:0-17955 GCA_041744135.1 Pyrinomonadaceae bacterium
ATAGCACGCCCGCCCCGCTCAGGATTGCCAGGCCGCGCCGAGGCATCACTTCGTAACCACGCTCCTGTTTCCCTTCGTTCGCTCGCTCCTCAATGGCGACCTCCACTTGGTTTGACTTAGCCATGGCTCGGGCTCGACCTCACAGAGGACTGTCGTAGCCCCCTTTCCACTTCCCTTACTTATGGTCGCGCCCGCAGATGACAGGAGATCCGTTCTCATACTGTCGAAGCCACACCAATCTGATGCTCTCGGCTGTGGTGATTGAGCAAGTCGCTCCGTCCGTCGCCTCATTTATGAACGCCGTCTTTCCTCCGGCCGACAAATATCAATTTGCCCCATGCGAACGAACATCGATCCGCGTTAAAGTACTTCTGCAAAAGATTTATGATCGCTCCGGATTGAGTTAGCCACTGTTCATAGGTCTGCTGTTCGTAATGAATCATTGTGGCGAGCGCATCAACCTTTCTCGAGAGGCGCTTGGCAATGCTGTTTCGGCAGATAGCATGCACGAAGGACAAAAAAGGCGTTAACCACGGCTCGACAACCACGAACAGGCCATCGTTCTTCAATACACGATTCCCCTGCGAGAGTGTTTGCTCGAGGTCATTCGGAAGCGTCAGGAGATGGTGTAATCCTCCCTGAATGATCACGATATCCTTGCTGCGATCATCGAAGGGTAGTTTCCGGCAATCGCTTACGTAGACTTTGCCCGGGCCCGTATATTGAGCCAATAGCGAAGCCGAGAGGTCGACCCCTGCAAGCCGGGTAAAGCCAAGCTTACTCAGCGCGTTTAGTCCATTGCCCCGGCCGCAAAACAATTCCACGATCTCTGCGTCGCGCGGCCAGCGAACGGCCCCTACCTCAACCAGCCGTCTGGTAAATTTACGTATTTCCTGCTCAGGCGTTTCGAATCGCAAGTATGCTGCTTCCCAGGCATCGGCGCAGCATGCATCTGGTTGAGCGATGCGAACCATATCGGGTTTGCTACCCTCGCCTGGTAACGGTGCATCAAACATGGGCTTTGAAGACTTTCTTGGTTTGGCTTCCAAATTAAGCCGAGCGGCAAAATGGAGCGAGCGGCCGAAAACCCAACCCGCCGGCCAAGGATAGAGACTCAAATCTTTCTTCCAAAATTCAATCGTTAAACCGAGTGTGTCAAAGGCTTCTAACCACTTCCATTGTGGCCAATAGTTATAGGGGAGAGTTACGCCGTGGTGCGCATTGCCGACCCAATCCATAAAGCGCAATGTCGGGCCGGCGAGTAAGCCATTACAGATGTGATCCTTAATCACAATAGCTTTGCTGGACACACGCACGGCTTCACGAAGAAGAGCCATCGGGTCTTCTGTGTGGTGAAGCACATCAACAAACGTCACCACATCGAAGCTGGCATCGGCGTAAGGGATCAATCGCCCGTCGAATGCCTCGACGGGAATGTGCGTCTGGTTACGCACCAGCAGGTCAACACCTCTTATTCGAATGTCGGGGCGCTTCTGCTTGATCAAATGTGCGAGCAGGCCATCTCCGCAGCCGATATCAATCACCCGGGCGCCTTGAGGGATAAGTTCCGCTAATTGTTCACTCAGTACGCGAACCCGCCGGTTGTGGACACGCTGGTCGTGAAGGCGATTGACGAAATTCATTTGCGGCGCATCCCCAAGAGACTGACAAAGAAGCTCGACAAAATAGTTTGAAACCCAAGTGCCGTGAGCGTCGCGCCCGGGATCACCCATCGCATCGTATGGCTATAGTTTAGCTCCCCAAAGTCGCTCAGGCGCCATTGATTGATTGACGCCAATAGACACGCCAAACCAATGAACAGTCCTCCAGCCCCAAGGATTAAGCCTCTCTCAAGGTTAACGACTTTGAAGAATCGAATCAGACGCAGATCTTCAGGCAGCAATCCTTCGCTGATCGCAAAGGTCTTAGAGAAAATCGCAAAGAGGATCGATTGATAGCCTAAGAGAATGGCTAGGCTGGCGAAAAGCAACGTGTGCGCGTCGAAGCTGACTCCCCTTACCGTCAAGCCTGGCATGGCTAACCCGTAGCCCAAGAGGCCGAGTAGAATCAATAGTGCGCCCGGGATGAGAAACAGCCATCGCGGGCTGTAAATCAAAAAGAAGCGTAGCGTGCGCCAACCATCGCGAAACGTTTTCAAATGGGGCGCGTGAGATTTGCGACCGTCAGGGTGCAGCGTGATGGGGACCTCAGCAATCTTCGCGCCGTATAGGCTTGACTTAATGATCATTTCCGTTGCGAATTCCATTCCTGTACAGCGCTGATCGAGGCGGTTGTAATGTTCTTTAGTGAAACCACGCAACCCACAATACACATCGTTGGTCGGCACGCGGAACCACTTCCGAGCTATCAATGAGAACATCGGATTGCCCCACCAGCGATGCAAGAATGGCATAGCATCGGGCGTCACCGTGCCTCCGCCTGCAGGCAAACGGCAGCCCTGTACCAGATCGAATCCTTGACGCAGCCTCTCGACAAACTTGGGAACCTCCAGGAAGTCGTAACTGTCGTCGGCGTCGCCCATGATGATAAATTTACCGCGCGCGGCGGCGATGCCACCCATTAGGGCGCTGCCATACCCTTGGGCCTCAACGTGAACGATGCGCGCGCCCAGCCGGGCCCCGATGGATTGAGACCCGTCCGTGCTGCCGTTATCGGCGACAATAATTTCGCCCCTGATCCTGCACTCACGCAACGACCGCTGGGCTTTCTCGATACAAATTTCTAAGGTGTCCCCTTCGTTCAAGCAAGGCATCACGATAGAGAGTTCCAGCGTGGACTCCTCGTCTACGAATGTTGGAGCCGCGGCCTTTTGCAATCTAGAGCTAGTTTCAACTGTCATCTGTAACGTACTCTCTAAGCTGATCACTCAGCCGACGCGCGTAGCGTGACGAATTTTGTTGTTGCAGCCCTCGAAGCCGGGTCTGCCCGTTGGGGACAATCTTCGGCCCGAAGGTCGCGGTGCGGTCGCGGGGAACTTCAATCGGCCGCTTCGCCGAAGTCGCCTTTGAGTGTTTTTCTTGGAAACACCGTTGCGCAAGTGGCTGGAGTTCTTCCCTACAGCCTCCTGCTTCTAATAGCCGAGGTGGTCGCTCAACTCGTGTAGCAGGGCGCGCTCCAGCATAGCTTTGGTCAGTTGTTTGAGCAGCCCCTGTTTGCCGAGAATGTCTTCCGGCTTCTGGTAATCTGTCAGTAGTTAGTTAACGATTATTCTTCGCCCGTGCAGCTCCTTTAGCTTGAGAGTTAGTTGTGACGATCAGTTTCACAATAGAAAACACCCTCGTCGACTTTGTCAAAAATTGTCACCACATCTCCGTACTGGCTAACCTTATAGTTTCGCCGACCATCCGGCTATCTGCCCTTCGACCCTAAAACCATTTTGCTTCTACTATCTCTATGAATTCCTCAGAAGTCACGTCGCTTCGCCATCCCCCTTGATTCCCTCTATCATGCCCATGATGAATTACTGCACAAGCCCCTTCTTCAGCACCCTCTTGAACTCTTGCATATACTTCTCAATCTCTCAATCTCATCAGAATTGATGTGGACAAATACGTCAAAGCACCAAACCGAATCGATGGAGTCGCTCTTTATGAATGACAAATCATTCCATTGTTGACAAAGAACTCCACGTTGTTACAACTACTGAACTTCCTTCACAGATATTGATAATTCTTCCGAGATATCAACAGCAATCAGATGTCCAGCAATTTTTGCAAGGCTTCTGTCCAACGTCCAGCTCCAGGTCCCATTTCAACAATGTTGCCGCCCTTCGCCATGTGCTTTAGCAAAATATTGTCGATAAGCGAGTTTTTCCATTCAACAGATTCTGTCCACTCTTCGCTACTGTCTTCCCAATCCCAGTTCTGCCAAATCTCATAGTTCATCGCCAAGCTGTTAAGCCCCGGCAGATTGTGTGTATGTCTGAGTTGATTGATGCGGGTATTAGATCAGCAATCCAGCTGGTCACGTAGTAAATAATCAAACATATGGTGTCCAGAAAAAGCCGTTTTCGCCACAGCGATACGGATAAGTAGGAATTTCTGTGGAGGATTGATCTTTCTTCGATTTGCAATTACATCTTTCATATCGAATTTCTTCCAAGATTTGGGTTGCGCACCCATGTTAATGATTGTAGCTAAATACAGGACAAAAGGTTACAAAGTCGATGAAACCAAAGCGTTTGGTCATGCAGTCCTGATTGCATAAGATGGGCGCCGTAAATAGTCGTCCGCATGATGAAAAGGACCTTTCCAACCAACCATTCACCAGCAATGTACGCCCAACAAAACGCCGCCGTAAGTAGCCAGCAGTCTCTCTAGTCTCTCCCGCTTTGTGAGGTGCGATTCTTCCAAACAAAGGCCCGCGACTTCAGCACACAAAGGACCTCCTATATTCCGGCTTGTCGAAAACTGTAAGAAGATCTTCTACTAGCTGATCTTGAACTGCTGTGGACTGCCTGTCCCTATCTTGTCTGCCTCGTAATGGCCCAATTGGACGGGGTACGGAACCAATCTTGGCGTGTTGGCATCAGCGTCTAAAAGCCACACCTTTCGGCCACTAAAATACTCCAGTAACTTACGATTCTGAGTCGCATCCATTTCCCGTGCCCAAATCACCTGCGCGTTGTTAATGTCTGCTTCGTTGTATACCCACTCCTCGTGCGGTGACTTTTCAGGTCCGTACCGCACAACGATGAGGTGATGGCCTCCGTCTTGTTTAAGCTGCGCAAGTAGGTACGCTCGATGGGAGATTTTACGGCGCCAACTATCATCATCAATCAATGACAGACGCGCAGCCACCACGACAAACGATACGACATACAACACCAAGATCCCACAAGCCATAGACTGCCCGATCAGCCTGCCGCGCCACCGTAAAAGGCGCAAACGTCGCGCCGCTTGCAGCACAATCGCAAACACTAAGCCCATAACAGGTGCCGCGTAATGAGCTAGTGTCCATGTCGCTAAGAGAAGCGCCCCCGTAAACAGGCCGCATACGAGTAGCGCGAAGCGCATCCACCGATCTCTCATCAATAGCCGTGGCAGCATCACAAGGGGAAGCGCCGCCGCAAACTGCAAATACCTGAAGGGGAACCCGACGTCACGCGACCCATCATCTCCATGAGTAGTCGGGAGAAATAACCGAAAAAAACATCTCCAGAGAACCAAGAGTTTCCGCCTGCTTCTGTGGATCAGAGTTCTGACCGAGCGCTGGTTGTTATAAGCGGGGAAAGCCCAGCCGACATGAAGGTCGCGTATCTCCTTGTGGCGATAGGTTGGCTCGGGCCCGGCTTGTTGCCAAAGGAAGACCGGGGCGACGGCGTATGTTTCCTCATGTACCATGTACGGCATCCGGAGCGCGTTGCCCGTCGCGCGCCAGTTGCTGTAACCCATTACCGTAGCCGTAAGGGTGAGGACTATAAGGATGGGCATCACTATGTCCCGGATTGAAACAAGTGTGGCAGGCCCGTCCCGACTAATCACCCAAGCCAACAGGGCAGCCATTGCCAGCAAGCTCAACACCATTCCCTCGTATGGCCGACTGTTCGCCAGTACCGCCATCCCGAGTCCCATGAGAAAGGCGTCCCGGGTACGCGGCTGTTTCACGATTCGCCGGAATGCGCCGAGCACCAGTGCGCCGCCCGCCATCGCTACTGCGCCACCCCAATAGCTCTGACCCCACCCGAGGATGGCCGGGTGCAGCGGTGCGAGCAGACCACCGAGCAGTGCCCAGCGAGATGGCAGCCACCCCATTAGCATCCAGCACAGTGCGGCACACGCCAAGGCGGTGCCCAACCACACCCCAATGATCGGGTGTCCGCCGATCACTTGACCTGCTGCCAGCATGAGCCCCTGGCCCGGAGGGTACTTTGAAGTATAGGTTGGCTGCTGGATAATATGTATGCTTTCAAAGTGAACCCACAGTGGATGTGGCGGGTTGGTCAGCCGACCGTGCGCGAACGTGTCTGCCGCAAGCAGATAGCTAAATTCATCAAGGATTGCGGGCTGGGGCATCCGCACAAATAGCGACAATGACGCACCGATAACCAGCGAAACAAATCCGACCAGCGCAATTGATAACCCGCGCCGGTGTGCGAGCCGGCCAAAAGTTTTTGGTATTAACTGGCGCATTCGGAGCCGGGCGAGGCACCCGGTAAAGAATTCAACATTAGCGTAGCGGTTCGCAATTACTGCCAGATAAGGCTAAAGCTTCTTCCCGACTCAATCTCATCCTCAGTGTCATCATTAAATCACAGGTGTAGCATAGTGCTGTTCAGTCTTTAACTGCGATGCCGATGATACTGAGGCCGCTCCATGGCCAGAGGCCATCAATCCGTCTCAGAACCGGTAGGAACGTTTCTATCGTTTTGAGTTGCACGCGGGAAAATTTTTTCCGGCGAAGCAACTTACCACTCAGCCACCATCCTGGGACAGAAAAGCGATTGAAATCAAACACCTCGGCGACGCGGAAGCCTGCTTCGGTAAGTTCTTGCTCCAACTTTGTAACCGTATACCGCTCGCGGTGCTCCAGCACCTCATCCAATGAACCGTATAACCCCGGATGTTGGGGCACGAGGATGACCGCTCGCCCGCCCGGCTCAAGCGCAGCCCATAGATTCCGCAGTGCCATTTGAGCATCTGGGACATGCTCAAGCACATTGATCATCACTGCCGTGTCGAACTGTCCCTCTAAGTCTCGAAAATGGTCCGGGTCCCCAGCGTTAACTTTGAGAACGCGGAGATAGGGTTTGCCGAAGGCGTACGACCGCAGGTAGTTTAGGTAATGAGGATTAATATCAGAGGCGACGTACAATGCGCGAGGGATGAACTGGTTTGTCAAAGTCCCGATGCCGGCGCCAATTTCCAGTACCCGGTCACCAATGTAGGGTCGCAAGGTGTCGCCCATCCAGAGGTTGAATCGCCTGGCGCGGTCCAGTTCGGTAAGAATGTGGGAACCATATTCATCTTCCTTGTACATGTCATCGATGAGCGCGAAGCGCACCATCGCCGTTAAGGCGTGTAAGCCATCACGCGCGCGGATCTTCTTGCCCTCCTCTTGAGACCTCGGCAGATAACGGATAGGCGCCTCGAAGATGCGCGCCCGACGTTTTGCGAGTTTGAAGACTATTTCAACCTCGAACCTGAAGTCATTGCTGCGCAAAGGAATTGACTTGAGTAGCGTCGTGTTGACTGCCTTGTAACAGGTCTCCAGGTCAGTTAGGTTCAGGTCTGTCAACCAATTGCTGAAGAACGTCAGCGTTTTATTGATTGTTGTATGCCGATGCATCAGCGCTCGGCGGTAGGCTGCCGAAAGGTAGCGTGAGCCGAACACCGCATCAGCGCCTTCGGTGGCGAATGGCACGAGCAATGACGGAATGTCGGCGGGATTGTATTCAAGATCCGAGTCATGGACGACACTGATGTCACCCGTGGCATGCGAGATGGCAGTGCGAATTGCGGCACCCTTTCCCTGATTGCTGTCGTGGTGCAGCAGAATAATGCGTTCGTCTTCGGCGGCGAGGCGTTCCAGAATCTCCCAACTCCCATCTGTGCTGCGATCATCGACAACAATCACTTCAAGACTGTCGATCAACTCGTCTTCGAGAGCCAGCACCCGACGCAAACTTGCCTCAACGACGTGCCGTTCGTTATAGACCGGTACGAGCACGCTCAATCGAAACGAGGTGGCGCTAGTGTTCTCGTAGGTTGGCAATTGACGAAGAAGGGGGCTAGTCACTGTCACTTTAATGTCCTTACGTATTAGCTGCAATTTGATTTATAGCAAACAGCCGTAGATTTATTGAGCATGAACTGACGATCGCGTGCGAACATTGGGACCAGGCTCTGAAGGCCGTGCCTCCTGAAACCGACGTCGCTTCTGTTGTCCAAGGAAATCACCACCACGGCCACTAGGCTCCGGTTAAGTAGCGCTCGTGGTGCCGCAATCATGCGTCTTGCCATTGCGCTCTTTGCGCCGTCTTCGGACGACCCCGACAACTCCCGCCAGGCCGGCACCGAACAAAAGCATCGTCGCCGGTTCAGGCACTGGGTTAGTCTCAAGGACAAGTTGCCTTGCCTGAGCCGATGAGCCGCTGCCAAGAAAAACCACCCGGTCAACGCCCGAAGGAATATCCATCCTGAGGCTTCCTCCGACAGCAAAGAGCCCACTGGTGTCAACAAGAGCCGCCAGCGCTGTGGCGTTCAAACTAAAACTGATTACTGAATTGTTATCTGCGCTGCTGACCGTTGTGGATCCATAAGAGTTTCCTCTCCCAAGATCTTGGAAAATCGCGAATCCTTCTACGGTGAAAGCGGAGTGAGAGGTGCGTAAGGTTGCGATTGGAGTGACCACGTCAAAGACGGAGTACGTCTCCGTCGGGTTGACGCTCCGGTAACCGCCGAATGGATTGAATAGGCGCAAAGTCGCACCCGTGATGGTACCCAAATCCACTCCGGACAGATCGAAAACAAAAAAGTTGCGCGCTGCGAAAAACGAACCGACGCCTGCAGGGTAACTTTCATTAGTGGCGTTGTGGAACCCGTCATCGAAGTAGCTTCCCGAGTCGATGGCATTCAGAGTAATCGTGTCGGCCCGGACGGCAGTGAACGGATTGCAGCAAAGAAAGATAAATGTCAATGATGCAAAAATGACTTTTCGTAGGGCGAGCATCAGTTTCTCCTTCTGTTTCCTGTGGTTGAGGAGCGAGTTATGGTTCACACCATTAAGAGGCCTTAAGAGTCCTCTCTCCTAAAACCTCGGCCGGGGGCAAGCATAGCTCGGTGTTAGAGTAGCTTGTTTTGATGGTGAGACAATATTTCAAACGGTAGTAAACCGTCAATCCGAGCGAGGATGCAGTTTCTGCGAGTTGTTTGGAAATTCGACCGCGTTTGCTCTATCCACCCCGGAATGGTTACATACCTTTTTTGCCAGAGCTAATTGCTGCCAGCCCCACGTCACGCCGGGAATATGATTGGCGCGCTCCCACCTTAGGAGGCAAGAAATAGACGTAATAATCGGTTTTTCCAACCCTCTGCCACTCCGCCCCAGCGCCGCTCGGTACTTTGTTATCAACAATCACCTTGGCTCCAGCTTGCGTAAATGCTTCGATTATGCGCTTTTTGACCGGGTCACCTAATCTCCAAAAATCGTTCTTATCCTCGCGGGAGTAAACTTCAGCAACGATTTGCAACCTGGCCAGTCGAGCCCATCTCATGTTATCTGAAGACCTAATGTTTCCTGAGTAACCCGGGGGTCCAATCGAGGTGTTGAGCACGGCAACCTTGTCACCGTGTTGAACTCCCAACTGCTTTAACCCTTCAACGACTTGCCAGTTCACATAAGGTGCTTCCTCGCTTATAACACCTCTTAAGGTCACGTAAGCTGCTCGGGCGCTTGACGGGCCAACTGTTAGCCAGAACATTGCGATGACAAATATCACAACACACGTCGCTAACCTTCGCGCTCCTTGCCACTTTGCCAGTTGAACGCTGCTAAAAAGCCCGACAAAGAACATTACGACAAATGAGCCGATGAACCTCTCTTCAACATGGACGAGGGAATACATCGCGAAAGCGGCCAGCGCCGGCACCAACAGGAACCATCTCGCCGCTACGTCCTTGATGATCCGCCACCTCCGCCCGCTCATGTAAAATAGCAGGAACAACCCCATGGCAATGCTGCCGCGCAACGCCAAAGGAAAAAGAAAATAAAAATGGAATTTAATGCCAGTTATTAGGACGACGATCTGTCGGCGCAGATCAAAGCGAGGAGTCAGGCCCTCGTTCCAGTACGACGGGTCGTACCAGAGCGGATACGTCCCGCCGACCGGCGTCCCAAACTCATAAACCTCCGGCTCCTCCATCACTTTCCGCGTCGCATGCCGCGGTGTCCCGCTCCACCCCGGCTCCCCTCGCCAGTAGACTCCCGGAATATCATTGACATACCAGGCGTAGTTGAGCCGCCCCGTGTCGCCAAACGTCGGTCGCCCCTTCGCCCAAGACAACGCGAGCAGAAACGGACTGCTCAACAACAGGAACACCACACCAGCTACTAACGCCCGCCACGCCGCCCCCCGTCCCCCGCCTGCCGCCCACCAACTCACTCCCACAAACACAAACGCCAAGGGAAACATCGCCGCCTTCGCTAAATACCCTAGCCCCAGCACCACCCCCAATAACACAAACGTCAGCCACCCGCTCCTCCCGCCCCGCAGCCGCACGATCAGCCCCGAAGCCAAGTAAACACACGCCGTCACCAACATGTCGGGGGTCACGTATCGCAGCGTGATCAGCTCCAGTGAACTCCACAGGAACAGTGTGTACCCAACCACCACCCACGCCCACTCCGGCAGGCCCCTCCACCCACCTCCAGCAACTGCTTCTGCCTGCATCCGATGGTAACGGATCACCTCGTTGAGCAGGAAGGCGAAGCTCAGAAGTGTACCCAGGTAGACGACGAAGTTGACCAGATGTGCCACCGGGAACTCCCAGTACGGCGACGGCTTGAGGACCAGTAGCGCCGCCCCCAGCAGCCACGAGTAGAGCGGACTCCAGTAGCCATTGATAGCCATCTGCCAGTCGCCTCGCAGGTACGCGTCTCCCATGTCCAAGTAGGAAATGCCGTCGGGAGATATTTCATAACGACCGCTCCACGCTTGAAGTAGGCCGAGGGCGACGGCGACAACCCAAGATAGGATGCGCAACCTTCTCGCAAGACGGGTCGCCGCCGGTGTAACCGAGCCGCTATTCATTGTTTTTGAAACCGGTCTCACGAACGGTGGGCACTTTTCCGGTGAGCAACCAGTGTTGAAGGATCCCAGATTTGAATAGGCGCCGAGAGTCGCTCACCTTGGTAGGAAATAAACGTAGAGGTCCGTGTTCCCGATCCGTCGCCAGCCCTCAGTCGCAGCCCACGACGGCGCGGCGTTGGCAACAATGATGTTCGCGCCTACTTTCGCAAGAGTCTCGATGATCCGAGCTCTAACCCCCTTATCCGCCATCCAAAAATCGTCTTCATCCTTCCGGTAGGCGTCGGAAAACACTTCAGCAACGATCTGGACCTTGGATAGTCGAGACCAGTAGACGTTGTGGTTATTTGAGTAATTCAGAGATGCAATTTTATCGCCGGGTTGCAATCCCATCCGCTTTAACTCTTCAGCGACCTGCGGATAAATATTAGGGACGGCATCCTGGCCAATGGTCAATGCTCTAAGTGCTGCAGAGGCAGCTCTCGCATTTGATGGGCCAACCGTTAAAGCGAACATCGCGACGATGATGATCATCACACACGTCAATAACCGGCGCGATTCCCGCGCGTTGGGGAGTCGCACGCTACCAAAAAGTCCAATGGTCAACAGCGTGACAAATGAACCGATGAACCTTGTTTCTACATACACCTGCATATACATTGCGATGCCGGCCAGTGCCGGCAGCAGCAGGAACCAATTTGCGGCCACATCCCTGACGATCCGCCATCCTCGGCCGCTCATATACAACAGTGTGAATAAGCTGAACATCAAACCGCCTTGTAACGCAAAGAGAAGGAGAGAAACAAGACCGGGCCGCCAAACCATATTCTTTATATGTCGGCGCAGATCAAATCGAGGAGTCAGACCCTCGTTCCAGTACGACGGGTCGTACCAGAGCGGATACGTCCCCCCCACCGGCGTCCCAAACTCATAGACCTCCGGCTCCTCCATTACTTTCCGCGTCGGATGCTTCGGTGTCCCGCTCCCCGCGGGCTCACCTTGCCAGTGTCTATAACCAACACCAGTTACATACCAGGCGTAGTTGAGCCGCCCGCTGTCGCCGAACGTCAGCCGCCCCTTCGCCCCCGACAGCGCGATCAGGAACGGACTGCTTACCACCAGAAACATCACAGCCGCTAGCGCCGCCCCCCGCGCGCCGCCCCACCCCCCGCCCGCAGCCCGCCAACTGACTCCCACAAACACGAAAGCCAGGGGGAACATCGGTGCCTTCGCTAAATACCCACAACCCAACACGAACCCCAACGCCACAAACGTCAGCCAGCCAGTCAACCCGCGCCGCAGTCGCACGATCAGCCCGGAAGCCAAGTAAACACACGCCGCCACGCACATATCCGGTGTCACGTATCGCAGCGTGATCAGCTCCAGCGAACTCCACGTGAATAGCGTGTAGCCAGCCACCACCCACGCCCACTCCGGCAACCCCACCCACTCGCCCCCACCAAACTTCTCCGCCTCTCCCCGCTGATAACGAATCACCTCATTGAGAAAGAAGGCGAAGCAAAAGAGGGCACATACATAAACTACGAAGTTGACCAGGTGGGCGACCGGGAACTCCCAATACGGCGAAGGCTTGATGACCCACAGAGCCACGCCCAGAAGCCACGAGTAGAGCGGACTCCAGTAGCCGTTGATGGCCATCTGCCAGTCGCCGCGCAAATACGCGTCTCCCATGTCCAGGTACGAAATTCCGTCACTTTGCATTGCATGACGGTTGACCCAAGTCTGGAGCAGACCGAGTACTACGGCGGCTGACCAGAAGATGGCCTGTAACCAGCGCGCAAAATTGTCGGAGACAGGGTGAGCAGTGGCGCTCCTCCGCTCGGTAGCTCTTTTGATAGCATCTACCCGGTTACTCATGCCCATCTTGTTGATTGAAAGAATTGAATAGGCAGCTTGATTTTGGTAGCAACCGCTTTAGAGCTCACCGCTCCCTTTTGCGGCAGCCAAGTGGTCTTCTATTGCGGCATCGTAGCGCACGGCAGAAATCGAGCGGGCTCCCGCAATAAGACCTCTTTGCCTCGCCAAGATAATGTTAAGGGCCGTCCGAGAAGGTCGACGAACAAATGACACCAAATCGAATCCGAATTCTAAAACGGCAAACCACAACAACCACAGCACACCCGCAAAGGTCATCGATTCAGACAGTTGATTTCGCGCCGTACCAAAACTAGTGTCGTACACTTGAGCCGGACCGTTGACGCGGGAAATCATGGTTCGATGGTGCTTAAGTTGTAAATCACCACATAGAACAAGACGCCATTTCTTCCCCACTCTCATTGAGAAGTTAGTGTCTTCTCCTGCATAGGTAGGCAGCGCTTCATCGAAATACAGACCGCCGATTGCTTCCCTGCGGTAAAGCATGCAAAAGCCTCCCAGCCAACCAACATCCAGACAGCCACTAAACGGTGGCTGTATGTCTAAGGGAACAACGAGCCCGCACCTTGCTAAAGCTCCGGGACGCCAACTCGAGTAAAAGCCAAACGCTCCGCGCAGTTTATGCCTGAAGCGCATCGGCACCCCGTAGTTCAGCACATCGTATCCCCCTACACCACCCACGTCCCCCATCTCACTCTGCTGAAAGAGAGTAACAGTTTGAGAAATAAAACCTTCATCGAAGGTCACATCATCATCGAAGAAGCAAACCAGGTCGCCTTGAGCTTCTCTCAGTCCGACATTCCTCTGGCGAGTCAAGCCTTTCTGGGATTGGATCAGCCTCAGATTCACACGTGTGCCAACTCGATTCATAAATCGGTTAACCGTTTGTCGCACAGATGCGTCTTCGCCACTGCCATCAACGATCAGGATCTCGGCGCTGCGATACGTTTGATCGGCCAGACACTCCAGCAGGTCTTCCAGAGCCTCAGCTCGACGGTAAGTACAAATAATTATTGAGACAAACACTAGCTATCCCCACTCGGATTCTGCTGAAAATCGCTGACGCAGTCTTGATAGAAAGTTTCGTTTTGAGCGAGGAGGAACTGGGCGGAGAAATTCTTCATCACGCGTTCACGCCCCGCCTCCCCCAATCGCTGAGCCAATTTATCATCAGTAAGGACGCGAATAATGGCCTCCGCAATGTCATCTGGATTATCCGGGTCGACCAATAAACCGTCCCGTCCATCCTCCATCAATTCTGGGCCGCTGCCGCGTTGGCTATAGATGGTCGGACAGCCGTAGGCCATCGCTTCCAGGGGCGCTAGGGCGAAAGCTTCGGCGTAAGACGGAAAGACAGCTAGTCGGGCATTCTGTAATACCGTAAAGAGTTCTGCTCGATTTACATGGCCGTGGAAATGTATGCTCTTTCCCACCTGACCATTATGCTGGGAGCGGATTAGAGCCTGCATCGACGGCCCCTCCTCCGTGCGCCCGTCCTTGCCGTAAATATGCAACTCCGCTTCTTTGCAGATTTCTAAGACGTAGGGCCAAGCCTTGGTAAGCGAGGCTATTCCTTTCTTCAAAGCCAATGTTCCGGTGAAGATCACCCGCGTCTCAGACCTTGCGGTAATACTCAGGTCAACAGGAACATCGACAGGATTGTAAAGAATCGCGCGCGGACCTGAGCGCAGACCAAAGAGGCGCTGGGTCTTGTCGGCCGTGTAACGACTGACAGAGCACCAGAATTCTGCTCGCCGCAACGACGCCCGCTCCAGCCAGAATGTCACGCGGTTAATGGGTTGCCCCATTTCGGCGGAAAAGTAGCTAATGGAACCATTTAAGCGCGCAATAACCGGCACAGGAAGTCTTGGCCAACCTGCGACCCATCCTTCCCAGTCCGGCACCTCAATTAAATCTATTTCCCCACGGCGGCTCCAACCGGCCACCGTCTGAAAGAGCTGGTGCCGGGCCGGCAATCGGCTGAACCGATGATCATTCCGGCGCAACCGCCAGACACGGACACCTTGATCCTCTTCATAATCCGACGCAGAATAGTTGCGCCGATACGCGCCAACCACTCGCACCTCATGCCCCGCCTGCACGAGGGCCCTGGCCAGCACTTGTGTCATGGTACCAATGCCACCGTGCGGACCGGGCGGGTACTCGTTGCACAAAAAGCAAATTCGCATCGGACTCAACCGGTGATGGCTCCCAGCACCTCAACAATTCGCTGGGTGGATTGGCCCAAGGCGACACCAACTTCCAACTCCACAAGCCGGCGACGACTATCTGAATCCAAGTTAGGGTCCTCGAGGTAGGCGTTGACATGATCGGCCAATTCTTGGGGCGAGCGCGCAAAACGAGCAGCGCCCAATTCTACCACCGGACGGTAGTGCTCGAATCGATAGTAATAATCCCAGAGGGGTTTACCGAACGGCGGCGGGCTCGCCACATCAAACGCAATGTTGACGATGGGTTTGTTGTGAATTGCAAAGTCGAGCGTCATTGTGGAAGCAAGGTTGACGTTCAGATCAGCATAATGAGTCAAATTTGCGAGAAATTGCACATCCTCTAAGAGCGGCATCACATGTGACCAGTTGCCGGGTTCGGTGTGCAACCACCTTGGTTGAAGATAGATCAGTTCGGGGTAGTCTCGGCGTACATTGTTATAGCGGCTACCGTCCTCTACCGGCATTGGACGGAGCAATACCTGCGGGTTCCTCTTGATTCTCCCGGCGCGGATCAAATTCAGCAAGACCCTGACATGTTCAGGGTCTTCCGGGCAGGTGCCAGGGTCTCCGCCTGAATAACAGATCAGAGGTCGCAAAGGGTCCGCGCCAACCCGGCTGAAAAACTCCTCGCGTGGCCAAAGCATTTTTCCGTTCGCGTAAGGATCGAACTGAGGCGTGCCAACAATATGAATCTGTTCTAAGGAGACCTCAGGATAATAGTGCAGCAGTTCCCGGCGCATGTGCTCGCTCCATACAAGATAATGATCGAACGGCGCCGCGATCCGACCCTTACTGGTCAGGTTATCCCAACTGAAAATAAAGGTCGCCGTAGGAATTCCGAGTGACTTGGCCGCCAGCACCGGCGGGAGAATTGTTAATGGTCGCTGGTGAGAGCAGAAAAGTACCGAGGGCTTGATTTCTTTAAAGAGCCGACGATAGTGCTCGACTTCCGGCAACCGGTCCACGGCCGAGCAGTGCCAACGATCGAGTATCTTTATTCCGCGCGAAGAGGCGGCCGCGCGTCCGACGAGTTGAGCGGTATGAACGGCTGTTCGCGTCCGCCACGAGCCACTTACCGGCAATCTGCGGTTGTAGCGCATGGCCTGGGTGTCAGCCCAGAACATCTGGGCATAAGACAGGGCGTTGCGCAAAGTGAATGAAAGAGGCTTATCCCTGTAAGGAAGAAGTGGCTGCCATTGCACCTTGCTTCCCAATCCAGCGCTATAAGTCGCCACCAGATTTTGTGGGAAAACATGGAGGGCAAACACCTGCCCCACCTCGCTGGCCTGCCGGAGAAAATCCCCTAAAATAAAATTGCGCACGCCCACGCCGTCAGGAATCAGCAGAAGGAATTTCAGGTTGGCTTTACCATTCAGGCCAGGCTGCTGATGAAGGTCAAGGGTCTGGGTTAACGTTGTCCCTTGCTGGTAGTGTTGTTTGATCATTACTCTTGCAGCGTAATGAGAGACGCCGCTTCGGATTGTTATGAACTGGGGGGCTGACTGCGGTGAACCAGCCTACCGAAGGTTCGCTCCGGTAAGAAAATAATCGTTACCTCTGCAATCAACTAAGGGCGGCTTTGCGCACCAAGTTTGCGGCATCAGAAACGTTCCGTCTATTTTCTTCTGCGCCGACTTTCCTGAACCAAAAAAATCACCTTCGATCACCGTCAGACGACTCGCGTTTGAAACCAAGTCTTCCAGTTGGTTGTTCACATACAGACGCACGGTAGTACTATAAATATCGGGCGTCACAAGAAGTGCGGGCACATGACAATAAACGGTTCCCTTACCGGGGAGGATGTCAAAAATTTGCCCGGTCAGAAAAGAAGACAGCATGAACAGTTGTTCCCCGTACTGGCTAAACACCTTGACCTCAAAGAAGGAGTTCTTGAGTGGCTTTTCTTCAAACGAGAGGTACTCCAGCGCCACGGTCAGCGATTCGCCTGATTGGACGACATCCTTTGGCGCACCATATTCGTCCAAAAGCGTCAGCTTTTGAATCCGCACTCTTCCTCCTCCCTCGCGGTCCGCACGCTCTGCCAGATCACCGGACTCGCCTGCTGGCAGGCCATTGATGTATTCCGCAACTGCTAGTTGTGTGTCGCCAAAGAAATCTAATTGCCCCCCACGCAGAACAGCAGTCCTGCTGCACAAATTCCCGATCGCGGCCATATTGTGACTCACCAAAACGACAGTTCTGCCCTCATGGGCCACCTCACTCATCTTCCCCAAGCATTTCTTCTGAAACGCGGCATCGCCGACCGCCAGTACCTCGTCCACCAACAGAATCTCCGGTTCCAGGTGGGCTGCGACGGCGAAGGCCAAACGTAAATACATTCCGCTGGAATAACGCTTCACCGGGGTATCAATGAACTTTTCCACCTCAGCGAAAGCCACGATCTCATCAAACTTGCGCTTGATCTCGGACCTCTTCATTCCCAGGATGGCGCCGTTCAAGTAGATATTTTCACGCCCGCTTAACTCCGCGTTAAAGCCCGTACCTACTTCCAGCAGTGAACTCATCCTGCCGTACATCTCTACATAGCCTTCTGTCGGATCGGTGATGCGAGAGAGGATCTTAAGCAGGGTACTCTTGCCAGCGCCGTTGCGGCCAATCAAGCCCACAATTTCGCCTGGCTTGATTTCAAAGGTGACGTCTTTCAGCGCCCAGAAGGACTTACTTTCAACAGAACGTTGACTCTTCGCAAATTGGAGCCTGGAACGGAGCGCACGGAAGGGAAACGTCGCAGCATTAGTCACCGTGTCCCGCAGAGTCTTGTACCATTCTATATCTTGGTTGCCGATGCGGTAATGCTTGGAAATTCCATCAATGCGGATTGCAACATCACTCATAAAACGCTGTCACCTCGGTTTTAACCATCAGTCCTAAGTTAATCCACTGCCAAATGTAGAAACTATTATCGCTGGCTCCGTCACAATAATTACGCCACTCTGCGCGCACAGAGTTAATATCCAGCCATGTCTTACCATAAGCGCTAAGCGACTCCTCAATACGGTCACCGGCCCATTGGCGAAGCGGGCCTCGCAGCCACTCACG
>JBGTLM010000051.1:0-6760 GCA_041744135.1 Pyrinomonadaceae bacterium
GAACCCTGCTGGTGCAACTCGTGCCTGCAAAGCGACGCCCGGCGCCCGCACCATCAACTGTGCCACGCGAACCGAACTGGCAGGAGAGCTCAGGCAAAGTGGGTCCGGTACGCACATTCCAGGATTTACTGAAGACTCCTTACGATGAGGACTTGTTCGAGTATTACGCCACCTCTCAGCTCGCCCTAATCGATAGTAGCAGTGGAAAACTCACTGAAGTGGGCCAGCCCGCAATCTTCCTGTCGCAGGACGTGGCACCCGATGGCCAACACCTTCTGTTGGCCCGCCTCCGCCGTCCCTTCTCCTATCTTTACCCAAACTTCTCTTTTCCTCGCGACGTGGAGATCTGGGACACGAAAGGGAAGTTGGCTTACAAGTTGGCCAGCCTTCCGTTAGCTGATCAGGTGCCGATTGATGGCGTGATCACCGGACCAAGATCATATCGCTGGCGCCCCACGGAGCCGGCCACGCTCGTTTGGGTTGAGGCGCTCGATGGCGGCGATCCGAAAAAGAAGGTGGCACACCGCGACCGAGTGCTGATGCTAAAAGCACCTTTCGCCGGCTCGCCAACTGAATTGACCAGGACTGAGCACCGCTTTGCAGGATCCTCGTGGGGAGAGAAAAACGGTCTGGCTTTGGTGTCCGACTTCGATCGCGATCGCCGCTGGGTAAGAACATTCATCATGAGTGCAGACAAGCCGGGCGAAACGCCAACGCTGGTGTGGAGTCGCAGCGTCCAAGATCGTTATGGGGACCCCGGCACTCCCGTCACTCGGCTGCTGCCAAACGGCGAAAGCGCCATTCTGCAAAATGGCGACTGGATCTTTTTGGCTGGCACGGGTGCATCACCGGAAGGTGATCGGCCTTTTCTTGACCGCTTCAATTTGCAGACTCAGAAAGCCGAGCGCTTATTTAGAAGCGACGCCAATCACTACGAGTCCTTCGTGGCCTTGCTGGATGACGAAGGCAAGAAGTTCATCACCCGACATGAAAGCCCGATGGCGGCGCCGAATTATTACTTGCGCACTGTGGGTGAAGCTGCAGCAGGTGCTCCTCTTAAGGCGCTCACAAACTTTCCTGATGCTACGCCACGGCTGCGCGGGATCAAGAAGCAGTTAGTTACCTACAAGCGGGCGGACGGTGTGCAGTGTTCGTTCACACTCTACCTGCCACCCGGCTACAAGCAAGGTACCCGGTTGCCTACCGTTGTTTGGGCCTATCCGCTGGAGTTCACCGATCCGAGCACGGCAGGCCAGGTAACAGGCTCGACGCAGCGCTCCACACAAATTGTCGGTCCCTCGCATCTGGTTTTTCTGCTGCAAGGCTATGCGATTCTGGACAACGCCACGATGCCGGTGGTTGGTGAGCCGGAAACGGTCAACAACACCTACGTCGAGCAGATTGTGATGAGCGCAAAGTCGGCGATTGATAAGGCCAATGAAATGGGTGTTACCGATCCGGAGCGAGTAGGCGTGGGTGGCCACAGCTATGGCGCGTTCATGACGGCGAATCTTATGGCGCATTCAGATTTGTTTCGCGCGGGCATTGCTCGTAGCGGCGCTTACAACCGCACCTTGACGCCCTTCGGATTCCAAAGCGAGCGCCGCACGCTTTGGGAAGCCCCGGAGCTCTACATCAAGGTCTCTCCGTTCATGGTCGCCCACAAGATCAATGAACCGATCCTATTCATTCACGGAGAAGCGGATGACAATACCGGAACTTTTCCGATTCAATCCGAGCGGATGTATCAGGCCGTGCGTGGTCATGGGGGCACAGTCAGGCTGGTCACGTTGCCGCTCGAGGCTCACGGCTATGCGGGACGCGAGACTATCGAGCACGTGCTCTACGAGATGATCGATTGGTTCGACAAGTACGTGAAGAACGCAGCTCCGCGCGCTAAACAGCAGACAGCGGTGAACTAGAGAAAGTCAGAATCAGCCGCGGATTTTCGCGGATAAACGCGGATCAAAACCAGACAGAATAGATAGAGAACAACTCCTTGTTAGCTCAGTTGGTCGTATTTGTTCTTCTTCCTGATCCGCGATTATTCGCGAAAATCCGCGGCTAATGTTCTTCCTTGGCTACTTCTTCGCTTTGAGTTCGGACAGTTCCTTTTCCAACTCCTCGATCACTTCCTGCACTCCAGCCTTAAAACCCGGGTTGGTGAGGGTGGTGACAGACTTCTTCATTGCAGTCAGCCGCCCCACCAGCAACGCCTGATCCGCCGGCACTTCGATGTCAGGCTTAACCCCTGTGCCCTCCCAATTGGTTTTAGTGATTGGACTGATAGCGCGGCCCGTGGGCACGAACATGTTGAAGTGTTCGTTGATTCGGAACCCGCCGCCGGGATGAGCGCCGCCGCCGGTTGTCTCTCCGATTATAGTCGCGCGCTTGAGGTTCTTCAGGTTGTAGGTAAATTCCTCGGCTCCGGAAAACGTGCGTTTGCTCGTGAGCACGTATACGTCTTTGTTCAGGTAGCGTTTGCCGGCCACCTCCTTACGCGTCCAGAATTCGTCCGTGCGATCGCCTTCGCGCCAGTAAAGATCATTCAAGTGAACCGGATCGGCGCCGAAGAGATATGAGCAAACGAGCGCAACCATCTCGGGGCTGCCGCCACCATTCTTCCGTAAGTCAATGATGAGCGCGTCAGTGGTGGAAACGAAGTTCATAGCAGCGGCCAGGGTTGCGGCCCCTAGCTCCGGATCGAAGAACCCCCGGAATTCTATGTAGCCGATATTGCCGGGCAGTCGCTCGACCTTGTTGAAGCCGTGATTCATCCAACTCATTTCGCGACGTTGTTCCTCACGCTCCTCAGCGCTCGGCTCGCGGCGTGGCTGTCTAACGGGGAGCGGTTCGTGCGAGTAACGCACACGCAAGTGTTTGTCTTTACTCACCGCCTGCAGATCCTTAGTGAGAGTCTCAGCGAACGTCCGGGAGCTGGTGATTTGGTCGTACTCTTTTTTTGCGGCGCGATCCCGCAACGAAGCGTCCATCTTCCTCGCGACCTCGGGAAAAACATAAGCCTCGTTGAGTCGCTTCGAGATCGATTCGATGATCTGCGTGCGCGTGACTGCGTCGATGGTTCCGTCGGGCTGCTGCCCGCCCGACTCCTGCGCCGACGCGAGTTGTAGGGCGAGGGTGAGCAGAAGGAGCGCTGCGAACGCTTTGGCGGTTGAAAATCTAAACATAATTGACTCTCCTTTTGATTAACTAAATGGATGACTAAAAAAATATGGGACGGGGAGCAGCGCCAAAAATCGTGCTTCAGGTCGCGCCTGGATCGGTCGCTGCGTTTAGCTTAAGCAGCAGGCCGCGCAGTATTAAGTCTGCAACGGCGGCGGTCTTTTCCTTAACCTCCTCGCGTTCACCCAACTCAATCGTACTTAGGCTGTAAGGCAAGAGGGAGTTAGTGGCATGCAGCAGTGCGTACGCCGTCGAGAGTGCGTCGCCAAACTCAAACTCGCCCGCATCTCGCCCTTGGTTCAGGACGTCAGCGAGGATTCGTGCTTCGTCGTCGAAGTAGTGTGCGCGGCGGGCGAGTAGACCCGGGCGGAGCGCTGCCAGCAAATCGTTAAGACTTTGCGTGTAATGCTGGATGCTGTCGAAACGGAAGAGGACCCGCGTCAAAAGCATGAGACGAAGACGGATCGCGGCAGTAGCGTTAGATTGCGCAATCGCGTGAAGACGTTCTTTGAGTCGGTCTACAATCCTGTCGACATGCGAGAGGACGATCTCCTCTTTACTGCTGAAATGCAGGTAGATGGTCCCTTTGCCTACGCCCACCTCGCGCGCGATGTCTTCGACAGTCATTTTGCGGTAGCCGTAACGAGCCAGCAGAAGCTCGGTCGCGTCCAGAATTCCTTCTCGTACGTCTGCACGTGTCGCTATTGCGGACATTTCGCCCCTGACCGATGACCAGAATCGACGTCTGGTCATACTAAACGCAGGGGTAGGTGCGAAGTTGCACAAATTTCTAACCCCGAGAGTTAACAATTCAAGCTAAGGAAATTTGAAGGTTGGGAAGGTGGGCGAAGGTAGCGCCCCGCTCCAGCGTGGCGTCTTCCGCTGGCTAGAAAACCGATTACTTCTTGTGCAACCTCGGTACCGTGAGTCTTGAAGACAATAGTGTCGGTGGCGCTACGCTAGAGCGGGGGCGCGCTCCGCTTTGCCCACCTTCCCAACCTGCCAATTTGCTGGGCTTGAATTGTAAATTTAAGATCAATCCCAATATCGTTCGGGCCTGCGGCGCTTGCGAAACTTCTCTTCTGACCAGAAGTTGCGCAGGAGTTGGATCTGCAAGTCACGGGGACCTTCCTCAGCTGCCGGCAACACGATGCTTACCACGTCGTAGCGACAGTATGTATTCGTCAGGCCGAACATGCGGCGGTAGGCGTGCGCGGCGCGCATAATCTGACGTTGCTTTCTCAGATCAACGTTCGCTGAAGGGGTAGCAAACCAGTCTGATGTGCGAGTCTTCACTTCCACAAAACAGAGAGTAGAACCTTCATAGGCAACCAGATCGATTTCCACATTTACCACTGCGTCATTCCGATTTCGACCCACGGGGATAGTGAAATTGGAAGCTACGAGTTGAAAACCGGTCTGCAAGAGAAATGCGGCGGCGAGTTCTTCGCCACGCCTGCCAAGCTCATGAAGGGTTGAGAGAGTCTCAGGCTGTTCTGGTGAGGAATTCAGCATTGGTGCCTCGCAGGCGGTGAGCGCCTGCCTCCATTGGTTTTCCGCTTAGAGCTGCTGTTCAAGGACTTCGCGCAATCGATCCAATGCCTGGCCCCAAAGGGTTTTCATTTTGGCTGCGGCTTTTGCGTCCGGAAGCTTGCTATGCTGGACGACGACCTGGCTCCTGGCGTCGCCCTTTGAATAAAAATAAATCTCGAGACTGGTCTTGCCGTCCTTCCAGGTTGCGCGCAGAGACTTGTTCGCAGTGGTCTTTCGTACCGCGAGTTCGCCTTCTGCAAGCCAACTGCTGCGGCTCTTTTCGTTTGCCACTACTTTGTAGAGATTCGCAATGGGCACGTTTACGGTTCTACTCACACTAATCTGATAGCCGCCGGGCGTTTCGTGCTTCTGGCGCAGGCCCCGAGCCCGCTCGTAAGTGACAGTGACCATCTGCTGCCACCACGGGCCAACGTCGTGCTTCGAGTTGAGAAACTTAACAATGTCCGGATGCGACATCTCTTTTGCGCCGGCCTTATCAAGAATTGCGAACCATTGGTCCCATTTTTTGCCCGTTTTTGCTTTGACGGCTTCGTCGCTCATGCGCGGGCTCTGCGTTTTCGCTGTAGTGGGCATCGATGCTCTTTCGTCAAGAAGCGGAAATTAGGAAATGGTAAATAGTAAAATGGTAAATCGTAACCAGTGGAAGTACAGTCGACCCTTTGACCTCGAGTCTTCGGCCTTCCTACCATTTACTATTTACCATTTGCCATTTACCTTCCCCTTAAGCATCCCGGTCGTAGGCTACTTTCAACCAGTGCTTTACCTCATCGTCGATCTCCTTAACCGACTCGATCTGAATGCGATGTGTGATGCGATCTTTTTTGGCGAAGCCACCAGTGTCGATCAGACGACCTTTCGCTTTCATATCACCGAGGGCAAAACCGAGATCTATGCGCGTACACGTGGTTGGTTTGATTTGCGCAAACACGTGTTTGCGATATAGGGGAACGATGGTCTGGCAGGGACATGCCTTAGCATCTTTTCCCACCTTGAGCCCGAGTTTTAGCAAGGCTTCATAAATGGGCCTCAGCTCGGATTTCACGCCAGAGAACATCTGTTCCACATAACCTTCCGCGGCTTTAAGATACTCGTCAGGGTCGGCCGTCTCAGTACCTTTTCCCACTGAGCGTTCAGCCAACCACCAGGCAGTGTTGGTTCCCAGGCCGTGCTCTTGCTTGAGCCAATTACGCCGCTCCTTCTCGTCTTTTGGTCCGGACTTCTTGACGAAACGTAGCCACTCGTCGAGCGAGCGTCCAGTCTTCTCCTTGAGCTCCGCGACCCACTTCTGGGTCGTCGCAATCCCGGGATGCACGCCGTAGATGGATTTCTTTTTGGTGGCTATGGCGGTCCGTGGCATAGAAAATTCCTTTCTTCTGGAAAACCAAGGATAGCCGAAAGTTCACGGCTTTGGCTTCTTCATTGCTAACTTGACGGCTTGTGTCCAACGTCCAAGCGAGATGTTAATCCAAGGTTGTGTAACTCAAAAGAGATAAGCTCCTCGCGTGTGGTATTCGATTTTAATTTACGACTGGGCTCATCGCTTCTTACTGACCCGGAAGCTGTAGCGACCGCACTCAACCGGCTCCAGGGATCAAGCGGCGTTGACTACGTAGATCTCAATCAACCCATGCTCATTCTGAGTCAATTGGGGAACATGCCCTTCTAATCCTGCCGTGAATACTGCCTTGCTTGAATGCGGTCGCTACCGCTTCCGCTTCCGGTTCTGTAGTGGGCAGCCCCGCCGGGAGCCAGGTCGCCCACGCTCCATTCTCACTCTCGAAAGCTCACAGTTGGCAGAAACCGAGGAGCCCGTCTCACCTTTGTTGCCTGCTCAAAAGAGTAGGCATACTTGATCAGTTTCGGCTCGCTATATGCAGCTCCGAAGAACGAGATGCCAAACGGCAGGCCGAAAATGTAGCCGGCAGGCACGGTGATGTGTGGATAGCCGGCGACCGCGGAGGGTGATGAATAGCCGCCCGTGAAGTGGTCACCGTTGATCCAGTCAGTGGGCCAGGCGGGCCCG
>JBGTLM010000052.1:0-5940 GCA_041744135.1 Pyrinomonadaceae bacterium
GGGCTGAGCGTGCGCAACTCTTCCGCAGAGAGCTGCGTCGAGAGACGCTTCAGGGCGTAGAGGTGGCGCATGGCCTGGCGTGAGCGACTCACCATCCGGGCTGCGTACTGGCGGGCGGCCTCATCAGCCTGTTCACCTTCCCTGGCAAAGTAGCCGCGCAATTCAAATTCGGCGGCTATCGAGCCGCTAGCGATTTCAACTTTTTGCTCAGTCCTGATGCCGGGGGCCATTGTCGTTCGACTCTGTTCGGCTACAGCTTCAGCTACGGTCTTAATTTCTATGCGAACCGCCGGGTGATTGATCAACGGTTGAAGTGCGCGCAGGATCTCCGCTTTGCGTTCGTCAGTTTCCACAACCCCTTCGACCCGCAGCCCGTCGCGTGTTCTTTCGGCGCTCACCTGCTCGCCGAGATCGGCCCCGGTCTGATTGAGCAGTTGCAGGATCTCCAACTCCAATTCAACAGTCGCGAATGCGCGAGCGGGTGGGGCGGTCGGCGCTGGTGCAGTCCGCAGCACAGGATCGGTATTGAGTGATAGTAACGGTGATGGGCTTGGCGGCGGCGGCACGCCGGGCGTAGGTGTGGACGCGACATGGTGGCCCGGCTGCTCCGGGAATATCTCAGGGCTGAGCGTGGTCAGGCTCACGACTTCAAAAGCCGACTCGACTAATTCGTACTCCCGGTTACCTTTGTCATCACTGACACGAAGACGTAGCTCCTCGGGATGCCAGTCCCGCGCACGCACGACCATCGCGGCTTCGATAATCCGCCCTACCTCCACCCGACCCGCAGGAACGGTTCGCAAGGTCAGGACTTCGTCGCCGTTCGGCAGTTTAGACTTCGTGACGTGCTCCTGCCTCTGGGCAATAGAATTGCTCCACGCTTGGTAGGAGGCCGGGGAGAGCGGACGCTGCGGGTCCATGCTGTTGCCGCGCAAGACCTGCTTCAGATCAAGAAGGACAGCGGGGAGCGCGGAGGAGACTCCCTCTGGGCCACTTTCTGACGTTGCGGTGATTGGAAGAAATCGGCGGCCACTTTCGTCAGTCACGGACTGCCGGAAGCGTGGGCGCGCGGCGTCATTCCAGATCTCCCAACTGACCGAATTCTCACGTGCGGAAGCATGATCTTTGCTCCGCACATGAAGCATCTGGTGAATCACCGGCTGTGCGGTCGCGCGGAGTTGCGTGGCTTGAGCATCGGTCGCATTCTTAAGTAGTTCGCTGGCTGAGACAGTCGGCTCCCTGTCGGACAGGAGGGCCAAGGCTACGACTATGCATGCGACTGACAGTCCCGCGGCCACCCTGAGCATGAGCCGGGGGCTGACGGGTAGCCGTTGTCGCTGCGTGGAGATTAATCTCCCTAGTGAGTCAAGCATTTGAGCGACGAGCGACCTTTTACAGCTTTCGGCGACCAGGCGGGATAACTTACCATCGAACCCGCGCCACCCGCTCGGTGGCGGCTCGACCAGCGGCTTCAGAACATTATTTCTGTAATCAATGAAAGAGGTGATCGCCTCCTGGATCTTCTCCGTGCGCACGCGGCAGGACCAGCAGGCTTCCAGGTGGGCACGCACATCGCCCGACTTGGGCGCCAGTTCGCCGTCGACATGTAGGAGTAGGTCGTCCTCTGAAGGATGACCGTCCTCCGTCTGCCAATTATTGTGAAGATCTTTAATCATTATTCTGTACCATCAATTTCTTAATCCCCCGGCGCAGGAACTCGCCGACGGTCGGCACCCCGATCTCAAGGATCTCGCCGATCTCACGATAGCGGAATCCTTCCGCACGGAGGTGCAGGCACTGTCGTTCCTGAAGCGACAGCCGCCCCAGCGCTGCGTGGAGGCGCGCATATTTCTCCTGCTCGATGATCCTTTGCTCCGGGTTAGGAGCGGTGTCGGGGGTTAGCTGACAAAGTTCTTCCCACGAGTGGGCGCCAGGCGGGTTAAGGAACTGGCTGTGCTTTCGCTGGTTAATCGCCAGGTTGTGCGCCACGCGGAAAATCCAACAGCGTACATTCGCTATGGACTGGCCGCTGTTGAGAGACTGGTAGAGTCGGAGGAATGACTCTTGAGTAATGTCCTCAGCTTCTGTGACACTCCCGAACACGGCGACCAGATAGTGGTAAACCGGCTCGCGCAAGACTTCGAAGAGTTGGGCAACTTTCTGCTCTAGCTTCACGGTTCCCTGCATGATATTGAGCATGTCGGAGTCAAAGCACAGTTTAGCCTCCGTGCGCAACATGATCTCCACTCTGGGATTGTTAAAGGCCATGTTCTCAAAGGCGTGAGTCGACTCAACCCGGTTTTTTTCTAGATCACAAACCGAAGGACTGATCGCATCATCTGAAACCCTGTTTCACGCGCTAAACCTATGCTCGGTGAGTTGGGGATCTTCTTCCCGTGCGGGATTTATTGACCCTTCATTATTAATGACAATCGAGCATCCTATTTTAATGACATGCGCGGGAGTATTTTATCGCGGGAATTTTGGGGAAGTCAGTGAGTAAGTCGGGTGTGTTAAAGAAGTGGTAGATTAATCTGGATTCGCAGTAACTATAAAGGTACTTGAAAGGATTAGCTGAAGTTTTCTGCAGAATGTTGAAAGACGTGCGGCTTGCCGTTGAGCACACGCTCAAGAGAAGAGAGTAGGGAGTATCCCTGCTTACATGCAGTCAAGAGATAGCTGCGTACACGACAGAAGTTCCTGGCGGTCCCCGAGCCGCACATCGTGTAGCGGCGCGAGTCTGTCGGCCGGCACTATGATCTTCATCGGAACAAAACAGCGGCGTCTTCGTCATCGAGCCTGAGCTGCGCGAGGACGAAAGGGGCTTCTTCGCGCGCACCCGGTACCGGAGCGAGTTTGAAGCTTACCACTCGGGCGAGAGCTTCTTTATCCATAGGCTCCCTACAAGTTGCACCGCCATAAGCGTTACGTGAGCGGCCATGAGCAACAAGCCCGGAACAGGGGCCCACGGCGGCACGCACAGCACGACTGCTGAAATCACTTCCGCGAAGCTAATGTGACGTTTCGCAAGACGATGATGAAGCAGGTGAAGAGCTTGGACGACGAGCAGCGCAATGTAGGTCGTCTCTGGGGTGAGCATTAATGGCAGGCTCCTTCGTCGCAACAGGTTTCCCCGCGCAACGCTTCAATACCTTCTTTGACAATGATTGGCACCATAATCAGTGCGGCGACAGGATCAGCCCACCACCACCCTAGTAAGGCATTGAGCAGAAGGCCGGCAAGAAGTATGGCCGAGAGATAGGTGCAGAGCTCAGTCTGTTTGGAATCAGCCATCAACGCTCCACTGTTTATGCCGCGGGCTACATTTCTTTTCGCGCGAACGAGTAAGGGCATAACGACGAGCGACACAGCGGCCAGAACAATACCAACCAGGCTTTCTTCCGGCACCTCACGTCTTAACAGGGATTTGATCGAATCGTAACTGACATAAATCGCGAGCACTACAAAACATGTCCCCACAATTCTTAGACTGATCGCTTCAACCCGCTCACGACCCTCTTCATCTACGTCCGCGTTCAAACGCCAGAGTAAGGTCGCTCCCGACGTGACCTCGATGAGACTGTCAAAACCAAACCCGACCAGCGCAATGCTCCCGGCCATCAGACCGGCCGCAACTGCGATCAGACCTTCAAGACTGTTGTAGGCAATAGTGAAATACTCCAACCACCGGCCACGCCTGACGTAGGCGGCGCGATCGATCTTTCCCAAGGGAACGACATCCTGGCTCAATGACCTACCTCCTGCACGCCACCGCACTTCGAAAATGTTGCTAACGCCCTTTCTAGATGTTCTCCGAACGAAACATGTTCAGACAATGAGACATAAGGCTTGCTGTCAGAGTATATCAGCGCAGGCCCGAGCGTAAGAAAGCCTGCGGCAAGGAAAGATCTATCCTTCGCCGCAGGCGATTTTGATCAAATTGCCGAACGAGCTCTCTAATTATCAGTTCGTCGCGGTTCTATCACGGGCCGCGAGTGCTCTTCCCGGCGCAACTGCGGCGGCGGGTTAAATGGCGGCACGTCCGTGTCGAGCTTCTTCTCCAGCGCCTTATCCAGAGCGTGAGTCTTTATGCTAAGCACTCGCGCTGCTTTGAAGAAGATATCGGTCTGGTCGTAGTAACCGAAGAACAAGAGCGCTCCGGCTCCTTCCGCGGTGATCGGCACCGAAGAGCCGGTGTGATTTCCGGTGCGATAGCCAACTCCAATCTTGAATTGGTTCAGGTTCTCAGGGTAGCGGTCGGCATTTGTGTCTTCGTAGTCGGGAAAGCCCTCAGACTCGCCGGGATTGCGACCCGCAGCAGGCGCGGGCGGCGGGGCAGCAGTTGCCGGATACGGCGTGTTGCTGCGCACGTTCGGGATCGCGCCGGGGATTGTCGAGTCAACGACGCCGATGATGACCAAAGACTGGTCGTGGTCGGCAGTGACTAGTAGCAGCGTTGATTCCTTCCTGTCGCCATCGGTGTTGAGGTATGCGCGTCCCACGCCCACGGCCTTATCAAATTCGATCGTGTCCCAGATCTGGCCGTTCGCGTGGTTCGGGTGCGACTGCTTGTCGATGGATGCCGCCTCGACCATAAGGATAAACGGACTCCCCCCCTTGGAGAGGGTCGATATCGCCTTTTGCGTCATCTCGTCCAGGAAAGGCTGGTCGGTGAACCCGCCGAAATTGGGCGTAGGCTCATCCGGCGGACGTTGGAGGCCGAGCTTATCGTAGGCGACGTTCATGTTTCCGGTGCGAAAGAGCCCGAGTAGCTTATTCGGTGCGCCAGTCCCGGCCGGAAGCGCGTTCAGTTGAGTGCGGTTCTGCACGTAGGTGAACCCAGCACCTTGTAGTTCGGCAACCAGGTTTCGCGTGTCACCGCTGTTAGGCAAAGTACGCGTGTCGAAACGCTCCTTGGCGCCGCCTAAGATCACGTCAAAGGTGGGACCGGCTGTAAATACTCCGTCCACGTACTGGCGCGCAATGTCGTACTGTAAAGCGCGCGCGAGTGTGTGCCCGCCCTGGGCCGCCGGCGTCGCGTCCGTAATTTCGGAGGTGGCCACGATGCCGGTCTTGTAACCGTGGAGCCGCTTGAGATACTCCCACATCGTTTCGACGCGCGGGTTGTTGAGCGCGAATTGCTTGGTGGCCTGCTGTGTGGTTGAGTTGGTAGGGATGTACTTGAAGTCGTTGTTGTCAGGAAAGACGTTAAGGGCCCCGTCTATCGTTTTGTTTCCGGAGGCCCACGCCGTGCCTGTGTTGGCCGAGTCAGGTACAACCTGATCGAGCGCGTAGGTCATGACCATTCCTGTGACCGGCATTTGGTCCATTTGCTGTTGCTCGTCGAAGAAGCCCTCCCGAAAGCGATTACCGGTGCTCTGTGCGACGATACGCCCTGCATCACGGTAAGCCGTGCCCATCGCATCCCCGATGAACAGAATGATGCTCTTTTGCCCTTCGAGCTTGAACTCCTGCACACTGATCTGGGTGGCGGCCCCGTAGATGGTTGTACCGTCAGTGACTATTGCCCTCAGCGTGCGGATGCCCTCTCGACCGAAACTCACACGCCGGAAGGTCCACGCTTTGTCCATGGTCGTGGGATCGTTGTCGTTGTCGGTTGTAACCTCCGGCGCGCCCATGCCCTGGAGAGCGTTGTGTCTGTTGCCGTCGACAATGATTTGTAGGCGCGCGCTGGGATTGGTCAAGCCAACGAACTCCACGCGAAGGTCGAACAATTGATGGGAAAGAACGCGAAATCTCTCAGGCAGTACGATCCGCACAGACGGCGTGGCGGCAGCGACCGGAGCCACGTGACATGCAATCAGAAATAGTAAAGCCAGACTTGCGAGTCTTAGTCTCTTCATAATGAGTATCTCCTGGGTCAAGGGTTAAGAGTCCGATTAGAGGAATACAACGGTTATCCAGTCAGCGCGGGCGAGA
>JBGTLM010000053.1:0-11809 GCA_041744135.1 Pyrinomonadaceae bacterium
ATGAGCGCCCGTACCGATTATCACATCGTCACGCTTGAGCCCAGTCATCTCCGACAAACGCAAACCCGTTTGCACCGCTACTAAAAGAAACGCATGATCGCGGCGTCCAAACCAGGTGCGCTGGTCGGGTGCCGCGAGCAATGCATCAACCTCCGCCCGTGAGAGAAAACGTACTAACGTGCGGGTGAAACGCTTGCTTGGAATGGCGAGCACGCGCTGGATCTGCGCGGCATGGGCCGGCAGCTCGAAAGCCGCGTAGCGGAAGAAGGAGTGGATAGCGGTCAGGCGCAGATTACGGCTGCGAACGGTTAACCCTCGTTGCTTCTCCAGATGATCGAGAAAGGCAACGATCAGCGGAGCATCAACGTCCTCGAACTTCAGGTGTGAGGGCGATTTGTGCAACCGTTGTTGCGCAAACTTCAGGAATAGCCGGAAGGTGTCGCGATAGGAACTGATGGTATGCGGACTGACCTGCCGCTGCTGCATCAGACGTTGTAAGAAGAAGCGCTCCAGAAGTGGAGCGAAGCCACTATGGATAGTCATGATCGACCCTCCCATCGTCGCTCCAGCCGCCGCATCGCTTGGCGCATTAACTCCGGCCACGCGCTCAGATACCAATACGTATCGGCCACATGCACATGGCCAAGATAAGCGGAGAGAATAGGCAGGCGGCGTTCGGTATCCTCGCCAGCGCGGTACCAGTTCAATAGCGTCTTCACGGCGAATCGATGTCTTAGGTCGTGTAGCCGCGGTCCATGACTGTCGGATAAGCCGCGCAGACCGATTTGGCGGGATAACGCATAGAAAGTTCGGTGGATCTCGCCCCCATCCAGCCGATTCCCTCGGTTGGAGACGAACAAATAAGGCGAGTTCGGTCGTGCCTCCCAAAACCGCTCGCGTCGGGCGATGTAATCGGCGAGAACATTGCAGGTGGAAGCATGCAAAGGCAGCAAGCGTGACTTGCCGAACTTCGCGCCTCGGACCGTCAGCACAGCCGCCTTCAGATCAACGTCCTGTAGTTCGAGGTTGCGTGCTTCGCCCAGGCGCATGCCCGAGACGCTGAGCAATCCGAACAGACCATGGTAGGTCCAAGGCCGCAACTCCCCATTGCTGGTTGGCAACTTGAGAGCGGCACGCAGCAAGCTCTGGATCTCCGCATCCGTGTAGAAATACGGTCGTGCCCGCTGCGGACGAAACGGCAATAAACCCTCCGGCGGTATCTGCGTGCGCGGATCGGTGGCGCTGCGATAGCGAGCAAAGCCACGCACGAAGCGCAGTCGTTGTGCCCAGGTGGACGGTTGCACCGTGGGGGATTGTTGCGCCCATGTCAGGGCTAACTGTTGAGTAATATAGGAGGCGCGGTGCTGCTCCATGAAGGTGACGAAACCCAGCAACCTTGCTCCTGTCTCGCGCAACTTGAACCCCAAAGCGCGACGCATGCTCAGGTATTCGTGCGTGGCCTCTCGTAGCGTGTTCATCGCACACCTCCCGGCCACGGCAAGGCGAGTATCCGCAATGCATCCAGGTCCACCTTGGCATAGATCTTTGTCGTTTCGGGACTGCGATGGCCCAACACCTCGCCGATCTCGCTCAGCGAAGCACCGTGACGTAGCATCTGAGTCGCCAACCCGTGGCGAAACTGATGTGCGCCGTTCGTCGGGGCATTGATCCCGGCACGTTTGAGCGAGTTGCGAACCAGCGATCCGATGGCACTCGATCCGAGAAAGCCGTGAATAGGGGCTCTGCCTCGTAGGAATACGCGGCGGCTGGCGCTTGGTGGTCGGCCATACCGCAGGTACTCCGCAATCGCTTTACCGACATCGTTGGGCAAGGGCAGTTCGGTGCGCCTGCCACCTTTAGCGCGAACGCTGAAGCGTCCCGCTTGCCAATCGAGGTCATCGAGTTCAAGAAGTACGACTTCGCTCGAACGCAAACCCAGCCGTGCGAGCAGGAGCAGAATCGCGTAATCGCGTCGCCCGATAGTGGCGCTCCGATCAATAGAGGCCAGCAGTTGACGTACCTGATCGGGCGGAATCGCTCGCGGGATCGATGTCATCGACCAGTTGGCCACTGATGGAACGGCAGCGGCCAGATCCAGTTTGATGTCACCCCGATAGCGAGCGTATTGCAGGAACGAACGTAGCGCAGTGGTCAGCAGCTTGGCTCGTTTCAGATGCAAGCGCGGTGCTTCGTGCTGGACAAATCTCACGATGTCCTGAGTGCGCAGACGTCCTAGCAGGACGCTTCTATTACCAAAACGATCGCTCAGGAAACTATTGATAAACAGCAAGTAGTTGGGGATGGTCGCATTGGCTAATGCGCGCTCTTGACGCAAGTAACGTTCAAAACCGTGTAGGCATCGCTCAACTGGAGTAATCCGGCGTGATGGTTCCTTCGCTGCTGGTATCAGGCTCTCGCGTCGCAGAAAATCTAGCAACTGTCTCAGAGCTGCAACGTCACTACGAGTGGGCCGCACTCGGCGCGCGCGATCCCGCAGGTACTGTGCCGGATGCTCGGATGAAACGCTTCGTAAGCGAATACCTCGCTTTCCCAGCCAGCTACTGAAACAAGCGGCAAGATGTACTCGCTGCCAAAGTGAGCTCGCAGCATATCCCTGCTCACTCACCCATCCCGTAAAGGAAGCCATGTGGCCCGCCAAAGGACCTTCCGGTGGACGCGACAAAACGACCTGGTCATTGATCATGTACTTCATAGTCTTGACTCCTTTCCCCTAAACAAGAGTTGAAAGGGGTCAGACTATGTCGACTCAATAACTATGATCCATCGGAATCGCAGGGTCGAAATGACATTACCCGGTAATAGTCCGGAACTCGGAATAGTGTCTCCTATTCCGCATGCGGAATAGTAGGCACACAACTGCTGTCCATCTAGTCGCCGCCGGTGTCGATGTGACAGTTATCCGAAGCTGGCTCGGCCATGCCCAGCTTGATACCACCAATCACTACGCTCAAGCCAATCTGGAAACAAAGCGAAACGCTCTCGAGCAGGTCGATCCCAAACTGCGGCCCGCCAAGCCGTCGCGCTGGAAACGTGACGCTGATCTACTCGCCTGGCTCGATTCCTTGTAACCGGGAATATTATGGTGAGGAAAAAACGACAGTCCTTACAACGGCAGAGGACTCCAAGGTTCTGCTGCGCATAAATATCAGCTGCGCATAAAATTACATTACTATTACTTACAACTGGCGCGGTCAGATCACCACCATTACCGACACGCTCGCGCGGGTGGTTACCTTCAACTACGACACGAATGCCAACCTGCTCTCAATTACGAAACTGTGGAACGGACAGGAGTGGACTTGGGCTACTTTTGGCTGGGGCAATCATAACTTGTCGTGGTGGAACTTTTCCGGCGTCACTGTTGTCGGCGGCGGCGGTGCCTATGCCTCCTGGCTTCCAGTCGTTACACAGGTGGCATTGGTTGATGGCAATCGTTATGACTTCGAGTACACGAATACACTGCAAGCATCAGTTATCCGTCGCTCCTGGTTTGAGGACCCGCCGCTCTCCTACGCTGCTTTCGACTACGCGCCGGCAACCAGCGATTGCCCACGCCTTTCAGCTTCGCGAGTCTGGGCACACAATTGGACCGGCATCAACGGCGTACCTTCGGAAGTGACAACCCAGTACAGCTTGCCGGGAGATGGTTCACATCAACTAACCGCGCCGGACGGCACCATATACAAGGAGTTTTATGGCACGGGCTGGCAGCGCGGATTAAACACGCTCAGCGAGGTCTGGTCAGGAGGGGTGAAGCAGAAATGGACTACGACTGACTGGGAGCAAGACGACCCGGGTGTCTACCATCAACTCAATCCCCGGATCAAAGAAACGAATGTTTATGATGCGGCCTTAAATCGCCGCCGGAAAGTGATCGAGTATAACGCTTACGCTCCTTATGGACTGCCGCACATCATTCGCGACTATGCTGCGAATGGACCCGAGATCAAACATACCTTCATCGACTACAACCTGAGCCAGGCTTATCTCGATCGTTACATTATCGGCCTCGTTTCAGCGGTGCACACTTCGGACACGGTCAATTGGGAAACCAAGACGACTTACACGTACGACGAACCTGCAAATATCGAGGCCCTGCCTGCTACGGCCACTCAGCATGATCCATCGTACGGCGTTTCGTTCACCACGCGCGGGAACGTGACGTCCAAAGCGCGTTGGGATGCAACCGATAAGGACAATCCCGACAAGACTGTGGCCACAGGAATTAAATACAATACCACCGGCTCTGTCATCCGCGAAACTGACCCCTCGGGCCACCAGAACAATATTTCCTATGCCGATTCATTCTCGGACGACAACAACAGCCGCAACACTTTTGCCTATCCCACCACGGTGACGGACGCAGACGGCTTTAGCTCTTTTGTCCAATACAACTTCGATCATGGTGCCCGAACCCGTACGCAAGGACCTCCACCGGCAAATCAACCGCAGGGCATCATTCAGACGTTGCTCTATGACGCCGCGGGGCGCCTTGATCGAGTGACGACGACCAACAACGGCGCTTACACGCGCTACGTGTACAATGCTTCCAACGTGATGAGTTTCTCGACCGTGAATAACATAGCCGACGACGCTTATGCGATTCAGGTCCTCGATGGCCTGGGGCGCGTGGTGGGCACGGCCGGTTATCATCCGGGCAGCGCGGGCGGCTACAAAGCGCAGAACACGATTCATGATCTGATGGGCCGTGCAATCAAACAATCGAACCCAACTGAGATTGATGTCAATTGGGTTCCGGCCGGCGATGATGCGGGGCCTTGGAAGCACACCGAACAAACCTACGACTGGAACGGCCGGCCGCTGCGCACGACTCACCCAGACACCACTTTTAGGGAAGCGAGCTACGCCGGCTGCGGTTGTGCCGGCGATGCAGTCGTGACACTGACAGATGAAGGCACGCTCGATGGCGGCGTGCCCAAACGTCGACAGCAGAAGATCTATAGTGATGTACTTGGCCGCACCGTGAAGACTGAGGTGCTCAACTGGCAAGGCGGTAGTCCGTATTTGACTACCGTCACCACTTACAATATGCGCGATCAGGTCAAGCAAGTGAGGCAATGGGCCGGAGCCGAAGGCGCGGGAACCTATCAAGACACGACGATGACTTATGACGGCCACGGCCGCCTGAAGACTCGTCACGTTCCCGAACAGAACGTGGGAGCGGCGACTACGTGGGACTACAACCCCGACGATACAATTCAGAAGATCACCGACGCCCGCGGCGCTTCGCAAACACTCGGGTACAACAATCGCCATCTCGTGACCAGTGTTACCAGCACGTTAACCGGTTTGAGCCCGATCACCGTGACCCACGGTTACGACGACGCCAGGAACCGCAGTTCTATGTCACACACAGTGGGCGGTTTGACAAAGGACAGCGCCAGCTTCAGTTATGACCAACTCTCGCGCCTGACTTCCGAGACCCGACACATCAATGCGCTGGAAAGTTATGGTCCCAACTATGGCAACTTCACGATCGGGTATGGCGGCTACACGCTCTCGAGCGAATTGCAGAGTATTACTGATCCTTTCAATTCCACGACAAACTTTAGCTATGATAATGTTGGTAGAACGATCAGCGTAACCGGCTCGTACAGCGGAACAAATTACACTTACGCTAACAACGTAGTCTATCGCGCTTGGGATAGCGTGAAGAGCGCATCAGTTGGCGGGGTACTTAAAACGATTAGTTACAACAGTCGGGTGAAGCCGACACAATATCGACTGACCGCTGGCAGCACCAACATGATGCGCTTCGATTATAGCTATTTCGATGACGGACGACTGAAAGAAATCAAGGACCTGGATGATCAGATAGGGGATCCGCATTTCGTGCAGTTTCATTACATGTCACGTGCCTATTCTTATGATCAGGCGGGAAGAGTCTCGAGCGTTGGCCAACTACCGAACTACAACGTAATCCCGCCGTTCACCGGGAATTACGCCTACGACGCCTTTAACAATTTAACCAGCCGCACTGGCCAATACGCCCTCAATAGTTATCAATCCGATAGCGCGACCTATGCGAATAACAAACGCAACGGTTGGAACTACAATGCGGAGGGCAGGATTACGAGCAGCAGTGACAGCTCGGACAGTGGTGGCAGCAGCACGCGCGCCTGGACCTATGACGCGAGCGGAGCATTAGCGACCACCTCGGAAACCAGAAATGGCCAGACGTCGACAAACAATTTGGCCTATGACGGCGACGGCGAGTTGCTTTACGAATCAATTAACGCGTCGGTATCTGACTACTTGATTCGCTCAACGGTGCTCGGAACGGTGCTAACAAAACTTACATCGACTGGAGGCAAAGATATTACGTACGTGCCTACCAATGGTCTGGTGGCCGCAATGCAGAACCAGAATCCTGGCTTCACCCCGTTTATGTCATGGGTGCATCGCGATGCTCTGGGAATCCAGGAGCACCAGAGTAACGCTTACTATAATTTAAACGCCTACGATCCATTCGGCAGTTTGATACCAAACACCCAACCACCTTTGTCTGGACCACCGCCGTACGTGCCTTTCTACGGGGCAACTTATGGGGGCCTCAGTTGGTCAACATTTACCAACGCGAATAACTTTTCACAGGGGTGTGTCTGGGATGGTCAACCAGTTGATTGTAATAAGCTCAAACAGCACTTCAATGACGGTTGGTTACAATTGAATGTTCCCGGTGGACTGACAGAGTCAACCCGGTTCGTTCCACAAAGGCCCGATGGATATTTTGCGTATCGAGAGGGAGATCAGAAACATGAATTCTTCATTACAGGTCCTCTGTTTTCGGACCCCGAGCCGCAGAACCCCAGTACTCCTGTTAAGGTTTTCAACAAATTCCTGGCCCAAAACCCAAACTGTGCAAAGAAAATCCAGGCTGCTGGCGACAAGTTAGGTCTGGGTGACTATCGCAAGACGCCTTGGAATATCACCGATACTTTGCCAGTCTACGATCAGCCGGGAGTAATACCGAATCAGACTGACGCCAGAAACAGCATCCCTCGGGTGTTCTTCGAGGAAAAACATCCGTCTTACAACGCCGTTACATTTACGAGAATAGAGAACGGTGAAGTCATTAGAGGAGGGACATATCTAGGCGAAGGTTATCACTACTCGTACATAGGAATAGATAAGGCCCCCTATTTTAGAAGAGCGAACAACAGCGACAGGGTCAAGGGGTCTACATTGGTTGACGAATCGCTTCACAATTACTTTGGTGTGGACCACGCTGATCTGACGAAATACCTTGGTATTGATTCGACCGGCAAGAATCCAGCTTTCGCATTAAAGGTTTGGATCAGGGGAGGCTGTAAATGAAAACGATGGCGATTGGTACTACCTTAGCTGTCGATCCAAGAAAGATTCAATCAGCTTATCACTTTGTCTCAATAATAGTGCTCTCGCTTGTGCTGAGTTGTACCCGTTCAGCCGGGGCGGTTCAATCTTCGTCTCAAGTGCCTGGAAAAATTGGTCCACGACACGCGTCTGAGGAGTGGATCAAATACGAAGCTAGCGGTATCCCATATGAAGTTGCCCTTGAGTGGCTGATGGGGAAGGAAAGCGGCTGGGGAAGTAAGCGTGTCTTGTTTGTCTATTTGGACCCAAGGTATTTCAATCAGGACAATCTGATGCTTGTCTTTGGAAATATTTCATCCAAGATTGCTCAACCAACCTTTCTGAATTTGACACTTCTGACTGATCGGGATCTGTTGAAAAAGAGAACGGACGGCTATGCCGGCTGGATAATGTCCAATGAGACACCCTACACACGACTCACTGCCGAATCGGATACTTGTTGTCCACCGAACTTCACGGGTGCGCAGTTCGACCGTTATACAGATGAAGCACGATTCCTCATATGCAAGGGGGGCCAAGCGCGAGAGGTTAACGCCGAAATCAAGCGTGACCCAGCCAAAAGACAGTGATTGACCCGTAAACCTTTGGACCCGCCGACGGAACTTAAGCCGCAGAACACCTTTGACTTTCAGCGTATCCATGATTTGCTTCGCCAAACCGTAACAAAAGCCCCCTGCTCAGCGTTCATCCGCCGGATTCTCAAGGCGGTTTCATCTCATGGCAATCCGTTGGTTGAACGAGGAGATCTGGAGAGATTGTTTTTTAGTGTTCTTAACCAGAAAAAAGGAGGGTTTAACCGAGACTCCAACTCCATTCCCGGAGGAGCAGGGTTTGGAAGCGGTGACGGCCGCATAAAAGCAAACGGTCGGGGAAACGCGGTGATCTTCTTGCCAGAGTTCCCGGACGCTTCACTTCGAAACTGGAGCGATGCGCAGGGAGCCATAGGTGAGTTAATGCATTTGGCCGGTAAGAATGGGTACACTGACTACGATTTGGCTCTCGCGGTAAATGCGATCCCTGAATACGCATCAGAATATAGGGGTCCCGCTACAGCCAATCCGTTTGACCCCAGTTACGAGGGTAATGCAAAAGACAAGAATAGCGGAGGTTATAGTAACTTCTTTCACCGAACGCAGCGCAGAATATGTGAGGTACCGATGGAGGATTGAGTAATGACGCACGTGAAAATAGGAGTGATGGGTGCATTGCTCGTGGTGCTATTGGCAACAGATTCATCAGCCAAGGCGTGGCGCGGCATTACGCCACTTAAATCTACTCGAACGGATGTGGAACGTTTATTTGGAAAACCGAACGAACTCGGGCGTTATGAAATTGAAAACGACCGAGCGTACATCTTCTATTCTGAAGGACAATGCACCGGCGAATATCAAAATCTCGCACAGGAGAAGTGCGAATGCCTAGTTGCAAGAGACACTGTTCTCAGGATAGCCGTGACATTGGAAGATGGCGTCAAGTTCCAACGGATTGATAATCGCAAGTTCGCTCGGGTAGCGTTACGTTCTAACGTTCCCATGTCAACTTACTCTGATCTTGATGATGGCATTGTATACACGGTGCTAAAGTCCGAGGGAACCATTACAGCTATCGATTACTGGCCATCAATCGCAGATTGCAAAGACGTCGTAGGAAAGCACCCTGCTAGTGCTCAGCGCAACGTGTGGCGCGATATTCGTCCGCTACATTCGACCAAGGCCGACGTTGAAAGAATCTTGGGTCGTCCAAAGAAACGATCGCTTAACCAAACGTATGCGTATGACACAAACGAGGAACAGATTGATGTCTTATACTCAGAGGCGCCCTGTAGTCCTAGTGTAGTCGGCAAATGGAATGTCCCGTCCGACACAGTGTTGAGAATTACGATTTACCCGCGAGGAACCATTCGGATTCGCGACTTGGCGCTGGACAGGGACAATTATGGGCGAGGGCCAGATCCCAATATACCCAACGCGTTCTTTTGGGTGAATCGCGAGGAAGGAATAATGATTCAATCGCAGTTAAAAGATGGATCTGAACAGGTTATGTCGATTGAATATTCACGATCAAGTAAGGATAAGAGGTTGCTTTGTAAGTAACGAGCCCGCATTAACCCGCAGAACACCGGGTTCCTTATTGGAAGATTGCGGTTCTCGGCGGCTGAGTGTAAGACTAGGCCGTGCGTATGACCAGATCATCAGCGACAAGTGTAGCAAGTTCTTCGATGACACCTTAGCAGCGCTACGAAAAAAGGGCGAGATCCATAGCCAATACCAGACCACACCCACTAATTTGGCAGGTGTGCTTGCCATTACCAGTCTAAACAAATATAGCTCAAACCTCACTTCGGCTGTCGTTAGTATCAGCCAGCAGAGCTGGGACAATACGCACTCAGCGTGCTTATGCCTGCTTAGTGGTTATCAAGCTTGAGGCGGGGACAGTGTCCGCCTTCCCGACCTTGAGGTGACTGAGGTTGAGAGGTTGAATTGCTGCTTCGTGGCTTTCAAGCTGAGGTTTAACTCGCAGACCCAATGAACTATATTCACGTATCTCGGAGAGCAACAGATTTACTCGGAAGATCTCTGGAAGCAACAGACTTACTCGGAGGGTCTAATGATAATCACCACGGAGTACAGTGATGTTCCGGTTGATAGTCGGGCCATGCGTACCTTCATTGCTGCACCGAAAGTGGCCGGCAAGTATCCCGGTATTCTTTGCTACTCTGATATTTTCCAGCTCACCGGACCAATGCTGCGTTCGTGCGCGCGCCTGGCGGGATATGGTTTTGTGGTAGCCGCGCCGGAAATCTATTATCGCCTCGAGCCCCCCGGTTTAGTTATTCCTTTTGACGATCAGGGTCGCACTCGAGGATTAGAGGATGCGGCCATGACGCCGGTAGCCGATTTCGACGCCGATTGTCGCGCGGCGCTGAATTATCTCGGCCGGCATCCGGCTGTAGCTGCCGGTAAAATAGGCGCGGCGGGTTTTTGCATTGGTGGACATCTGGCGTTTCGCGCTGCCCTGCAACCCGATGTGAAAGCTACGGTCTGCTTTTATGGCACCGGCATCCATGACGGGAAACTGGGCAAAGATCGTGATGCCGGGTCGTTGCAAAGGGCCGCCGAGATTCGCGGTGAACTGTTGCTGGTGTGGGGCAAACTCGATCCGCATATTCCGGAGCAGGGGCGTTCAAGAATAGCGGAACGTCTGCGCGAGGCGGGCGTTGTCTTTTCGGAGCGACTCTATGAAGCGGAGCATGCTTTCATGCGCGATGAAGGCCCACGATACGATCCAGAGGCGACCGACCAGGCCTTCAGCGAAATGATCAGCATTTACAGGCGCGTCTTCCTGAGGTGAGTATTGTTCAGAAGCCGATGATGCCGTTTTTAAGCAGCGATTTGATCATGCGCAGCGAGTCAGCTTCGCGGAACGGGCAAACCGACAAAACCGATTGAATGTCCCACTCGCCATTGATGCGCGACAGCAGGAATCCGTCCTGGGGACTGATCTGTTCCTGCGTCAGGTTATCACTTTGAACCAGAACCTTTGGTACTGACTCGGGCGAAAACGCTTCGTAAAACTGCTTCACGAACCTCTCCTCAGCGAGCTGCAACAGGCTTTGGGCCTCAGCATTCTTCGGCTCCTGCTGCAAAACCTTCTGAACGATTACCAGGGCTTTTTCCGTATGGTCCAAATCCAGCTCGCCACGCGCCGCCCAGAGCAGTTCCTCCGTGGTCTCTGGTAAATCCCCCAGATCTTCGACCGCGTCACGCGTCTCAGCAACTTCACCAACAACACGCGCGATGCCCTTGCTCAGCAAATCGTAGAGTTGAGCATAAACGTGAAACGAGGAGGCGTGCATGTTGTAACAGATCTCGGCAACAGACATGCGCTTCTCGACGAAATAGAGAATCTGACGCAGCTCTTTGCTGGTATTGAGGGTCGAGGTCCAGCCGGCGCCAAGTTCCAGGACTGTACGATCAGAGGGGATTAATTGCCGGTAACGAGCCAACTCGTCAATGCGGTAGATCCCCTCCATGATGACGTTCGTTGGCTCGACCGAGATGCGAATCAAGTCATCTGGCGGGCTTTCGTTGTCAAAGAACTCGAAGTGCGCTTCTTCCCAAATGAAGAGATCATAAATTATGTCGAGCGTGCGAATGCGCAGAATCTCGAGTACGGCGGCCTCGCTCAGCAGTCTCCTGGCGATCAGAATCTGCCCCAGTTTCCCGCCAGAACTTCGTTGGGTCTCCATGGCAGCCTGGAGCTGTGTTTCGTCGAGTTTGCCGTAATGGATCAGTACCTGGCCCAAATATTCTTTGGGGTCATTCGTGTTTGAACCGACAATTAGACCCTTCTGAAAGTAGATCTCTTTGACCACTTTACCGCGGCCAAACTTTAGAGTGCCTGTTTTCCT
>JBGTLM010000054.1:0-8700 GCA_041744135.1 Pyrinomonadaceae bacterium
GACGAAATAGCCGAAGAGATTCGAACCCGCGGCATTGGTTTCCCCCTGACTTCCGGTTTGCGCTCCCTCGTAGCGACCAAAAGTGGCAACGACGCCCTGCTGCGCCGGACGCTTGAAGAGGCCGAGCGACGACGCACAAACCCGACGGCTTCTGCTCTTCCTTCCGGGGCGGAAGCCAATGAACTCCTCAGCCGAGCGAGCGTGGTAACCCTCGCGGCCGCAGAAGCGATGCCTGACTTCATTGTTAAGCAATTGATTAGAAGAACGGTCGCTTACGGAAATACCAACAACTGGATCCCGCAAGATAATCTGAGCATCGCCGTAAGCTACCGGGCCAACATCGGCGAAGAATACAAAGTTCTCACGGTTAATGGTATGCCGCAGGAAGCAAAAGAAAGCAGGGACTACGGCAAGTATGTAGGCGGAGCTAGCTCCAGTGGAGTCGAGTACATCTCTTCGTTGGCGGACCTCTTCAAGCCAGAGTCAAGAGCCACCTTCAAGCCCGTCGACACCGATTTACTTCAAACCAGACGCACGATTGTTTATGAATACGAATTAAAGCTGCCTTATTCGCACCTCACACTAAGCGATAGAATTCTGAGCGCGAATGTTGGTTCGCGCGGGCGGATTTGGATCGACCGAGAAACCAATCGTGTTCTTCGATTTGAACAGATATTTACCGAGATCCCCTCAGATTTTCCCATCACCGCGGCCAGCACTTTGATCGATTACGACTGGGTGACCATCGGAGAGAATAGGTTTGTGCTCCCCACTCGGTCGGAGGTTCTAATCACCGCGATCAATAAGAGACAAGTCGTTCAGAGTCGGAATGAGATCCGCTTCCGGGGCTATCAAAAATTTGGCGCCGAACTTAAAGTCATCGACGAGATCGATGAAAAGGACTTTCCGCCTGAGCCCTAACCTTCCCGAGGTACCGGTTCATTTCGACCCCGGAAGTTCTAAATTCATCAATTTTTGCTTGCGGCTTCGCGGTGCGAATAAGCAAAGCTTGATGAACTCTAAACTAAAAACCAGCACGCCTTCCCCGCCTACCGTAGACATCTGTAGACACAGTCCACGCTGATCCGTTTTATCTGTGCCACATGCAAGACTGCTTGCAACGCCGCTTTTCAAGAGAATTTCCAGCTATTCTTCGACTGTCTGGCCAACCGAACCCGGAGGTACGCTGGTTGCTTAGTGGCAGGAACAGGAGAGGAGGTCTCCCCAATGAAGCCTACAGTTTTAATCGTGGATGATGACGAAGCGATTACCCAGCAGCTCTTCTGGACGCTCTCTGAAGATTACGACGTCGTGACCGCCAATGATCTGCAGACCGCCGCGCGCCGCGCCAGAATCTACGAACCCGATGTGGCAATTGTCGATCTTCACTTTCCGCCAACCATTGACTCTCCAGATGTGGGCTTACGAATTCTTGATTACATCAAGACGCACGTTCCGCAGTCGAAAGTGGTTGTCATTAGTTCTGCCACAGACATTGAGGCCCAAAAAGCGTGCTACGCTCGCGGGGCAGACGAGTTTTTCGACAAGCCTTTCGACATTGAGAAGCTGCTTTCCACCATGCGCCGCCTGGCACCTCTGCGACAACTCGATTTTGGTTAGGCTGTTTGAATCCCGAAGGGATTCGAAAACACATTGAATCTGATCTCAAGCTCAAACTCACCACCTCCCTGCTACTGACTTCTGTCTATCCCTCTGCGATAATGACTCATCCTGGAAGTTTGTGCTTTAGTTGTTTGTTTGGCAGTGAGGCTTGATGCTCCTGTCTCAGGTTAGCGCGTCAGTCTCGAATCTTTGATCATGAGTGAAGTGATGGAAAGAGTGAGGGGAGTGCGTGAATTGCCGCTCTTCCCGCTGCCACTCGTATTATTTCCGGGTGTGCCTCTGCCGTTGCACATCTTTGAGCCCCGCTATCGGAAGATGCTTGACGACATAAGAGTGGGCAATAATTTCTTCGGCCTTTCTTACTTCGATTCGAGTGCTTCCGATACCGAATTGCCCCCGGCTGGACATGTAGGCTGTGTAGCAGAAGTTACGGAATCACATTCGTTGCCTGAGGGGCGCTCTAATATCCTGACAATTGGTCTGGTCAGGTACCGGGTCGAGGATTATGTTCAGCGTGGGGATCCCTATCTGGTGGCGAAGGTGCGCTTCTTCGAGGATGAGGAAGAGACCGATGAGCAGTTGAACGAAAGCTCACAGGATGTTGCCGAGACGTTTACGCGTATTGCCCGGGCCGTGCGAATCATTAACGACGAGCGCGCGAGTTTGCCAGATATTTCCGGTACAGAGCCTCAGCGTCTTTCGTTCCTGGTAGCTGCGGCAATGGAAATCGATGTTGACCTGAAACAGGAACTACTGGAAATGCGCTTCACTTCCGAGCGATTGCAAAGATTGAGCGACATGCTTGCGCGGGCAGTTACGAGTTATGAAGAGCGGGCCCGCATCCATGAACTCGCCAAAAGAAACGGACACGGCGGCACGAAGATCGAAATCGAGTGACGCTTATTAATAAGTAACGAGCAATCAGTGACGACCTTACGGGTGCAGGAAGAGCAAAGAAACGAAACGAGTCCGATAACGGTGCGCGTACTGTTCTTCGGGGCTGCCCGCGACGCTGTGGGTCAAGCTGAGATAATGTTCTCCCTAAGCAACCCGACAAACGCCGCGTCCGCCTTTGATCAAGTGCTCGATGCTTTCCCCGCCCTACGCCGCTTTGGTCGTTCACTACTCTTCGCAGTTAACGAAGAGTACGCGCGTCCCGATCTAGAAGTGGTTGCCGGCGATGAGCTGGCCCTGTTTCCATCGGTCAGCGGCGGCTCCCAGCCGGACGCGGAGACGCGGGGAGATGGGGATACGGAGAAACAAGATCGCGCGAACACGGTGGAAACCAGATTAGCGGCGGCAAATACTTACGATTTTTTTGAATTGACCGCCGAGCCAATCGATGTCGGGGCGATTGCGCGCAGAGTTGTGCTGCCCGAATGCGGAGCAACGGTCACGCTTGATGGTTATGCGCGGGAGTGGACAAAAGGTAAGAGAACTCTGCATCTGGTGTACGAAGCTTATCCCCCAATGGCTTTGCGCGAAATGCAACAGCTCGGACGAGAGGCCCATGACCGTTTTGAGATCGCCCACATCGGGATTGTTCACCGAACCGGCAGTCTGGAGATCGGGGAGACCAGCGTCGCGATAGCCGTCAGCGCGCCCCACCGCCGCGCTGCATTTGAAGCTTGTGAATGGGCCATTCGCGAGTTGAAACGGACTGTGCCAATTTGGAAGAAGGAAGTTTTTGAGGACGGTGAAGTTTGGGTGGAAGGCGATGACGTCATACCGCTCGACCAGGGAATTGCGGAGCGGTAGGAGCCGGAGCAGGCAAGAGGAAACACTTTCCATCTCTCAAGCCATTTTTCATTACCATTTGTGGCCTATCTTTTGTTCGTGTGATTCGTGGACAGTTCTTCATCTCTCAGCCAAACAAACGATCCACCAAGTAACACGAATCACTACGAAATGAGATCAGAAAAATGACCAATGGAGAATGCTTCTTCGTGCTCCTGCCAGCTGCTCCGGCTTCCCTTGCTAACTCGCGGGGGTCTCCTCAAACTCCTCTGCCGCTGCCTCAACCAGCGAGGCGCTGGTAACCATGTCGCCCGCGTCAGTTTTGATCAAGCGAACACCCTGGGCGCTCCGTCCAGTCTTGCGAATCTGGTTCGCTTCGATGCGGATCAGCTTGGCCTGCTGTGTAATAATCATGATCTCCGAGTCGTCCTCAACCGGGAAGACAGCCACCACCTTGCCTGTCTTTTCAGTGGTCTTCATGTTGATGACGCCTTTGCCGCCCCGCGACTGCAAGCGGTAGGTCGTGATGGGAGTCTGCTTGCCGTACCCCAGTTCAGAGACGGATAGCATCCTTTCGGTATCGTCGGCAGAGACCGGGCAGACTGAAACGACATAGTCGTCTGGACGCAGATCGATGCCCCGCACACCGCGCGTTGCCCGGCCCATAGGCCTAACTTTCTTTTCATCAAAGCGAATGGCCTGGCCGTTGTGAGTAGCAATAAAAATCCGCTTGGTGCCGTCAGTTAACACTACGTCGAGCAACTCATCGCCTTCATCGACATTAATCGCGATGATCCCATTCGCGCGTATGTTCTGAAAATTGTCGAGCGACGTTTTCTTAATCACACCCTTGCGCGTCACCATCAACACATGCCGCCCGGCGAAAAACTCCCGCACCGGCACGACGCCGGCCAGCTTACGGTCCGATGGAATGCTAATCAGATTCACGACGGCTTTACCTCGGGCTGAGGCCGCTGCATCGGGAACCTCGTGGACCTTCAGCTTGTAAACCATGCCATCGTCAGTGAAGACCATCAGGTAAGCATGAGTTGACGCTATGAACAGGTGTTGGACAAAGTCGTCGTTCTTCGCGGCTGCCCCAAATCTTCCTTTGCCGCCACGACCCTGGCTCTGATAGGTAGTGATTGGCGTGCGCTTGATATATCCGTTGTTGGTTACGGTAATAGCGACGTCCTCATCGGCAATCAGGTCTTCGATAGAAAACTCCGCGCCCTCTTCAATGATCTCGGTTCGGCGCGTGTCGCCAAACTCTTTCTTAACCTCCTCGAGTTCTTTGTTGATCACTTGGCGTAGGGCCGGCTCACTACCCAGGATATTTTCAAACTCCGCGATCTGTTTGATGATTCCTTCATACTCGTCAGTGATTTTCTGTCGCTCAAGAGCGGAAAGACGGCGCAACTGAAGATCGAGGATGGCCTGGGCCTGGATCTCGGAAAAGCCGAGCCGGGCCATCGTCTTGTGCAGTGTGCCTTGATAGGTCTTGAGCGGAGTGTCAGAGGGAACACCCTTCCAGGTCTTCACCTCGCTCATCGTCTTCGTATCGCCGGTGAGCCACTGGCGAGCTTCGTCGACTGAGCGCGAATTGCGAATAAGCGTAACGATGTAGTCGAGAGCGTCAATCGCCTTTGTCAATCCCTCCAGAATGTGAGCCCGCGCTCTGGCTTTCTTGAGTTCATACTCCGTTCGCCGGCGCACCACCTCGCGTCGAAACTCGATGAAACACTCGAGCATCTGCTTAAGATTGAGAACCCGCGGTTGCCCGTTAACGATGGCTAGATTGATCACCCCAAAGGACGACTGCATGGGTGTCAGCTTGTAGAGCTTATTAAGAATTACTTGCGGTACGGCGTCGCGTTTTAGTTCGACTACAATGCGCATGCCAGTGCGATCGGATTCATCGCGCAGGTCCGAAATTCCCTCCAGCTTCTTTTCATTGCTCAATTCCGCAATCCGCTCGATCAGACGTGCTTTATTGACCTGGAATGGAATCTCCGTGATCACCACTGCGTCACGTTCCTGTGCTCCGCGGCCGATCCGATCGATGCCCGCTCGGGCGCGCAACTGCAATATTCCCCGCCCTTCCAGGTAAGCCTTCCTAATCTCTTCCCGTCCGTAGATGAATCCGCCGGTTGGGAAGTCCGGGCCCGTCACGATCTTCGTCAGATCCGTAATGGGAATTTCGGGATCCTTGAGTAGAGCGAGCGTGGCCTCAACAATTTCCGTCAAGTTATGCGGTGGAATCTTTGTTGCCATTCCTACCGCGATCCCGTCTGAGCCGTTGATGAGCAGATTCGGTATGCGGGCCGGCACCACTTTGGGCTCTCTTAACGATTCGTCGTAGTTGGGCTGAAAATCGACAGTCTCCTTTTCGATATCCGACAATATTTCGTTAGTTATCCGCGCCATGCGTACTTCCGTATAACGCATTGCCGCCGCCGCATCTCCATCAACGGACCCAAAGTTTCCCTGGCCGTCAATCAGCGGATAGCGCATCGAGAAATCCTGCGCCAACCTTACGATGGTGTCGTAAACCGCGGTATCGCCGTGGGGATGGTATTTACCGATCACATCACCGACGATGCGAGCGCTCTTCTTGTAGGCCTTGTTGTAGGTATTGCCCAATTCGTGCATCGCCCACAGGACGCGCCGGTGCACGGGTTTAAGTCCGTCGCGTACATCTGGCAGCGCTCGACCGATGATCACCGACATCGCATAGTCGAGGTAAGACCGCCGCATCTCGTCTTCGATATTTATGTGGTTGCGTTCGAAAGTTTCCATCCCATTGACCTTTCCAGTACAATCCGCCGGTTGCAGGAGTCGTTATGCCCAGGCGAAGAAAGCCGCGATTTTACAAAAATTGCAGCGTTGACGAACCTTATTTAGGTGCTTGATAAAATCTATCTGGTGCTCGATCGAGACGGGCACCATGTGGACTTAAAAGTACGTGTCATTGTAGCCTGATCAGACGATTTTGGGCAACCCTGAAAACGGGATAAAGTCCAATGGAATCAACAGCTTCAGTCTTGCCCGCCATTGAAAGTTCAACCGGTGGAAAAGCGGAAGGGCCCGGGCACTTTGGTGCGAATCCACCCGCTCCTCAGCCCAACGCAAGATGAGCGACCCAAAAACCTCGAAGCGAATTCGCGAACGGTTAGGACTGAAGCTCCCGGTACGTGTGCACTGTCGTGAGACTCCTGACTTTGAGTGGGTGGAGGTCACTCGTCTCATCGACGTCACGCCGTTCGGAGCCGGCTTTACGCTTAAGCATCCCATCGAGAGGGGCCGTTTGCTACACCTGACGACTGCTATGCCACGACAGTTGCGGGTGTTCGATCACGTCGAGGACCAATATAGAATTTGGGCGCTGGTGCGTTATGTGAGGTTGCTGCCGGCGGAAGCCGACCAGGCACCGGTGTTTCAAGTGGGCGTAGCGTTCGTAGGAAAACACCCTCCCAGAAGTCATAAAGAGGACCCAGCTAAGCGATACGAGATTGCGAGCTCGGCAACGGAGGTGCTCGCCGAAGAGATTGGCCAGGTGCTCGGGGCTATGCCTTCAGCCGACAATCGTTATCAAACCCGTCACAACATTCCGGTGGACATCTTTTTGGAAACCCTGAACGAAAAGGCCGTGGTAGCCCAATCCGAAAACACCGTAACTGAGAACATCAGCTCGCGAGGCGCGACGCTTTTCACCAGCCTGGCTATCACGAAGGGTCGGTTCGTGCGGCTAACCAGCCAACAATACAACTTGACCCTCTTTGCAGCCGTGCGCTCGTGTAGCAATGGCGCGGACGGGATTGGAAGAATTCATGTGGAGTTTATTGACCGCGAATGGCCACTCTAATGTAGGAGGCTTTTGAACGACTCGGTGACAATTTCGCGCGAAAGATCTGAGGGGCGACTGAAGCCCGGGGAATTTGTCCTGCCGCAATGGGCCATCAATTCGATGCGTCCCGCCTTCAGGTTTGTCGGCCACACTTTCTGGGACCTCAAACTCAGAAGCATTGAAAATATTCCCGTAAAGGGCGGGTTGATAATTGCCTCTAATCACCAGTCGTATCTCGATCCCTTTGCGATTTCGGTTCCTATAAAGCGGCCAATACGTTTCCTGGCCTGGAACGAAGTCTTGAACTGGCCCTTTGTAGGGAGAGTGATGAGCTCGCTGGGAGCTTGGCCGCTGCAACTTGAGCGTAGTGATCCGGCTGCCATTCGCCGATCGCATCAATGGCTCCGAGAGGGCGGAGCGATCATGATCTTTCCAGAGGGTGAACGTGGTCAGCCAGATGGTTCGATGATCAAGTTCAAAGCGGGCGCGGTGCGAATTGCCTTAGAAGCCAGAGTCCCGATCCTTCCGGTCACGATTCGCGGTGCTCACCACGTCTGGCCACGAGGAAGACTTACTCCGAGCGTAGGAAAAATCGAAATAACCTATCATCCCCTTTTTCACCCGCGACAGCACCCTGAAGAAGACGCTCGCGCGTGCGCTCGGCGCGAGAGTGAGCAACTGGCTACAATCATTCGCTCCGCTCTCTAGTCTCAGAAGTAAGCCCAGGCCACAGATGAACAGGGATAACCAGGGATCAGAAGGAACTGACGGAATGCATCTGAGGTGCTGACACGGTGATACCGCTTCATAGGGTTCCAGTTCGTGTTCATCTGTGGCAGATTTCTTCTTGGTTGCTCGCGCTTTGTCAACTGCCACGCAAAACGTTCATCATCGCGTCATGAACAAGGCCGTTGCTGGCAAGAACTTTTGGTGTGTAGATATCCAGCGGCGCATTCCGGTAATCAGTAACACGTCCTCCGGCCTCTTCGATTAGCAGAATCCCGGCAGCGACATCCCATGGGTTCAAGCCGTCTTCCCAAAAACCATCGAAACGACCGCATGCGACGTATGCCAGATCGATTGCCGCTGAGCCGTCGCGACGCACTGCCTGGGCTTGCATCGTAAAGTTGGTAAAGGCGCGAGCGAAGTCCGGACGTTCGCGCACATTGTATGGGAAACCAGTGCAGAGCATGGCGCGGTTTAAATCATCCACTTCGGAAACGCGTATGCGGCGCTCGTTCAAAGTTGCACCGTGGCCACGCTCCGCGGCGAACATTTCATTCCGCATGGGGTCATACACTACTCCGATTTCAATTCTTCCGGCCCGCTCGACTCCGATCGATACACAAAAACAGGGATAACCGTGAGCATAGTTGGTGGTGCCGTCGAGCGGATCTATGATCCATTTCCACTCACTCTCACCTGGAATTGGTGTTGTACCCTCCGAAACACCGGATTCCTCGGCGAGGATCGCATGGCGGGGATAGTGCGAC
>JBGTLM010000055.1:0-9921 GCA_041744135.1 Pyrinomonadaceae bacterium
ATGGCCAGCAAACGGCCGGGAATGGCGATTTGGCGAGAAAAAATCTTCGCCCTCATCTCGCGCAATGCCACGAGCGCGACCGCCTACTTTTGTCTACCGCCTGATCGCGTGGTCGAGTTGGGCTCACAGGTGGAGATCTAATTTGTAGGAGCCGTCGTGGGCCCGGTAAAAGCGTCAACTCCTTGGTTCAGCCTCTCTCTCGTCTCCGTTCTTACGTACGAGATTTTGAAGTTTTGTCGATAGTGGGATTCTCACGTCCCGAAAGCGAAACTCTTTCTCCGGTCCGGGCGACGCTCTTTCCGCTTCTTCTTCTCCTGCCTCAGTGACAACGACTACAATGCACGACCAATAATACTGGCTGAAATGGCGTTCTTCACCAGCGTCCCTCCAGAACCGTCTCATTGGCACGGCCTTTGTTACCCCTGATTCGCGGAGGACTGTGCAGTTGCCGGAGAAGTTTGTCGTTGCTGGATTTTTAAGCACACTTCCCGTGCACCTTTCGCCGCTCTCAAATTGGCATGCACAGTTCTCCACAAATTCTTTGGCCCAGGTGCAGTAGGCTTCGAGGGTTGCCTGATTCTTAGAGTAGCCATGGATATTAAGCGTCCCGGAAAATCTAAACTCAAAAGGCGTATCCGCAAGGGCGTTTTCATCTTCATCGGCTTGGTGGCCATCGGCGGAATTACCTTCGGCCTGACAAAACTAAAGCCGGCAGCCCCCACTCTCGACCGTTCCACCGCGGTGATTGACACCGTCAAACGCGGTCAGATGCTGCGCCAGGTGCGCGGCATTGGCACGCTCGTGCCGCAACTGACTCGCTGGGTCCCGGCGCCCGCCGACGGTCGTTTGGAAAGAATCCTGGTAGAGCCGGGCGTCGAAGTCAGCACCGGGACAGTGATCTTTGAGCTTACAAATCCGCAGATGGAACAACAGGCTATTGACGCGGAGTTCCAAATGAAAGCCGCACAAGCCGACCAGGAAAACCTGAAAGTGCGTCTGGAAAGCGACAGCATGACTCAGCAATCTGCCATTGCCAGCATCAACGCGGAGTACAGTCAGGCAAAAATGCAGCTCGAGACGGACGAAGTGCTTGGCAAACAAGGTCTCGTACCACTGATTCTGCTGAAGGTCGCTCGTGTACGTGTGCAAGATCTTGCCAACCGGCTCAAGATCGAGCAGCAAAGACTGGGGATCAGCGGCAAGGCGACGAAAGCCCAGATGAACGCCCAGCAGGCCCGCATTCAACAGCTGCGCGCGCTCGCCGAACTGAAGAAAAGCCAGGTTGATGCGCTAAAGGTAAGAGCGGGCACCAACGGAGTGTTGCAGCAGGTTTCGGTGCAGGTGGGCCAGCAGGTGACACCCGGGTTCAACATGGCGCGCGTTGCCGACCCAGCTTCGCTCAAGGCCGAACTCAAGATTGCCGAAACCCAAATTAAAGACGTCAGACTCGGCCAGCCGGTCGAAGTGGACACACGCAATGGAATCATCCAGGCACGCGTTTCCCGCATTGATCCAGCGGCCCGCGAAGGCACGTTCACGGTCGACGCTGAACTTACCGGTCCGCTACCCGCAAGTGCGCGGCCGGATCTGAGCGTGGATGGCACGATCGAATTGGAACGCCTGGACAATATCCTGTATGTGGGCCGGCCCGCCTTCGGTCAGGGACAACAAACTGTCGGCATCTTCAAGTTGAGTCCTGACGGACAGGAGGCCAGTCGCACTCAGGTAGCACTGGGCCGAAGCTCGGTTAGCACTATTGAAATCATCAGCGGACTGCGCGAAGGCGATCAAGTCATCCTGTCGGACACCTCGGCTTGGGACAACTACAACCTGATCCGCGTGCGCTGACTTATCGTGCGTTCTGGAGAGCGGGCTTTGCGGCTCTGCCGCTGGCCACTGCGGTAAGGCTTGGCCTTAGCGATGCGCCACTGATTTGAACGAGGTTCTACGCCTACGTTCGGGCGGTCGAGACATAGCCTCCAAAAACCTGAAGGGCGGCAGAGCCACAAAAGCGAAGGAGTCGAAGATCCCAAGTTGCCATACAAACCCAGTCTGCGGTGTTCACAGTAAAGCAGTAGTCTTCAAAAAAATCGAAGGAGCCTGAGATGAGTTCATCCGATCCCCTGATTCACCTGGCCGACGTCAAGAAAGTCTTCTACACAGACGAAGTCGAGACGCACGCACTTTCCGGCATCCACCTGGACATTAAGAAAGGTGAGTATGTCTCAATTGCGGGACCATCAGGTTGCGGCAAGTCCACCTTGCTGTCCATTCTCGGCTTGCTCGATACGCCGACCGACGGTGAGTACGTGCTAAATGATCACCCGGTGGAAAGCCTTTCGTTGTCGGAGCGCGCTCGCATCCGCAATCGCGAAGTGGGTTTCATCTTTCAGAGCTTTAATCTGATCGGCGATCTAACGGTCTATGAAAACGTCGAGCTGCCGCTGACGTATCGCGGCATGAAATCGGCCGACCGGAAGCAGCGCGTAACCGAATCTCTCGAACGTGTGGGCATGGCCCATCGAGCCAAACACCTTCCCAGCCAGCTTTCCGGCGGTCAGCAACAGCGTGTGGCAGTGGCGCGCGCGGTCGGCGGCCACCCCAGCATCCTGCTGGCTGACGAGCCGACCGGAAACCTGGATTCAACTAATGGGGAAGCGGTAATGGAACTGATGCGAGAGCTGCATCGTGGCGGCGCGACCATTTGTATGGTCACGCATGATCCGCGCTACGCCCAGCACGCTGATCGTATCGTCCATCTCTTTGACGGGCTCATTGTCGAAGAAGAACCCGGAGCGAACCGGCGCGAGATTGAAGACGCAAAGCGAGAATTGAAAGAGAGTGGATTCGGAGCAATTGCATGATCGGTCTGCGCAACATCGAAAAATCCTTCTCGCAGGGCGTCGCCAAAACCTACGTGCTGCGCCGCATCGACCTGGACATAAAGTCAGGAGAATTTGTCTCAATCATGGGGCCGTCTGGTGCGGGCAAGTCGACACTGCTACACATTCTGGGAATGCACGATCAGTCCTGGAGTGGCGAATACTACTTCGACGACGCGGCAGTTCATAAGCTGGACCACAAGAAGCGTGCTCAGCTACGCAATAGCAACGTCGGATTTGTCTTTCAAAGTTATCACTTGCTGGACGATCAAACGGTGTTTGAGAATCTCGAACTGCCCCTGTCCTATCGCGACGTGGCTAAGAAGGAACGCCAGTCGATTGTTTGCGACACGCTCGATCGTTTTCAGATTGTCGGCAAGAAGGATTTGTTTCCCAGCCAGCTTTCCGGAGGTCAGCAGCAGCTCGTGGGCATTGCGCGCGCAGTCGTCGCCCGGCCGCGCATCATCCTCGCTGACGAGCCCACCGGAAATCTCCATTCGAGCCAGGGTAAAGAGATCATGGAGATGTTCAAGACCCTGAATGAAGAAGGCACCACGATCGTGCAGGTGACACACTCCGAGGTAAATGCCGGTTATGGAAACCGGATCGTGCGGCTCGAAGACGGGTGGATTGTAAAGGAATGATAGCGACTGAAAGTCTGATGGATAGCCTTAACGCGAACACAGTGGCAGCAGCAGGTGCCCGCACGCTGATCGCGGACGATCAGCCGGACGTGGTAACCGCACTGCGTTTGCTGCTCAGAGGAGCGGGTTACCAAACCGAAGGGGTGAATTCTCCGGCGGCGGTACTGGATGCAATCAGGCAACGAGATTTTGATCTGGTTTTAATGGATCTTAATTACGCGCGCGACACTACGTCAGGGCAGGAAGGTCTGGAGCTGATAACACATATTCGAGCCCTCGATAGCACGTTGCCTGTCGTGGTGCTGACAGGCTGGGGCTCAGTAGAGCTGGCCGTAGAAGCGATGCACCGAGGAGTGCGCGACTTCGTGCTAAAGCCGTGGGACAACTCAGTTTTGCTTAAGAGTTTGCGCACCCAAATCGCACTGGGCCGGAGCCGACGCCAAAAGCGACTTCGGAACGCGGAACGCCGAACCGTTAACAACAAACTGCAGCAGGAGATGACAGAGTCGCAAGAGATTCAAGAGGCTTTACTGCCGAAAGACTTACCCCACATCAACGGCATCGAGATCGCGGTTGCCTGGCAGCCGGCCAGCGCTGTCGGCGGTGATTACTTCGATGTGCTCAAGTTTGATGATCGTCACAGCGCCCTCTGTATTGCGGATGCGGCGGGCAAGGGAATGCCGGCGGCGCTCTTGATGTCGAATGTGCAGGCGGTGCTGAAATCTCTTGCGTCGGCAGGGGTCGCCCCCGATGAGCTGTGCGCGCAAGTGAATCGCGTCATGTGTCACAACATGGTCCCGCACAGATTCATCTCCCTTTTCTACGGCCTGTTAGACAACCAAACCAGGGGATTCTCCTATGCCAACGCGGGTCACTGTCCGCCCATGCTGGTGCGTCACGGCACTTGCGTGCGAATGAAAGACGGTGGCCCGGTATTAGGCATCTTCCCGGAGGGCCACTATCTGGGAGGTGAGATCGAGTTGAGTTCGGGCGACTCCCTGGTATTTTTCACCGACGGTGTAACCGAAGCCCAAGACGCCTCAGGTGAAGAATTTGGCGAAGAGCGGTTGCAGGAATTGCTTACCCTCGGCCGAGAGTTCAGCGCCAGGGAATTACGAGACCTGATTATGGCAGCGGTGGGTGAATTCAGCGATGGTCCGGTACAGGACGATGCGACTCTGATGGTCCTCAAAGTCGACTAGCCGGCTGCAAAGAAATCGATAGCTGCAACCGTCTCTTTTTTTTGGAGGTTTGTGAAAAATGACGACGATGGCACGATGCACGAAATCACACGAAACTTCACGAAGTCCGCAAAACCAATCTACTGTTTATTTCGTGTGGGTTCGTGGATCGTCTGCTTCGGTTCCTTTTCAGCAAACCTGCCAGGAAGATGTAGTTTCAAAAGTCGTTGCTCTGATTTTGAAAGTTAATCGATGCTCGCCGTAAGCGCTTAGTTTCTAACTGCGATAGTCACTAAGCCGATGCCAAAGCGTTGGCGTGATGCCTGTTTGCATCGCCGTTGCCCTAAGAAGGCAGGCAATGAAACCGAATCGCGGGCCTTTCGCTTCTGGCTCGCGAGTAAAGGTGGACCGAAAACCTCTCGCTTGCGAAAAAAAAGGCGAGCAAATATCAGGGAGATGGGGCACGATGGATGGATTACTGAAAGACCTTCGTTACGCTATCAGGAGTTTGCTGAAGCGCCCGGGCTTCTCTCTGATTGCGATACTCACGCTCGCGCTAGGCATCGGCGCAAACACCGCTATCTTCACCCTGCTCAACGCGGTGATTTTCAAGGCATTACCAGTCTCGGCTGCTCAAGAGCTCGTGTTCTTCGACGACTCACCTAGCGAAGGCACTTCCCAAGGTGATCCCGCAGCCGGGCGGTGGCGCCGCTTTTCATATGCTAATTATCAATACTTCCGCGACCACGATCAGAGCTTCCAGGGATTGAGCGCTTTTCGCAGCGGCGAAGCTCGGCTGAGCGTGCGCAGCGGCAATTCGCAAGCGGGTGAAGCAGCGCAACGAGGTCACCTGGTTTCGGGCAATTACTTTTCTGTACTGGGTGTAAACGCCATGCTTGGTCGGGCACTGGCTGCTGAAGATGACAACCCCGGAGCACCTCCAGCGGCAGTCATGAGCCATGGCTATTGGACTCAACAATGGAAAAGCGATCCTTCGGTAATAAACAAAGAGATCGTCTTGAACGGAACGTCTTTTACCGTCGTGGGAGTCATGCCTCCCAAATTTTTTGGCGTGCGGGTTCGTCGCTCACCTGACTTCTGGTTGCCACTTGCTTTTCAACCGCAAATAGAACTGCGCCCACCGGCATTCGATGATCGCAGAGTTTACTGGCTGAATTTCGTGGGCCGGCTTAAGCCGGGTGTGTCACTAGAACAGGCCCAGGCCAGTGCCAATGTCGCTTTGCGACAATTCTTAACGAACGAGGCAGGCTCTAAGCTTAACGACGACATTCGAAAGACGATAGCAAATACCTACGTGCAACTTGCGGAAGGTAGCCGGGGAATCTCAGGTCTGCGGAGAGTGTACTCGCAGGCACTGAAGATGTTGATGGTGATTGTGGTGCTGGTGCTGCTGATTGCTGGTGCCAACGTTGGCAACCTGCTGTTGTCACGCGCAGCTTCGAGAAAGGCCGAGATCTCTCTGCGGCTCGCATTGGGCGCGAGCAGGTATCGCATCGTGCGGCAGCTGCTCTGTGAAAGCCTGGTGCTCGCCGCCATTGGTGGCGTGTGCGGCATACTTCTGGCCCAGTGGGGTGTCAGTGTCCTGGTTGCCCTCGTAGCCAAGACTTCCCCCCTGGACGTCCGCCCTGACACCGCGGTGTTGGCATTTACGGCGGTGGTCTCGCTTTCAGTGGGTGTGATATTCGGTCTGGCGCCCGCACTTCGCGCGAGCAAAACGGATCTCACCACCGCTTTAAAAGAAAAGTCAGTGCGCACTGGACGCCGCCGGCTGCGGTTTGGATTGGCCTCGGTGTTAGTAGTCTCGCAGGTTGCGCTCTCGATGGTGTTATTGACCGGCGCCGGACTCTTTGCCCGGAGCTTGATGAAACTTCATGAGGAAGAAGTCGGATTCAATCGAGACAATGTTCTGCTGATCGGAATCGATCCGCGTCTCGCCCGCTACAAACCCACTGAACTCAGCACCCTCTATAGCCGGCTACTCGATCGACTAGAAGCGTTACCCGGCGTCAAATCAGCTACGGTGGCGACCTACTCGCCGATGAGCGGGACAGGCAGGTCAAGCACTATCACGGTGCGCGGATACACCCCGACCGCCGGCGAGGAATTAGAAGTCGCCGACATGCTGATTGGACCGGCCTACTGCGAGACGCTCGGGGTGCCGCTGTTGCTCGGTCGCGAGATTGGACCACGCGACACAGCTGCGGCCCAGAAAATCGCGGTGGTAAATCAGAGGTTTGCTCAACAGTTTTTCCAGGGACAGAACCCAATAGGAAGACAGTTTCACTTCGGCGACGACGATGATCCCGAGCGTGGCGAAGACCTCGAAATAGTAGGAATTATTGGCGATGTTAAATACTCAAGCGCCAGGGATGATCCCGGTCCCACGGCCTACCGGCCAATACTGCAGGTTCAGGATTCAGACGCATACAGCAGCAACTTGCAAATTCGGTCGACCGGCGATGCTGGCGACCTCGCGCCTGCGGTACGACAGGCAATCACAGACGTGGACGACAAACTCCCAATCTTCGGTGTTACCACTCTACGAGAACAACTTAGGGGCACACTGGCGCAGGAGAAGCTGATCGCCGAGTTGGTCAGCTTTTTCGGGCTGCTGGCGCTCCTGCTTGCTTGCATTGGCTTGTACGGGGTGATGGCCCATGGAGTAGTTCGGCGCACCAAAGAGATTGGCATTCGTATAGCCCTGGGCGCGGAGCGCCGCAACATTATTTGGATGGTATTGCGAGAAACCCTGGTCCTGATCCTGGTCGGTGTCGCCATTGGTGTGCCCGTTGCAATTGGAGCTGGTCGTCTAATCGCCAGCCAACTCTTTGGTCTAGGCGCCGCCGACCCGATAACGCTGTTCGCGGCCACCTTGCTCCTCACCATCGTTGCCGTTTTTGCAGGTCTTCTGCCGGCCCGCAAAGCTTCGCGGGTTAATCCCTTGATTGCACTTCGGTATGAATAGGAGGGAGCTATGGACTCTTTTCTAAACGACATTCGTTACAGCGGCAGGTCTCTGATGAGGCGTCCGACTCTAACGATCATCGCGATTATCACCTTAGCCATCGGCATCGGGGCCAACAGCGCCATTTTCAGCGTCGTCAATGCGCTGCTCATCAAGCCCCTGCCCTTTCCTGAGCTCGATCACATCGTCGCGATCTGGGAAACGCAGCCAGGTCGCGGAGTAGTACGTAACGAGGCTTCGATGGCCAACTACCTCGATTGGCGTGCGCAGAATCGGACCTTCGATCAGATGGGTCTCTATCGTTGGTGGAGCACGAATCTTACCGGCCTGGACACACCTGAGCGGATCCAGGGTTTCCTGGTCACCGGAAATTTCCTGGATGTTTTGGGAGTCAAGCCGGCGCTGGGAAGAGGCTTTGCGGCAGATGAAGATCAACCAGGTAAAGATGAGGTGGCCATTCTCACTTACGGATTGTGGCAGCGTCGTTTCGGCGGCGACCCAGGCATTGTCAATAAGACCATTACGCTCAACGGCGTAACCCGCACCGTGATTGGGGTGATGGCGCAGGGATTTAACTATCCCACCGGCATCGAGGTGCTGGCGCCGATAACGATAACTCCGGAACTGGCGCGCAGCCGGCAGAGCCATTCTTACTATGTCGTTGGCCGCCTCAAGCCTGATGTCTCTTTGGCCCACGCGCAGGCGGACCTCACCACGATCGCCTCTCGACTCGAGAAAGAGTATGCCGAATCGAATACCGGGTGGGGCATTGTTGTCTATCCGATTGTCGAGGACGCAGTTCGTCTCTACAAGACGGCTGTGCTGGCATTAATGGCCGCAGTCGGCTTTGTATTGCTGATTGTCTGCGCGAATGTTGCCAACCTGATGTTGGCTCGGGCGGCGGGGCGGCAGAAGGAAATGGCCTTGCGTGCTGCGCTCGGCGCGGGTCGTTGGCGTCTTGTGCGCCAGCTACTTACTGAAAGCGTGATGCTCGCGTTAGTTGGGGGCGCGCTGGGAGTGTTGATTGCCTATTGGGGCGTTGATCTTCTCCGCACACTGGACCCTGGCAAGGCCGCACAATTCGCGCCCGGTTGGGATCGTCTCGGCGTCAATCCGGCAGTGCTGGGGTTCAATATGGCTCTCTCGCTTTTGAGCGGTCTCCTTTTTGGACTCGCACCCGCCTGGCAAATCTCAAAGACGGACCTTAACCGAACGCTGAAAGAAGGCGGGCGGCAAACCTCTTCAGGTTCGCACCGCCTGCGCAGCCTGCTAGTGATCTCAGAAGTCGCGCTCTCACTGATGTTGCTGGTAAGCGCAGGTTTGCTGATGCGCAGTTTTCTTTCGTTGCTGGCGACCAAACCCGGGTTCAATCCGAACAACGTGATGACTATGAGACTGACGTTGCCCGCGGCGAAATACAAGGAGGAGGCACAACGCTCCGCCTTCTATCAGGAACTGGTGCGACGCGTGCAGTCCTTGCCTGGTGTTGAGTCAGCGGCGGCGGTTAATTACTTGCCTCTTGGTGGCAGCAATTCATCAGACAGCTTTTTGGTTGAAGGCATTCCGGACCCTCCGCCCGGTCAGGAGTTTCTCGGACGCTATAGGAATTGCACCCCCGATTATTTCCGCACCATGGGAATCCCGGTGTTGAAGGGCCGCGGGTTTACCGACCAAGACAAGCCCGGGGCGCCACCGGTGATTATCGTCAACGAAACAATGGCGCAAAAGTACTGGCCGGGCGCTGATCCCATTGGCAAGCGCGTACGCTTCAACGCACCCCTGACCGAGGCTCCCTGGGTGCAGGTGGTCGGTGTGGTCCAGGACGTAAAGCACGACCTGAAAGCACCTGTCACTGCCGACTATTACCTACCCCATGCGCAGGATGTTTGGGGTTCAATGGTTCTGGTGGCGCGCACGAGAGCCGAACCTCTGTCGCTGGCGTCTGACATGCGACAACAAGTGTGGTCGCTCGATAAGGACCAGCCGGTGTTCGACGTGCGAACGATGGAACAGGTGCGCTCTTTTTCAGTCTCTCTTTACAGTTTCTCAGCTGGCTCATTGGGGATCCTTGCTGCCATCGCTTTACTGCTGGCGGCTATCGGAATCTACGGGGTGATGTCTTACGCCGTCATGCAGCGCACGCAGGAAATTGGTATTCGCATGGCGCTGGGCGCGCGCGCCGCGGACGTTCTGAAGCTGGTGGTCAGGAATGGAATGTCACTCGCTGT
>JBGTLM010000056.1:0-11138 GCA_041744135.1 Pyrinomonadaceae bacterium
GTGAGTCGCAAGCTCCGGGTGCGCGGTGATGTGGGCAAGAAACTACCGCGGCGCGGGCGCGGGGCCACTTACGATGAGCCGGTGGTGAAAGTCTTGGTGCAGGTGTGGCGCATCATGGACTACATTTGCGGCAAACGGCTGGCCCCAGTCCTGGGCGAGATGGTCGAGCGGCTGCTGCGGCACAACGAGTTGCGCTGTGACGCGGCCACCAGCAAGAAATTAGCGCAGATGAGCGCCGCCACCATCGATCGGCTCTTACGACCCGAGCGGCAGAAGTATCAGCTGAAGGGTCGCAGCCATACGCGGCCCGCACCCTGCTGATGCACCAGATCCCGATGCGTACCTTCAATGAGTGGGATGAACAACAACCAGGCTTCCTGGAGATCGATCTGGTGGGCCATGACGGGGGGGTGATCGATAGCCTGCACGCCTTCACGCTCAATGCCGTCGATATTGCCAGCGCCTGGAATAGCAGCACGGCTTTAAAGAACAAAGCGCAGGTCTGGACCCTGGAGGGAGTGGAGAAAATCCGCGCCAAACTGCCGTTTCCGCTGCTGGGCCTCGACTCTGACAACGGCTCAGAGTTCATCAATGAGTCGCTGCTGAACTACTGCCGGGAGCACAAAATTACCTTCACCCGCTCTCTTCCTTATCGTAAGAATGACAGCTGCTTTGTGGAACAGAAGAACTACTCCGTGGTCCGGCGCGCGGTGGGCTATCAACGCTTTGATACTGACGCCCAGCTGCGCCTGCTCAATCAGTTGTATGAGTCGCTGGATCTCTATACGAACTTCTTTCAACCGAGTATGAAGCTGCAGTCGAAAGAGCGCCACGGGGCGCGGGTGAAGAAGAAGTACGATAAAGCGCGCACGCCTTATCAACGGCTGCTCGATTCCAGTTTCCTCAAGGAGGAGACCAAGCAGCAGCTGCGTGAACGTTATCGCGCATTGAATCCGGCGCAACTGAAACGACAGATCGAGCGACTGCAAAGAAAACTGCTGGCCACAGCAACCAGCACCACTTTGAGTCGCAAGCGTCAAGGTGCTCAACAAAGCGCGACCAAACCGGCTGTGGAAATGACGCGCTTGCGGAAAGCGACAAAACGCGTCGCTTCCCTCAAGCGCTTGGAAAAGTCAGGCAAAAAAGCTGCCTGACTCTCCCACATTCCCACAGCACTGCTGGTGACATCAAAGAAATGAAGAAAAGCGAAAAAACCGAAAAAACAGTTACTCGTCTTGTGCACTTTCAGCTCGCCAAGGCACACTACGGACTCAAAACCATGAACCGTTTCGAGTAGATTTATTTATGAGGCAACGAATCACCGTAGGAGTAGATTTTATTTTGAGGCAAAAGGGATGACCCCGTTTGAAGGCGCAACGCGCGGGTGCGGTAGCCCGATTGTTCTGGAGGGCTCGGCAAGTTTTAGTGGATAGTGAGTGGTGGATTCGCGTCACTTGATGGAGTCGGATCGGTGAGGAGACCCAACGCCTTTGAGAATCCCGACTTGAGACCCCTTCTTAACGGTTGGGCTACTTGCCCGGACTCCCACCAATCTGACCCCCACACCATGGATGAATCCCGGCATCTTGAGAGGCTCTCCTTAACAGTTGGGCTAATGCCCCGGACCCGATTGACCCTTGACCTACCAAATCAGGGCACTAACACCCTGTATGATTGGCTGCTATGGTCAACTGGGGATCACCGTATAGAATCCTGGCGTGGCCAAATTGGAGTTGAGTCGTAGACAGTTCCTAACCGGGCTTGCTGCTGCGCCGCTAATTGCTGTTTCCGCGTCTTCGGCTTACGCGCGCTTCATCGAACCGTATCGCTATGAAGTGACTGAGACTGACATTTTCATACGCGACCTACCCGATGGTTTTGAAGGCTTCCGCATTACCCAGCTTACTGACGTTCATCATAGTCGCATAGTCGGTATTGATGAGGTACGCCGGACCGCGGATTTGGCAAATATGACCAATCCCGATCTAATTGCCCTCACCGGTGACTATACGACTTCTTACCGGCGATATATCGAGCCCTGCGCCGAAGCGCTCGGAGCGTTGCATGCCCCTGAAGGTGTTTGGGCTGTGCTGGGCAATCACGACCACTACACGGATCGAGAATTGACAACGCGAGCGCTCGAACATAACCGCATCGGCGTGCTCAATAACGCTAACACCACCCTACGGCGAGGATCTGATGTGCTGCAGCTCTCAGGGATCGATGACTGGTCCTGGGGAGGAACTAATTGGCCTCGCGCTTTTTACGGGCTCGATCAGAAACGCCCCTCCGTGCTGCTGTCTCATCAGCCGAGCGTTCTTGATTTTGCAGAGTCTGAAAGAGTAGGACTGATTCTTAGCGGACACACTCATGGGGGTCAAATAGATCTACCCCTGATTGGCCCGCCAGCGCGATTCGTCACGGCCGAACTCAAATATGCCCAGGGTCTTTTCCGGCGCGGAGACACGCAACTCTACGTATCCCGGGGCACCGGCGTCATCGGGTTGCCACTGCGCCTCGGGGTAAGGCCAGAGATCGCCGTGCTGCGCTTAAGGCGTGCCCCTGAAGATTGATTTAGTGAACCCTTTGAATCGCCATGAGTGTCACATCATCAGCGAGTGAATTAGTAATCCGAAAAGCATCGACTTCGCCTACGCAAGTGGTAAGCAAGGCCTTCGGCGCGAGATCTCCGTTTGCGCTGAGAAGTGCTGACACTCTCTCTACACCATACTCGCTTCCTGCTCCGTCGCGGCTTTCAGAAAGCCCGTCGGTGTAAAGAAGGAGAGTGTCACCTTTCTCCATTTGAAATCTGTTTACCGTAAAATGCTCGTTGCAGAACATGCCCATTGGTAGGCCGGTGGCCTCGATACTCTGCACTGCACCCTGGCGAAACAGCAGCGGCGGCAAATGGCCCGCGTTGCAAATCTCGATACCTCCCGATGTATTGGCCTTACCACAGACAAGTGTCGCGTAGTGGGTGGGTAAGGTGCTTTCGCAAAAGACGCGGCTGGCACGTTCAACAATTTCTTCGAGCGGAAGGTTGATGGAAATAAGCGTTCGAAACATTGCCTGAAGGTGGGCCATCAGCATCGACGCGGCCACACCTTTGCCTGAAACGTCCCCCAGCACAAACAGCAGACTCTGATCGGCGCTGCTGATGAGATCGCAATAGTCGCCACTAACGATTCCGGCTGGTTGATAGTGGTAGGCGATCTCCCATCCATCAATCTTTTGACTTGGTAGTGGCAGCAGTCCGGTTTGAATTTGCGCAGCCAACTCCAGATCGTCCTCGAGCGCCCGTTGTTCTTTAGGGCTCAAGTGGTCAATGCAAAGCCGAGTTAGTGGATTTGCTATCAGTCTCCCGGTTTCCACGGGATCGTGACACACGTCGCACAGGCCATAAGTGCCTAATTCCATGCGACGCAAGGCCTCATCAACTTCAGCCAGGAGGTGCGAGATTTCTGCGGCTTCAATGACGGCACGGGCCGCGGTTTCCAGCTTCTGGCGCCGGTCAATCAACTGTTCACGGAGGAGGGGCTCAATTGCGGTAACCATTCCTTGTTCCTTCCAGTTTATGCCACCAGGGTTGTCGGGCGCGGGGCCTTTTGCAGTTGCACGGGAAGCTGCGGAGCACAACAAATTTGGGCCAGTCTCGCGCGGTCGCGCTTCATGCCGGCATCATTTGCCAACGACGCGCGCACTTCGCGAAATATGTTAGCCGCGCGCCGGTCTCGCGGTTCGGCTATCCGGTAGTGCATCCACTTTCCTTCTCGTCTGGCAGTCACCACACCGGCTTTGCGAAGATACGCGAGATGCCGCGAGATTTTGGGCTGGTTTAGCTTCAAGACTTCCACAAAAAAACAGACGCAGACCTCGTCGTCACCAATCAAGTTAATTAGACGTAAACGCGTGCGATCTGCGAGTGCTTTGAACAGTTCTTCGATGCGGTACTCCTTGACTGCCATTGGTTTGATCGCTTGGTAATCCTGTGGCTGTAGTTACGATTTCCGTGGTTCCAGAGTTCCTTTCCTTCGGTCCCTTTAAGCTCTAAACCGTCTTATAATTCTATCCAATTCTTGATGCCAAAGACCCCGGGCCCACCCCTCCCTTCGGATCATTCGTTTCCGACTATCCCGCTCCGCCGTTCCAGGATCACTGTGTCTCGCCAGATGCCATGGATTTTGCCGATCCGCTGTCGAGTACCAATTTCTCGAAACCCGCAGATCTTATGCAGCGCCAGGCTGGCAATATTTTCAGGGAAAATGCTGGCCTGGAGCGTCCAAAGACCTTTCTGTTCCGACTCGGCAATGAGTTGTTTCAGGAGAGCTTTTCCAATTCCCTTGCCTCTAAAGGTGTCTCCCACATAGACACTAACTTCGGCGACCCCTCCGTAAACTTTTCTCGAGGAAACCCGCGCCAGCGCGGCCCAGCCCACAACGCCCTCGCTGGGGGCGACCGCGACCAGGCGCGGAACGCCCAAATGACTCTCATCCCATTGTTCCCAGGAAGGTGCTTCGGTTTCAAAGGTCGCGTCGCCCGTGCCGAGGCCTTCCAAATAGATGGAGCGTACGGTTTCCCAGTCCTCCGGTTTCATCAGCCTAATCGCGATCTCATTTGCCACACAAGAATCCTCACATACGGCTTGACAGATATACCCCCTGGGTGTAGAGTCGCTTTCACATTCGCACTGGCGAATATGAATATAGAGGAGGATGATATGGAAAGCAAGGCAAATGACCAGGTATGGGCTCTAAAAGCACATCTTGCCCTGAACGTCCGCAGCGTAGACCAGAGCATTGGCTTTTACCAGAAGATGCTGGGTATCGAGCCCAGCAAGGTGCGGCAGGGATACGCGAAGTTCGATGTGCAGAACCCGCCGTTGAATCTAACCCTCAACGAAGTCGCGTTTAAGGAACGCGGGGCGCTGTCGCATCTGGGTATTCAGGTAGGTTCAACGGCTGACGTTTTAGCGATGCGACAAAAATGGGAAGCCGCCGGCCTTGTCACACGCGATGAGATGCAGACCAACTGTTGCTACGCGACTCAGGATAAAACATGGGTGCGTGATCCCGATGGTAACGAGTGGGAAGCATTCGTGGTTTTGCAAGACAACCTGCCGGAGACCGCCGCGTGCGAATGCGGAACCAGGTTTGCAGAGACGGAGCCCGAAACTGTTTCCCACGATACAGTGACAAAAGCGAGCCTTCAGGCAAGCACGTCCTGCTGCGCACCCGAGTCGTTGAGCATTGCAAGGTAAACCGCAATATCACGGGACGAGCTAACTTAACGAAAGGCCCACGTCCTCGAGTGAAGCCGGACCTTTCCTCTTTTGGAAGGCGATTCTTCGACGCTTACTGAGGACTGTTCTCCCGGCGTTCCTGGCGCCGCTTCAGCATCTCATCGTGACGCGCTTTGCGTTCAGTTCTGAACTGCTCAAGTTTCGTGCGCTGCTCGGGCGTCAGGATGCCCTCGATTTCAGTGTGCGCAGTCCGGGCTGAGTTATAAATCTCCTGCCGTAACGCTCTGGCCCGTGCCCCATCTTCGGCGGTCAAATTACCTTGGCCTCTTTTCTCGCCCAGCTTGAAAAGTTCTTCACGCTGAGCTTTGATGCTCTCGAGATGGCGTTGGACGATGGCGTCCTGTTGTTGCCGTTGCTCGTCGGTCAAATTCAGTTCGCGGAGACCATGAAACTTTCGAGACCCGTAACCGGCAGCCCTGCCCATTCTCTCGTGACTCCGTCCCTCTCTATGTCGCATGCTTTCGGTGCGGATGCCGCCCTCCTGGGCTGAGGTCTGAGGCTGCTGGACGTAGGCGAAGGCGCCAAAAGCCAGCGTCAAGCTAATCAGTAAAATTCTTCGTAGAAGCATTTGGCTGGTACTCCTTTGTCGTTCTTATTAACGGATAATGAGCTGAGGATTGCTATCGCGCCTTCCTCTCTATTAGACGCCGCAGCGAGACGTTCGGTTGGGAAACGTTGACTACTAGTCGCCCTAAGTGGTATAGAGTACTTTGCGCCGTAAAGGAGAGATGCCCAGAGTGCTACAGAGTAAGCAGGTGCTTCATGATTAGACTGGAGAATAGTCAAAGAACGACGACGAGGTTACAATACGGGCAAATGAGTCTCCTGGAAAACATTAACGCAACCGCTGACCTGCGACGTTTATCTCTCGAGCAGTTGGAAATGGTCGCGGACGAAATTCGCCTATATTTATTGGAAACTATGTCGCGTATCGGCGGCCACACCGGCGCTTCGCTGGGTGCGATCGAGCTGGCGGTCGCCCTGCACTACGCGTTCGATACACCCCGAGATCGTCTCGTGTGGGATGTAGGCCATCAAGCATATGCGCACAAGATTTTGACTGGGCGACGCGACCTCCTGCCGACGATCAAGCAATACGGAGGTATCAGTGGTTTCTTGCGTCGCGACGAGTCGGAATACGACACTTTCGGGGCGGGGCATGCGTCAACCTCCTTGTCGGCGGCCCTGGGCATGGCCATTGCGCGTGATAGAAAGGGCGCAGATCATCACGTCGTGGCCTTGATCGGAGACGCGTCTCTGGCAGGTGGCATGGCGATGGAGGCGATAAACCAGGCTGGGCATTTAAAGACGCGCTTGATAGTTGTACTGAACGACAACGAGATGTCCATCGCTCCGGCTGTAGGAGCACTAACGGGTTATTTGAATCGTATTCGTGGCGCCCAGGGATATCATCGCTTTAAGGACGAAGTGGAAGAGACTTTGCTCGCGATCCCTTCGCTGGGCGGGCGGCTGCATCATGCCGCGAAGACGATGAAGGACGCGATTGCCGCAGCGGTTCTCCCTGGTGCGCTGGTGAGCGAGTTAGGATTCAAATATATCGGCTACGTTGATGGCCACAACCCGCGCGCCCTGGTGGCCGCCTTGCGGGAAGCGAAACAAGTTAAGGATGGTCCGGTAATAGTTCACGCGTTGACGACAAAGGGCAAAGGTTACCCTCAAGCTGAGAAAGACTACTACCGCTGGCACGCCACCGGACCGTTCGATCTAAAAACGGGAAAGGCGGTGAAGGCCGCGGCGAAAGCTCCAACCTACACTTCGGTTTTTGGCAAGACTCTCTGCGAGTTGATGGCGAAAGACCCCAAGATCGTCGCGCTAACCGCGGCTATGCCCGATGGAACTGGCGTTTGCGACGCCCTAGAACAGTTTCCGGATCGGTCGTTTGATGTGGGTATTGCCGAACAGCATTGCGTGACGTTTGCGGCCGGAATGTCCTGTGAAGGGTTAAAGCCTGTCTGTGCTATTTATTCCACGTTCCTGCAGCGCGGGTTTGATCAGGTAGTCCACGATGTATGCATCCAGAATCTAAACGTGAAGTTCTGTCTCGATCGCGGGGGCATTGCCGGTGGAGATGGTCCAACTCATCATGGACTGCTCGACATCGCCTATCTGCGGGGGGTGCCCAACATCGTTCTCATGGCGCCGAAAGACGAGGGCGAGATGCGGGACATGATGCTAACTCTGGTTGAGCATGAGGGTCCCGCGGCTATGCGTTATCCGCGTGGCAGCGGAGCCGGGGTTTCAATTGATCGCGAACCTCAACTTCTGGAGATCGGCAAGGGGGAAATATTACGCGACGGAGGCGAGATCGCGATCGTGGCCTACGGTTCGATGGTGCACCCTTCAATCCAGGCCGCCCAGAATCTCTCCCGAGTGGGTATCGAAACGACTGTAGTCAATGCGCGGTTTGTGAAACCTCTGGATGCGCCACTCCTATTGGCCTTAGCCCGCACGAAGCGATTAATTGTCACAGTTGAAGAGGCGTATCTGGCCGGTGGTTTTGGCTCCGCAATACTTGAGCTGCTTGAGGAGAACGGGTTGCAGGACAAGGTTCGCGTTGTGCGCATCGGAATCCCCGACCGCCTGATCACACATGGCGATGCGAAATTGCTTTTAGCTAAGTATGGGCTCGATGCCGACGGAATCTATACCCGAGTAAGAGAGAGCATAGAGGTTTTGGACCACCGTCGTGCTAAACCGCAAAAGGTTAGTTCCTGAATAAACTCGAAGAACTGCTCCCGGAATTTGGGAATTACTGCGCCCGTTCTACTGGAGAGACGGGCGCGTTTCTTTGCTGCACGAAATGGTTCATTGAATCATCGCAACCTAACTGCAACAAGCGCACCCGAGGCGCCTAAATCACGGTTAAGACTTATAAGTAGAGCCCGTCCCTCTCACGTTGACGTGTGGCCTTGGAGTTGCACATAAGCTCTGCCCGATTGCGTGGCCACGAGCTTTCAAGATAGGAATTCATAGGTTATGGAAAAAAACCACTCTTCCACGGATTATTCACCTGTTTCTGACCCGGCGCTCTCGTGGCCACAATTCGACGAGGACGCTACGTTGCTTGCCGCTCGACCGGTTGTCCCACTCCACGCGGTAAAGGCGGAATCGCGCTCCAAGCGTGTGATCTTCGGGCTGGCGATTCTAGTGGCGATCCTCGTAGGAGCTATCAGCGCCACGTTGCTGCTGTTGCAGAGTGGGGAGAATTCGCAGACCGCCGCGGACGCTGAGGTTAGTCAGCCGATAGTGTCGTCATCGGGAGCCGCAGGCGGCTTTACTTCCGAGTCCGGCGAGGCGAAAGGGCCGGTGCTTCCGGAGCCTGATGAGGAACCACGGCCGAGAGAGGTGCTTGGCACCCGGGATTCCTCGACAAAAAAGCGGCCATCGGCAGTAATTTCGCAAAGTTCTGAAAAACCAGCTAGAGCCGGCAGCCATGACCGCGAAAGAGACGAGGATTTTGAAAGCGACGAGAGGGAGTTACGTCGAGCGGAGCGGAGAGATGCGCGACGCGAAGCGAGGCGTGAACGACGCCACCGTCAAGAGCAGAGGGGCGACGATCTATTGCGGATCAGGGAGATCTTTGAAGGTGCCAGGCCATAGGATTCAGAGTCGATCGTTAATTAGGTTTAGTACATTAAAATCGGATGTTGACTGATTACAGAACGAGTGGCATTATTCCTCGCGAAGAGGCGAATCAAAGAATTCCCCCGCTCATATCTCGCCGCTTTGCCCCTTGAACTCTCACATAGCAGACGAACCCGACATCTTCAGGCGTTCCGATATGTCGCGCAAGTGCGTGAAGAAACAGTGATTTTATGAAAAAAGACCTTCGGGAGCGGGAGTGTATTCACCGGGGTGACGGGGCGGAAGGCGCGCTCTACAATGGCGTGCTCTATTTGCAGGCCCTGCAGCGTCTGCCGGTGGATGCGGCCGTGCGGATGTCCGGCAAAGTGAGTTCATTCTTCTGGGCAGATGCTCCTCATATTCTGGTGTGGCTTTGTCCAGATTGCGCGTCCGAGCTACGGCTCACGGATCTTCCGCGCGCGATGACGCAGGGTTCGAGGAGGCAAGCCTAAGGAAACTTCCCGCGCAATCGGCAAGGCAAGGGAGTCGGATCTCTAACCAGGAGAACACTTGCTATGAAGCGCGAGCGAATCGATAAACTACTAGTCGAACGCGGTCTTGCTGAGTCGCGCACAAAAGCCCAGGCAATGGTTATGGCTGGGAGCGTGCTGGTAAGCGAACAACGCGTCGCCAAGCCCTCCGATCCCATTCCACTTGACGCGCACATCCGCATTAAAGGTGCTGACGATCCGACGTCTCGATATGTCGGACGTGGCGGCCTGAAGCTGGAATCAGCCTTAAAGGAATTCCAGGTTGAGGTTGCCGATCTGGCGTGTCTTGACGTGGGCGCTTCAACTGGTGGTTTCACAGACTGTTTGTTACAACGGGGCGCTTTGCGTGTAGTGACCGTTGACGTGGGTCACAACCAACTGGACTGGCGACTGCGAAACGATCCTCGCGTCGAGGCTCGAGAGGGTGTAAACGCGCGCTACCTCCAGCCCGAAGATTTCGATCACCCCTTCGATCTCGCGGTGATGGACGTTTCTTTCATTTCAGCAACCAAGGTAATGCCAGCAATCGTGAATCTGTTAATTGAGACAGGTCGCTTGATCACACTGATTAAGCCGCAGTTCGAGGTGGGACGCGGTGAAGTTGGCAGCGGAGGCATTGTTCGGGATCCGGAGAAACACGTTCGCGTAGTGGGGGAGGTCCACAGTGCCGCCACAAGACTTGGATTTCGAATTGGTGGCGTGATTGAGTCTCCGATACACGGTGCTGACGGCAATGTTGAGTTCTTCGCTCTGTATCAAAAAGAGAAACTGCCGCACTAGTCTCGCGTTCTGGATCCGAAGAATCATGGATGCTCCCAGTCCTTTACTGATCATGTACCTGCGTGTCGGTTAGGTAGGTGCGCAAGTCAAGAAACGATCCACGAAGTATCACTAACACTTTTCGTGTTCGTTCGTGCCTTTTTCGTGGATCGGTTTTTCTTCACCAAGCTGACTCTCAAATTGGGACGTTACTCTTCATTTAGTGTTCGTTGACACTCAAAAGCCCGCCCGCGTATTATCCCGTCGGTTTCGCAAAATAGCTTATTCAGGATCTTCAGTATCCCTCCGAACAGAGTCGGAAGCGACGAGCTCCGCAAAATGGGTACTGGTGCAGTTGGTTAGGATGCGGCTACCGCTCCTCGGTTCTGTAGTAGCCAGTACGCAGCTGGTTGTGCCAACCTGCACCATAACCCGCAAATGCAAACGTTCTCCTTGCCGGCAACACGGATGACGAAGGCTTCAATAAAGCGGGTTGGTATTGTCGTCAAGCCGCATCAACCGGACGCGCTAAAGACCGTATGCGCGGTCGTCGACTGGCTCGGCGAACGGGGCATTGCGGTGGTCGGCGGTCCCGAACTTGAACGCGAGCGCATTGAGGAGGAAACGGGCTGCGCGGTCGAAGCACTGGACCATGATCAGCTTGCCGCAAGTGTCGATCTAATGCTCGTACTCGGCGGTGACGGCACAATGATCGCTACCGCGCGCATGCTCGGCGATAAGGAAGTGCCGGTGCTGGGCGTGAATTATGGTGGGCTCGGTTACCTGGCCGAGTTTCGCGTTGAAGAATTATACACGGCCCTGGAATCCATTCTTGAGAGAAACTATCGCCTTGACACAAGGGTAATGCTCGCGGTGCAACTGCTGCGCGGTAACGAGGAGGTCACACGCACTCGCGTCTTGAACGATGCGGTCATCAACAAATC
>JBGTLM010000057.1:0-31299 GCA_041744135.1 Pyrinomonadaceae bacterium
GACATACTCCGCGGGAAATCCAAGTTTTGCCAGGACAGCTCGAAGTTGACCGGCGTATTCTTCGTTTACCTCATCGGACGCTGGTGCGGTTGGCAGATTGTAGCATAGCGCGGAAACCACTTCACCAGCGAGAGTTGTGCAGGTGACCGCTTCAGGAAGGTAATGTTCGAGGCCCGGTCCTGAATAAAGTCCCTTGAGTTCCTGATGAGTTAGTCCCATGACCATGCCGTAACTGCGTTCGTGCCTGGCAGGGACAAGCGTGGCGCGTTTTCCTATGCGCAATCCAAACTCCTCAACGGTGGCGGGTCGCGGATTCAACCCCACGATTCCCCTGCTGCGCAGCAGACTGTCATCCATGAAGAGACCATAGAAAAACACTTCGATAGGTCGGTCACTCATGTTATGAACCCCTGCAAATCAGTACTGCGCTCGTGGCTTGACTCAGCCACGAATCTCTATCGTCGAGTCGGGCTCGCTCCAAGACTCTCTCTTACCAAAAGCGCCTCCCCTTCCCTCAAGAACTTCCCCTCCTGGCGCCAGTACCACCAATAGCCAAGTACCGTCACCAGAATCGTCAAGCCAGCCACAAATAGGTTCAGCGGCATCCCTAATACGCGAGGCAAGGAGCCCGGATGATCTTCCAGGGCCGCTCCCGGTATGAGTGCTGCTGGGAAAAAGGGAACCCACGCAAACAATGGAATAAGTGCAGCGACCTTGATACATGTGATGTGGTCGGGTGAGCGTTTCCAGATTAGCCACCATCCTGTGAAGGTTAAGCCGACGCTCATGAACACCATGACCAGCGTATGAAACCGTGCATGCGGTGGCCATTCGGGGTTAAATGCATGTGTTTGATTAAGGTCCGCAGTCAACGGTGCAAACATCACTGATCCGACAGCGAAAAACAGGAGAAGCCTACCGGGTTTCCATAATCCACGCCAATCCATAAGATTAACCTCCCGAAATAAGAATGGTGCTTATGAACTCTGTCTAGTCGCCGACGTAAACAGGAACTACGGCCATGCCAGCAGGATACTGTGCATCCTACGACTTGGTGAACTCTGAGGTCTACTCAAGACACATAGCTATCGAATGGAACGGTCTCTTGCCGCTTAGAAACGTCTAGTCGGACCTATAAATATGTCCCAGTTTATTACTTTCCCAGCACCTCGGCGGCGATGTGCATCGCAGTGGATTGAACTGAAACTTTTTCAGCTTTCAGCGCGGCATAGTCAAACCCTAGTCCGTCATCCTTGACGAGCAGTTGAACAAAGCGACTTTCAAAAGCGCAGTTCGATCTGTATATGACTGGCCTGGGAGTGCCTCACTGAGTTGAGCACGGCTTCCGAACGATGCTCAAGATGCTTCTGTGGATCGTCCCGGTAACCGAATGCGGTGCGCCCTTTCAGCTCAACGGTTGCACTGTCAGTCAATCGTCGGGCGACATCTTCGACCGCCACCGGCAAGGCCGTTTTCGTCTACAGACTCTTCAAGACGGATCCAATTGAATACTATGTTCCTAACTTAGAAATCCACCCTTATTCCCAACCGAATCTGGCGCGGGCGTAACGTCCGTGAAGTTACTAGAAAAGAATCTAGAAATGCCTGTCGCTGTTCTGCGGTCGCCGTGAGAGCGAGCGCGTTGAAGTTGATAAATTCGGCGCCAAAGCTGAAGACTGTCTTGTTGAGAACATTGTCAAACTCGATTACCGGGCGAAGTCTGACTCTTTCAGAGCAGCGGAACTCGCGTGTCAGGTTGAGGTCAAAGAGAAACAACCCAGGTCCTCGACCGGCGTTGCGGGGAAGATTTCCCGATTGACCAATGGTTGGCAATGCAAACAGATTGAGGATGGTAGGATCAATCGGATCGTTTGGTCCTCGCCAATGTAGCAGTTGCGTGTTTCCGGTGAAGTTCGGCCGGTCGTTTCCCACATCATCAAGATTGCGATCCACGCCACCGATGGAGATGTTGAAAGGCGCGCCGGAGGCGAGGCGCAGGATTGGTGACAACCTCAGCTTGCCCAGAAAGGCAGGCAGGTCGAACGTTCCCGAGAAAACGAACCGATGTTTCCGATCCAGCAGGCTGCGCGCTCGTTCGCGTCGGAAGTCTCCGGGTATCAGCGCATCGGAAGTGTTGACGACGCCATCGTCGACAAGATTTGCGATGGTGTAGGCGGCTCGAAAAGAAAAGCCAAGACTATTGGCGCTGCGGTGGAAACCCTTGCGAAGCTCAAGCGTCAGACCCTGATAGAAACTGTTGCCGGCTGCAATCAATTGCTCAACTTCGGCGCGCCTGGCATCAGGCCGCAAGTCATTTAGAGCTGCGAGTGCAACTTCCACAGAAGTTGATGAGGTAAAACTATTGAGATTTACGAGTGAAACGGGAACGCCAAACTCGGTTCTGCGGCCCACGGCATTCGGGTTGGCGGTCTCTGAGGAAACGAATACAAATCGTATTAGCTCGCCGGCGGTTGAGGCGTTGTAGATCGGGCGATCCCCTCTCGGGCCGCTGCGGAAATTGGGGAAGTCGTGCGATGCCAGATACTCTGAGAAGTTCTTGAAACCGGCAGGAAGCACAGGAGCGTTCGCATTAAATTCGCGCCAAAGGTGTATGCCTCTATTCAGTGTGTAGTTAGCCTCAAACACAAAACCACTGCCGAGGTCGCGTTCGACTCCGAAATTTGCCTGATAGCTCTCCGGTATGCGCAAACGAGGATCAAGACGTCGGGAGAATTCCGTATTGAGTTCACCAAACTGCGCCACGAGTGGCGATTCAACCGTCAGTGTCTGGGGAAAGCGGAGATTGGTGGCGATGAAAGCGCGACGTTGCGCGGCACTCATGAGTTTCCCACTGTCCGGATCGCGTAATGAATTGGTGTCGAAGAACAGTTGGCGGGTACCGAGCGTGAAATCATCAATGGTCCGAAGCAGAGCTCGATTGTAGAAAAAACCCGCGCCGAACCGGAGAACCGTCTTACCCGAGTTGAACGGATCGTAGGCGACCGAAAAACGTGGGGCAAAGTTGTTGCGATCGGAAATAATACTTTCGCGCTCGTAGCGCAGACCATAACTCACCACTACATTAGGATAGAGTCGCCACTCGTCTTGACCAAAAAAACCTACGTATGTGTTTCGCTGCGTTGATTCCGTCAAAAAGTTCTGCCTGAAGCGGCTGGGTATGCCTGCCAAAAAATCTCCGGCACTGGCGAAGCTAAAAGTTCCGGACGCATCAGAGAGATCGATGAAGGTGGAGCGAATTCGCTGAACATCGATGCCAAATTTCAATGAATGTGTTCCTGTGGTGTGGAGGAGAGTTTCTTGCACCTGAAAGCGGTCTTCCCGCCGATCGGTGGCCCCGGTGGTGGAAGAACCTGCCACAAGAGTGCCGGAACGTCTGGCAGGATCGCCTACTATCAAGGGATCGTTGATCGTTATGAGGACGACTGGGTTTGCGCCACCTCCGGCTTTCGTTCCCGGCGCTAGTCGCGAGAGCTGCGCTCGGATCTGATTGACGGTGTTCGCGGAGAAAACGTAATTGTCCGAATAGGAAATAGCGTCGGAGTTTCGCGTCTTTGCCTGAAGCACTTCCGCAAGCCGATTGCCGCCACCAAACTGTCGTAAGTTCGCCGAACGCCCCAGTTGATATACCAGCGCGCCGTTGTGAGTCTCGCTAAACTGATGATCGATGCGCATTGTAACGGTATGGTTAGTGAGCGGAGTACTGACGGATGAAATGAACGGAGCGATCTCCGTACTGGCAGCCGGAGCATTTGCGTCTTCGAGGCGGCGACCCTGCAAAAGCGTCGGAGACGGCAGCGGAAAGCGAGGGTTCTGCTGGACTGGCACGAGTGTGTCGGTCAACGCGCTATCGAGAGATTTGTTGAACTCATAAGAACTGAAGAAGAACGTCGGTGTTTGGTTTTTGCGCCATGGGATTATTACGGGGCCACCTAAAGTGAAACCGGGCGTGTGCTCCTGCAAAGGAAGTCTCTTGAGGCTGAGTGAATTGTTTCTGAATGTATTGGCGTTTAAGGACTCATCTTTGAAAAAGTAAAAGGCCCGCCCCCGAAACGCGTGGGCGCCACCCCGGGTGCGAATGTTTATGCGCCCTCCGGAAGCCCGTCCGTATTCGGCGGAGAACTGATTTGTGATCACCTGAACTTCTTCAACTGCCTCAAGTGACGGCTGAAATCGCTCTCGGGCTGCGCGATCGTCGTTGTTATCAAGACCGTCAATAGTCAGGTTGTTGGAGTATGCCGGCCCGCCGGAGATCGCGAATGTTCCTGCTTCTTCTGGGGCGCTGGTTGGATTTCTGTCTCTATCTTCTGCCAAATCGCGCGTCGAAAGTGGCTCTTCGGTCACTCCTCCCAGCGTGAAGATCAAATCGAGTGGCGAACGCGTCGCATTAGGTAAGGATTCGACCTCGTGGGCGGTAACCGTTCGGCCGACCACCGTGCGAGTGGTATCGACGGCTTGAACGTCTCCAGACATTATGACTACCGGATCCATTATTACGCCCTGAGGCAAGAGCGTGATCTCGACCTGGAGCTGCTGCCCGGATACGGTCGCAATGTCTGGCCTCTCTTGCGCAGCAAAGCCCTCCGCTACCGCACGCAGAGCGTAAGTGCCGGGCTCGAGTTGAAGTATCCGATAGCGTCCGCCCGCATCCGTTACAGTCGTCCGTTGCGAGTCCGTCCTTTTGAGAACGGCGGTGACCGAAGCGCCCGGTACGACCGCGCCATTCTGATCGACGACTCGACCACCAATGATCACATTGTCGAGATTCTGCGCCGCAGCAGGATCGGCATGGCCGAAGCAACAAAGGATGAACAGGAAGGCGTATTGAAAACTGAGACGAATCGAGAATTGTGAGGTGATGAGGTTCATGTGAGGTCTCCTTCTGCTCCGGCGGGCCAAGCCTCTACAGAGTCCCGCCAATACACTTGCAGACTAGTCACTCAAGCTTGGCTTCGCAGAGATCTTACGTGAGATTGCCTGATAGGACGTGAGGAGAAGCCAAACTCGCTCGGTGTTTACGCGGGGGGACTCTATCACGACATCGAAACGCGAAACAAGTTTTTATATAAAAATATTGAGGCATAGCGAGATTTTTAAGCGAACCGCCACGGAGCCGCCGGAAGAAGGAAGCCAGGGGCAAGCGGGACGCTGGTTGAATCACCCAGCTCAGTTGCCTAAACATTAGGCTCTTAACGCGGCCGACTGCCTACTGCTTATGCTTAATCCCTAATGCTCCTGGGGCTACAAATTCGTCGGCATCGCTTCTGAATCTCGCGCCGGCGTCACCGGCTTGGGCGGTTCAGGTGTGAAGTCTTCACCGGGGTTAATGAACTGGTTGCGCTCAAAACGATACTGCTTGTCGTACAACTGCTTATATCGCCCACTCGCGGCGAGCAATTCTCCATGCGTGCCGCGTTCGACAATCTCGCCCGCTTCCAAGACGAGAATCTGGTCGGCACTGCGGATAGTCGAGAGGCGGTGAGCAATCACAAAGGTGGTGCGACCAAGACGCAGCATCTGCAAACCATCCTGAATCATGGCTTCACTCTCGCTGTCCAGACTCGACGTCGCCTCGTCCAAAATCAAGATTTTAGGCTTGGCTAAAATCGCTCTCGCAATCGCAACGCGCTGGCGCTGACCACCGCTCAACTTCACGCCGCGTTCGCCAACCACAGTGTCATAGCCAGCGGCAAAACCATTGATGAACTCCTCACAATGTGCGACGCGGCTGGCTGCGACGATCTCCTCGCGGGTGGCGTGCGGATCAGAGAAGCCAATGTTCTCCGCAATCGTGCCGTCAAAAAGGAAGTTGTCCTGCAACACCACGCCCAGTTGGTTGCGATAATCCTTGAGACGGAGAGACGCAAGATCGCGATTGTCCACGGTCACTCTTCCCGATATCGGCCGGTTAAAAGCCATTACCAAACTAATCAGCGTCGACTTGCCGGAACCACTCGAGCCGACTAACGCGGTGGTCGATCCCGCCGGCGCGCGAAAAGAAATATTTCTTAAGACGGGAGTATCGTCGTTGTATTCAAAGCTCACGTCTTCGAAGGCGATTTCACCAACAATCGGCGGGCACGGTTGTCGTCCGGCATCGTCGGCATCTTCAGTAGCCATGTGCTTAATCTCGCGTATGCGGTCGAGACCCGCAAACGCTTCCGTTATCTGCGTTCCGATGTTCGCGATTTCGACGAGCGGCATGGCCACCAGCCCGGTGAAAATCATGTACATGAAAAAGTCGCCGAGGGTCATTCGCCCCGCGAGGATGTCACGACCGCCTACCAGGATCAGAATGACGCCGATAATGCCGACGATAACGGTGGAAAAGGCCGTGACCCCTGAGACTGCGGTCATCGAACGCGCGACGTTTCGAAAGAGACGATGCGCGCCGCGCGCGAAGACCAACTCCTCGCGTTTTTCCGCCGCGTAGGCTTTGACGATACGAATGCCGCCCAGCGACTCAGTCAGACGGCCGGTTACTTCCGCATGAATCTTGCCGCGTTCGCTGAAGACTGGTCGCAGCTTCTTGAAGGCGAGCGCCATAACACCGCCAAAGGCTGCCAGCGCGAGAAGGGTCACTGAGGTTAATTTCCAGTTCAAATAGAAGAGCACGATCAGCGCGATCGCCGCCGTAACCAGACTGCCGACGAGTTGGACCAAGCCCGTGCCGACGAGATTCCGGATGCCCTCGGCGTCGGTCATGATGCGCGAGATGAGTATGCCGGTCTGCGTCGAGTCGAAGTATCTAATTGGCAGCCGGGCGACGTGTTGCTGCACGCTCTTGCGCATCTCGGTGATGGCGCGCTGCGCGGCCACGCCCAGCACCTGCGAGAGTGAGAAGGAAGTTAACGCTTGGACGAGAGTCGCCCCACCAGCTGCGAGCGCCAAAGGCATTAACAACTCTGCGCGTTGCTTGAGAATGACATCATCGATCAGGTATTTGGAGCTGGCGGGTAAGACCAGACCCACAACCCGGTTGAGAATCATGAGCAACATGCCGAGCGCCAGACGGTAACGATGCGTCCAGATCAGTTCGCGCGCATCCCGCCACGCCGACGCCGGCGTAATCCGTTTCTTCTTTTCTGAGGTTATCGTCGTGCTCATCGATTGTGCGCCAGACTAACAGAACGCGCGCGCTCTCAAACTGAGCGAGCTGAACTTTTCGTAGGACGCACCAACGCGTGAACCCTTCCTGTGCCAGCGGGCGAAAAACCCGGTCCTAAATGATTTCTAACCTGACAACAGGCCATTGTTCACTACCTCGCTCAATAAGGTAGATTGTTTATAGTCCATTGAACATTGGAATAGAAGTGTTCCCTTTGGCCAGGAAGGCGGGCGTCTCCGCACGGACGGCGGCAAAGCCGTGTTGGAGGCTATTAGATAAGACCACCTTTAACATTGATCTCTCTTAGTGCTTTGCTGACTGCAGAAACCGATTGCTGATTGCAGACCGCTCACTGCCCACGCCCTACGGCAATATTCCCAGCTCGTCCAGCGAACCATGCAGCTCGGCCGGATCGTTATAGACGCGGAATGCCCCTGCGCGTGTCAACTCGTCCTCGCCGTACCCTCCACTCAAAAGACCGATCGAAAGCATTCGGGCCCGGCGCGCCGCCAGCAGATCCCAAACTGCATCACCCACAACGAAGCATTCGTCGACCGGCACGCCCAGCCGTTGTTGACAGTTGAGGAACAGGTCTGGAGCGGGCTTGGCCCGCTGCACGTCGCCGCGCTCGACTACAAGTGTCTCGGCGCCAACACCAAGCGCGTCTAACGAAGAATCGATTTCTGGTCGTCTGCCGGACGTTGCAATTCCGTGGGGGATGCTCTTCTCCCGAAGAAAACGCAGTAGCTCGATCGCGCCGGGCAATGCCGGGCGCACTGGCAAAAACTCGTGGAACAATTCTCCGTGTCGATGTTGCAGCGCATCAGCCTCAGCCGACGTGATCTCGCGGCCGAGTTCGCGGGCGACAGCTCGAGTGAAGAGTCCCCCACTCATCCCCATGCGGCGATGAATGCGCCAACCATCGATAGCCATGCCTGCCTCTGCCAGGGCACGCTGCCATGAGAAGACGTGTGCATAGACGGTATCGACGAGAGTTCCGTCAAGATCAAAGATCAGTGCTAGCATAATAATACCGAGTTCCGACCGCCGAATTGATTGCTGATTCCTGAATGCTTGTTGCCCGTTGATTGCTCTTGCTCGTCCTTCAGCCTTGCCTTTCAGTGCCGGCGCGAATACCGAATAATCTTCCGCCACGATCACAGCCACAACATCTTTCGTAACACCTCGCTTCGCTTTCACACGGCTCACGTTGGAGAGCTCGTTGCACAACAGGGAGCGGTAGCGACCGGAGCCAAACAGGTCTTTCTGCGGGCGAAATTGACGATTGCCGGTTGAATCTAGGATCCGGTCGCTACCGCTCCCGGTTCTGTACCCACCTCCACGGCTGAGTAATGCCATCCACTCAATGAAGCACCAGAGCCCAATTTATTCGACAACGCTCCGCCCGGTTTGCAATAATGAATAGTGAGATTGCCAACGCGTCCGTCAGTCTCCAGTTTCAATCAAGCCCCAGTTATCCTCAACGCACAAACAAGGCAATAGATCAGTCCTGCGGACTATAGGCCGCGGTCTGGTCGATAATCGCATGGGCTTCCGTTTGACTTCAGCATCATCACGAGCAGTTTTCCTATTCGTTGTTCAGCAGGGAGAGTCTTTTATGCGACGGCTCGTCCGCCTTATTGCCGCGTCCCTGCGCAAGCTCTGCATTGCGGTTCTGCGGGCTATCATCACTGGCCTAGTTTTCATTAGCTTCACGATGGTGATGTTGCACTACTTGGGTGTATCCGTGCCCGCGCCGTCTGAGCTACTCGATAAGTTTGAGGATCTGGGTCGATTGGCCAGGATTCTATCCTGATGGAGAACGCCATGAATGATGAACTGCATAATTACTATAACCTTCTGGGTCTGAGTCCTGGCGCTTCGTCCGAGGAGTTGAAGACGGCACACCGGGATCTTGCCAAAGTTTGGCACCCCGACAGATTCCCTCACGACCCTCGTCTTCAGGAAAAGGCACAGGAGAAGTTGAAGGAGATCAACAGAGCTTATGATCGGTTGCGGTCAGGAAATGCTAGACGGCAGACAGAACCCTCGACTCGTGAACGCCATGCGCCGCCAACGCCGTCACATTACGACCAGGATGCGCAGACCAATACGCAAACCGTCAGCGTCCGTATGGCGCAAAGAATCGGTTGGCAGTTAATTGTGGCTCCAGTGCTTATCTTTGCCGTGGCGTTTTTGGTTACTTCCCGTTCACTACCTCGTCCAGGGGGCGAGAAGACCAGAGCCAGGAACCGGCGATCGAGCAAGACCAAGATCCGCCTAATCCGGGGAGCCAACAACCCGGCCGTCGTGTCAATACTTCTGGGAACGAATTGCCACCAGGCAAGGATGCGATCGAGGTTAAGTCTCATAGATTAGAATCTGGCGGCGCTTCGACAAGCCAGCCGAGCGCAGCGCCCTTGCGTCCGCTGCCCACCGTCACGACCGTGATCGATCCAACCACCGGCATGATTGCGAGGCCTGACTGCCCGATGAAAACCAGAATGACCTATCCCAGCGGTACCGAACCGCACCAATACTGTGCCTCGCATTCAGCCGCGCCGACAGCGCCGGGCGGCGCCTCGGGCCCGAAAGAGTCGAGTCTCAAATCGGTTGCTAAGCGCCTGGCTTCTCCTGGTAAATGGTTTAGAAAGCAGTGAGCGCTGGGCAGCAAGCACTCAGACTGTAAATCAATACGATTTACCCAACTTTTTAAGGAATCGGTATTTCCTCGGTTAGCGGTAGCCACCCAAATTCATCGCGCCCGCGTCAACTCACCCGCGTGAAGCGCCCCGCCGCCGCAACGATACGCCCCGAGTGAAAGGCACTAGCGCGTCAGTGCTTCCTTCGGGCGGAGGTTCGGTAAAATTGCTGAACTCCTCGGCGTGCGACTGCAGATACTGAAAGAACCGCTCAAACTCTCGCTGCATCGCATCCATTTTCTCGCGCATGTTAAGGATAATCTCAACTCCCGCGAGATTCACCCCCAGATCGCGTGTCAATGAGAGGATAAGCTCGAGGCGCTCGAGATCGGGATCAGTGTAAAGGCGAGTGTTGCCGTCAGAGCGCGAGGGCTTCAATAGTCCCTCGCGTTCATACATCCGCAGCGTTTGTGGATGAAGGCTATATTGGTCGGCGACCGCGCTGATCGTGTATGTCTTAGCCCTGCGTTTCATATCGTTCTCGATTTCCGAATGCCATCCTTCAATTTCCTATTTGCCGATTGCGAATTTTGGATATCTATCTGGCCATATTCAGACGCCGCTAAGACTCTCTTACGACATCGAGGATCGTAAATCGGCATTTGGAAATTGGAAATGTCATTCCAGTCCCATCTCTACCCGCGGATTTTCCGAGTTCATCTTCGAGTACTGCCGCAAAAGCTCTTTCGTCTCTTCAGAGATCACTTTCGGCAGCGTCACCTGCACTTCCACAAACTGGTCACCTTTGGCTCCCGGTTTGCGCAAAGATGGCGCGCCCCGATGACGCAGGCGAAACTTTTGACCCGACTGAGTGCCCGGAGGAATGCGCAATTGTGCTTTGCCCTCTACGGTGGGTACCTCGATCTTTGAACCGAGTGCCGCCTCTGGGACCGTAATGGGCACGGTTACATAAATATTGTCACCCTTACGGGTAAAGTGTTTGTGCGGCCCGACATTAGTGTTGATGTGCAAATCACCTGCAGGCGCACCCAAACGCCCTGCTTCACCTTTAGCGGGGATCCTCACGCGGGAACCCGTTTCAACTCCGGCGGGGATCCTCACCTTGACCGTTTCCATTCTCGGCAACGTGCCCTTACCCTTGCAGAGCGAACAGGGCGATCTTCTCCGGCCGGTACCTTCACAGTCTGAACACTCCTGAGCAAAACGCAGGCGGCCCCCAGCCCTTTGCACTTGGCCCGAACCCTTGCAAGTCGAGCAGATCATCACCGGACCACCGATATCCCCAGCCCCATTGCATCGTGAACACTGCTCGGAGCGGTTTACCGTAATGTTCGTAGTAAGACCATTAATGGCTTCTTCAAACGAGAGCGCAAGGGGCATCTCTATGTCGTCACCACGCTTTGGCTGCGGTCGCGGAGCCTCACTCTCTTTTGTAGCACCCCCGCCAAACAGATCAGAAAAAATATCCCTAAAACTGGTTCCGCCACCGGAACCAGTAGGCGTTCCCCAATCAAAGCCCGTGAAATCGAACCCCGGCGCGCCTGCCCGCCCCGGGCCAGGTCCGGCACCACGCGCGGCCGCATCCGCCAGGTTATCTGAGTACTGACCAAAACGATCGTAGACCGAGCGCTTCTTCGGGTCTGACAACACGTCGTGCGCTTCAGTGGTCAGCTTGAAGCGCTCTTCCGAGGCCTTGTCCCCCGGATTTACGTCTGGATGATATTTGCGCGCGAGTCTTCGATAAGCCTTCTTGATCTCCTCAGGCTTGGCGTCCTTCCTTACACCCAACACTTCGTAGTAATCCTTTTTAGCCATCTTTCATTGCTGTTCGCCTATAGCCGATTGCCGACTGACCTGTAACCTCTAATCTCGCATCCAGGCTCGACTCGGGCCACTGACCAATCGGCAATCGACAGTCGGAATTGGACTTGCTACTTTTTCTCGTCTACGTCGACGTATTCGGCGTCAATGACATTATCTTCGCCGCCGCCTCCAGAAGATGACGCGCCGGCCGCCGACGCCTGGTCACCCGTCGCTTCTGCGCCTGCTTCCGGCGTTGCGGTTTGCTGGTAGAGTGCCTCAGCTAGTTTGTGCGAGGCGGCTTGCAGTTTGTTGAACGCATCGTTGAGTTTTTCAGTCCCACCTTCCTGCAGCGCCGTCTTCGCCTCGGCAATGGCCACTTCCACCTCGGCTGCCACCGCGCCAACTTTTTCACGATTGTCATTTACCGTCTTCTCCATCTGGTAGGTGAGTCCATCCAGACGGTTGCGTGCTTCGATTTCTTCGCGCTTCTTAACGTCGTCCGCTGCGTGAGACTCGGCGTCGCGCATCATCTTATCGATTTCGTCCTTCGCCAGACCAGACGACGACGTGATGGTTATCTTCTGCTCGCGGCCCGTACCCATGTCTTTCGCTGACACGTTAACGATCCCGTTTGCATCGATGTCAAACGTCACCTCCACTTGCGGCATTCCCCTGGGCGCCGGGGGAATGCCGACCAGGTGGAACTTGCCTAGAGTGCGGTTGTCGCCAGCCATCTGACGCTCACCCTGTAGCACGTGAACCTCAACTGACGTCTGGTTGTCAGAGGCTGTGGAGAAGACCTCCGACTTCCTGGTGGGGATGGTAGTGTTACGCTCAATCAGCTTCGTGAAAACACCACCCAAAGTCTCGATTCCCAAGCTTAGGGGCGTAACATCGAGTAGCAAAATATCGGTCTTTTCACCGGAAAGCACGCCTGCCTGAACTGCCGCTCCGATGGCCACGACCTCGTCAGGATTGACGCTCTTGTTCGGCTCCTTGCCGAACACATCTCGCACCAACTGCTGAACTTTGGGAATACGCGTGGAACCACCGACCAAAACCACTTCGTCGATTTTCTTTGCGTCGAGTCCTGCGTCTTTCAACGCCTGTTCCACCGGTGGACGTAGACGTTGGAGGATTGGCTCCGCTAACTGTTCAAACTTGGACCGTGTAAGTTTCATAGCCAGATGCTTGGGGCCAGACTGGTCCGCCGTAACGAAGGGAAGATTAATCTCAGATTCCATCGTGCTGGAAAGTTCTATCTTCGCCTTCTCCGCAGCTTCCTTAAGCCGCTGCAAAGCCATCTTGTCACTTGAAAGGTCGATGCCCTGATCGCGCTTAAACTCTTCGATAATCCATTCGATCAGCCGTTCATCGATGTCGTCCCCTCCCAGGTGGGTATCGCCGTTAGTCGATTTAACTTCGACGACGCCTTCGCCGACTTCGAGTATGGAGATGTCAAACGTACCGCCACCAAAATCAAACACTGCGATTGTTTCGTCTTTCTTTTTGTCCAAACCATAAGCGAGCGCGGCGGCTGTGGGCTCGTTGACGATACGCATTACCTCCAAACCGGCGATCTTGCCTGCATCCTTAGTTGCCTGGCGTTGCGAATCATTGAAATAGGCAGGAACGGTAATCACCGCTTTGTCAATTTTCTGTCCTAGATAGTCCTCGGCGGATTGCTTCATCTTCTGCAAGATGATTGCCGAAATCTCCGGCGGGCTCCATTCCTTGCTCCCGGCTGCGATGCGCACGTCACCGGTACCGCCCTGCACTTTGTAAGGCACCTGCTTGATCTCTTCCGTCACTTCGTTGTAGCGACGACCCATAAATCGTTTAATCGAATAGACTGTATTCTCGGGGTTTGTAACCGCTTGCCGCTTTGCAACCTGGCCAACCAACCGGCTCCCATCCTTTGTAAAAGCCACTACCGAAGGAGTAGTGCGACCTCCCTCCGAGTTTGTGATAACCGCTGGTTCGCCGCCTTCCATCACTGCGACGACGGAGTTGGTTGTTCCCAAATCAATTCCTATTATCTTGTTACTCATCAGTATTTATCTCCCACAGACCAAAATTTGCCGCCCTTTGCACCTCGGTGTGTGACGGCGATTCCACACCATCCTCTCAGCTTAGACGCTGGCCGAGCAAATAGGTTGAACGCTGGGTTAATATAATACCTGAGTGTATCGCTGTCAACTTTGTATGACTGGACGGTCTTCAGAGTACTCTAGCGGATGGTACGCGTTACGGTTTCTGTGGACCGTCAGTGGAGGGATTACGGTCCTCATTAAGAAGCCTTGAAGCAAAGAAGACGTAGTGAGCGCCTGAAACCAGGGCCATCGCGAAGACTGTTGCATAGAGGGTGGGAAGGTAATAGCCAGTGCCGTAGGGAACGCTTGCCGCAAACATGATGATGGCAATCGCGATTATTTGGACGGTGGTGTTGAGCTTGCCCAGCCACGAAGGCCGAAATCCCCTGAAGCCGGTCATGATATTAATCGCGGCAGCGCCAACCACAATGAAAACGTCCCTGCTAATCACGGCGATCGTAACCCAAAACGGAATTGGTAGGTGGTTTGGGAGGGGCTGGGGAAAAACGCTGCGCATAGAAAGCACTACAAACGCCGTTACCAGCATTAACTTGTCGGCAATTGGGTCAAGTACGGTGCCTAATTGGGACGTCTGATCGAAGCGGCGGGCCAGAAGTCCGTCGAGACCGTCTGTTATGCCCGCGACCACGAAGGCAGCCAACGCCATGAGAAAACGTTGATAGAAAACGAGCGTAACAAATACGGGGATGAGGACCATCCTGAAGATGGTGAGCATATTCGGGACGGTAACGATCCTGGAGGACATTAAGGCTTGGGCGTTTTGGAGAACACGTGAAATTGACCAATATCCGGGTAAGAGAATTAACTCGGCGAGCCATCATAGGCTGCATCGCAGTTCCAGCAGCGAAACTTCAGGCGGGCAACCGTATCGTACGGGAAGTACGACAGTGCCAAGACCACGTGTGACATAAATCTGTGTTTCTCCCTGACTTCCAAGTCCGCGGAGGAGACGGCGACGGGGTCTTCCGGAGGCACTGCGTTCTGATCGCAGAGTAACCTGTCCGCCATGGGTATGACCGCTCAAAACTAGATCCACACCTGCGCGAGCTGCTCTGCGCAAGATGATCGGGTTATGCGCGAGCAGGAGTTTCATCTCGTCATCGAGCGAGCCGGCCAACGCGAGAGGCAAATCTTCCAGCCCAACCATCGTGTCATCTACACCTGCTAACCAAAACGCCTCTCCGCGTCGCTCAAAACGCATTCCTTGATTAACCAGCACCGTTATCCCTTCCGCTCTAAAAAGGTCCGTAATCAAAGCGGCGTCGGTCCAATGATCATGATTGCCAAGAACAGCAAAGACACCGTGACGCGCTCGTAAACGGCCGAGCAGTTCTGCACAAGGCGCGGCAAACTTGCGCTCATGCGAAATATAGTCCCCGGTTAACGCGATGATGTCCGGTTTCAGCCGGTTGGCTGTGTCGACAGCTCGCTCGATCTGTTCCCGGCTGGTAAACGGACTATGGTGGATGTCGGATAGATGAACTATGCGAAAACCCTCTAGGGCCTTCGGCAAGCGACGCAGGTATATCGGGTGGTGCTCAACCGTTAGCATGAACGGTTCGCTAAAAGCCGCCCTCGCAACTTGGCTGAGGTTTAGCGCAAGGGCTCGCAGGGGGGTTCCGCCACTTTTCCCGACAAAAGGCGCTAACCGCCCCCTTTGCCTCCGCCTAATTTGTGTTCGCATAATTAGCTAAGAGTTGCCGCACGACGGGGGCCGATTCTGCCAGAACCGGTACCCATCAGAGTTCGCGCATTATAGTGGTCGGCTTGCCGGGACGCAAACGCGGAGGGGTTTTAATTCAGAGCCGTATGTTACGAAAGTTTTCCAAAACCGTTAACATTGTTCTTGACAGGTCACAGAATGCCTGTATAATTTCATACAGACGCGGGCGGATCTTTGCATTTTGGCGTGGCATTCGGTGCACAGTGGATTCACGGACCGCGATTCAATATTTGTACGCGCGGGGCTTCATCTCACCGTTTGATCGCACCGCCTGGACGACAGGATCGGACAAGTGACGATTCTCCGTTCTCCGCCATCGCCACCCTCGTTTACCCGACCCTCCTTGGAAAGCACAGGCCCCGCCTGATCATATGATCGGCGGGGCTCTTCTTTCACCGTCAGCCTCAATCGCTTTCAGCCTGCTACGCTCCGACCGTCTTGGAGATACTAACCACCGCCTCCGGCGAATGGGCTTCACAAGATGGTACGGGAGGTCCGTTTCGCGAAACAGAGTGACCCGACATTTCCGCAAACATCTGCTCGTACCGATCTACTATCCGCTCCCAGTCGTAGTATTTTTTCACGCGAAGTTGAGCGCGATGACGATAGGCCTGGACCAAAGAGCCATCGCGCAGCACGCGTTGCAGTTTTTCAGTCAGATCATAACCGTCCGCGTAAGAAATTCCAGCGTCTCCGACCGCTTCTATGTTCTCCGGCGTCGCCAGGGTCAGCACGCAATTGCCGTAGCCCATTGCTTCCAGTAGGGCCGGATGCGTGCCGCCGACCTCTGTGGCGTGCACGTAACAATACGAATTCTGCTGCAGGGCCCGATAATCCTGTCCAAAAACAAATCCTGTAAAAATAATTCTCTTATCACCGCGGGCACGCTCTCTTAAATTCTGTATGTAGTCATGGGCATAAGGCGCATCGCCCACGATTAGCAGCTTAAAGGCCGTCCTTACTCTCTTGAACGCTTCTATCACCAGGTGAGCATTGTTTTCGGGCTCGAGTCGGGAGACGTAGAGAACGTATCGATTCGGTTCCACACGCCACCTCTTAACCGTGTCCCGGTCGGGTTTTCGTTCCACCTCGGCTCCGTAAGCAATCATTGTCGAGGGCGCATTGTAACGGGCAAGGTAATAGTCATGGATGACCTGGGCGTCGGTTACGGTGACATTTGGGAGTATGGTCGAAAGTAGTTCGGCCAATAGATAGTAGTGGCGACCAAGCCAATTCCATTTCTTTCGCTTGTGTTCCAAACCATCAACGTTGATAGCGACAGGCGTTCCTGCTAATCGCATTATCGAGGCAAAGGGTGCGTTCGCGGCGTTGCAGATCAGTGCCGCATCGAAACGGGAGGGCACGGCGTGTAAGGTTGAGAGAAACGCGTGGACGACAGTATCGAAATATTTATGACGGATCGTAGGCAGGACCCTCAAACGGACGCCCTGATACTCGAGCTGGCGAGGGGAAACGTAGTGAGCGCGACAATAGACGGTCACTTCATGTCCGCGAGCGACAAGCCGGGTGGACAAGTGCTCGGCGAAGGTTTCAAAGCCGCCGTAGCTGGCCGGTATACCCCGGGTTCCAAGGATAGCGATACGCATAGAACTAGCGAGGCCTCACTGACCTAAGAGAATGCGATTGCCTTACGGCACTGCGGATCGGGCCGAAGCGAGAGAATGAACATTATCAGCGGCCTGTTTATAAACTTCAAGAGTTCGCTTCGCAGTTTCACGCCAATCGAAGAGTCGGGCTCGATTCAAGCTCTTAATCCGGAGGCGTGAACGCAGGCTTGAATCATCTACCATCATTGCAATAGCGGAAGAAATAGCATCGATGTCGAAGGGATTAACCAGAACACCTGAATCCCCAACGACCTCAGGCAAACTGGTTCTATCGCCGGTGATAACCGCCGTACCGCATTTCATGGCTTCCAGCGGGGGAAGACCGAAGCCTTCGAAGAATGATGGATAGACGAAACAGATTGCCCCTGAATAAAGCGCCGGCAAATCAGTCTCCGGAACATAGCCCGTGGCAATTACGCTGGTTCCAAGTTCCTCGATAGCTTTCAGGGTTTCACGATAAAGCCATGCGCGCTTACCGACGAGGACAAGCTGCGGCAGGCTACCTTCCGGCCGAGTATGGCGCAAACGCTCGTAAGCAGATAACAGCCGGGCCAGATTCTTACGTGGCTGAATAGAGCCCACGGAAAGAATGTAATCTCCGTTTATGCCATACGTTTGTCGTACGCGTTGAAGCTCATCTAAGTCGTCAACGGGGCGAAAGTGAGTTGGAGCGGCGAGGGGAATAGCGGTCACCAGGTCTGGCGCGATCCTGTAAGTCGAAATAATGTCTTGGCGCGTGTTTTCAGACAGCGCCAAAACTCGAGCAGCACTCCTGGCCGAGCGTCGGACGGTAAATCGAAGCTGTGCTCGGCTCCGGCGATTGAAAGTCTCCGGCAAGTGTTCAAATGATAAGTCATGAATGCTAACAACAACGGGACAAGGAGCGAAAGGCGGGCTGGTAAACTGAACATGCAGAACGTCTACTGGGTGATTTCGCAACTCGGCACTAAGAGTCAGTGGTATGCGGATTAGCGGCGTGTGAGGAAGAGTAGACCGAACCCTGAAGTTAGGCCACCTGTTTCGGAACCGGGCGACCGCCTCATCCCTGGTAACGTAAAGAGTGTAATCATTGACAGAATCGATCTCGGCGAGCGCTTCGATCAAATTCGCGGCGTAACTCTCATTGCCACCAAGACCGGTGCCAACAGAGTGAGCATCGATTGCAATACGCAAGTGCCTTCCTGCTTACGTGTGAGAGTCCGGCCCTATGTCTGACAAGCTGCCCGCCTGTTCAGGCGGTTATTTATTCTTACCTGCGACGGTGGCCTGAGCCCTGCCCCCTTGCTGACCACGCGTGTCGCGCTCGCGAATGCGGGCAGCCTTACCACGTAATCCGCGCAAGTAATAAAGCTTTGCTCGTCGCACTCGTCCTCTCTTCACGAGATCGATGTGGTCGATGATGGTGGCATGGAGCGGGAAGATCCTTTCAACACCAACCCCGAAGCTCGTCTTGCGAACGGTAATGGTTTCTCTGGCTCCTCCGTGCTTGCGCGCAATGACTATGCCTTCAAACGCCTGCAACCGCTCCTTGGTTTCCGATTCCTTGATGCGAACGTGAACGCGCACCGTGTCGCCCGGTTGAAACTCGGGAATATTCTTTCGCAGTTGGGCATTTTCGATGCTGTCTAGTCGGTTCATATCTTCACTCCACTCAGATTCCAGTACAAAGTCAGGATACTATTCAGCCTTAGAACTTCTCAACAGATCCGGGCGATTGCGCTCGGTCTTCTTCAAGGCTTCCTCGTGACGCCAGCGCGCAATCTCCGCATGATTTCCCTTTAATAAGAGATCGGGTACGCGCAGGCCTTCGAGTTCCGGGGGCCGCGTGTATTGCGGATAATCCAGCAGACCGCCCGAGAAGGATTCGTATGTCGCTGAAGTCTCGCTGCCCAAAGCGCCCGGTAACAACCGCACGACTGCATCAACCACAACGACCGCGGCAGGCTCTCCTCCGGAAAGAACATAGTCGCCGATCGATATCTCGTCCGTTGCCAGCGCTTCAGCAACTCGTTCATCAACGCCTTCATAACGTCCGCATATCAAGACTACCTGCGACGCGTTGCTTGCGAGATCCGCGGCCACCAACTGCGTGAAAACCTGACCCTGCGGCGAAAGCAAAACCACCCGCGTTTTCTTCGGATATTCGCCACGCCGTCTGAAACCCGTTATGTCGTTGACCGCAGCAAAGATAGGGTCCGGCTTGAGCACCATCCCATCGCCGCCACCGAAAGGACGATCGTCGACTGTGCGATGCTTGTCGATAGCCCAGTGGCGCAGGTCATACGCCTTAGTCGCAGCCAGTCCGGCAGCTAACGCCCGCCGCGTGATCCCATAATCAAACGCTTCGCGAAAGAAATCCGGGAAGATAGTTATTACGTCAAAGCGCAACATTACGATTCTCGTTTGCGAATTTGCGACTCAAATGCGGATAATCGCAAATCACCAAATCAAAGAGCTATAAATCCAGGAGTCCCTGCGGCGGATCGATCCGGATTCTTTTCCGCCCCGCGTCAATATCAATAACAATCGATTGCACCATTGGAATCAGGTGCTCACGCCTCTCGACACTCTCGACTACCAGCATCTCCACGCCGCCGCTAACTCTCATCACGTTTCGGACGTGACCAACTAGTTTCCCACTCGTGGTTTCGACAACACACTCTTCCAGCTCCCAATCATAAAACTGACCTTCGGGAAGCTGGACCCGGCTCGATTCCGGAACAGCAAATTCACATCCCACAAATGCACCGGCGCTTTCAATACTGTCGTAGCCGGACAACTTCAATATCACTCTGGCCTGATGGAACCAGTAGCTCTCCAACTCGACTACGCTCCGCTTTCCATCACGAGCAATGGCAATCAACTGAGAAAGATCCGCGAACCGATTGGGAAAATCCGTCAGCAACTCGGCCACAATCTCACCTTTGAGGCCTCTGGTTTTTACGGCGCGAGCCACAGCAACAACTGGTTCTGCGCTCTCTGGCAGCTCTACGCTCATTCCACAATTTCGAGCACGAAGCGGTGCTTTCTCTTTAGTCCGACAGCATGAGCCAGTGAGCGTAACGACCGCACCGTCCGCCCCTGCCTGCCAATCACCTTACCCATATCTTCAGGGGCCACACGGATCTCAATCAATGTGGCACCGTTGCGGTCAATCTCTCGAACGTCGACGGCCTCAGTGTCGTCAACCAGCCCCTTAACAATCATCTCCACGGCTTCTCGCATTGCTGTCGAATCAGAAGTCCTAACCGTTCAGTCTCAATCTGCGCGTCCAAACTGGTAACTTAAGCGGTCGCCGGCTCTGCAATCGCTTCGTTCTTGCCCCATGCCTTGATAAGTCTGCTGACCGTCTCGGTCGGCTGCGCACCGTTGGCGATCCAATAACGGACCCGATCCATTTTCAGATTAATCTCCGCCGGCTGACGGGTAGGATTGTATGTGCCGACGTTCTCGAGATATGCGCCGTCACGTTTTGACTGCTTCTCCTTCACGACAACTCTGTATGAAGGCCTTTTCTTCGCGCCTGTGCGCATTAACTTAATCGCTAACAAGTAGTCACCTCCGTTGTAACTAATTCCCTCACTGATACTTGCTGATAAATCCTGCCGCTCTTTCCTTCTGCTGACCACAATCACCGTCGCCTTTTCTTCTTTTTCTTCTTCAACTTCTTTCTTGATGGAGCTGCTGGTAATGCGGGCAATCCGGGTTGATCACCATTCCCACCCATCCCGCTCAGGTCAGGCATCCCAGCCATACCGGCCATACCGGCCATACCGGCCATACGCTTCATCATCTTGCCCTTTAAACCACCGCCGAAGCCGCCCCCGCTGAACAATCCGGAACCGGAAAGCTGGCGCATCATCTGACGCATCTCAGTGTACTGCTTGACAAGCTGATTCACGTCCGCAACTGAGGTTCCAGATCCGCGCGCGATCCGCCGGCGCCGATTAGCATTTAAAATCTTGTGATCCGTCCGCTCCTGCCAGGTCATCGAATCGATAATCGATTCGGTGCGTTTCAACTCTTTCTCCATCAGTTTGGTTTGTTCGTCATCCAATTGCGGCATCCCCATTCCGCCGAGAAGCTGATCGGGCAGTAGCTTCATTATTTTTGAGAAAGAGCCGAGCTTCTTTACCTGCCGAAGCTGTGATCGAAAGTCGTCGAGAGTAAATTCATTCTTCTGGAGCTTCTTGAGTTGTTCCTCTGCTTCACCCTGGTCTACCTTCGACTGTACTTCTTCAATCAGCGACAATACGTCGCCCATTCCGAGGATGCGTTGTGCAATGCGGTCGGGATAGAAAGGCTCTAGTGCGTCATACTTTTCCCCCACGCCCACGAACTTCACTGGCTGACTGGTCACCTGCTTGATCGAAAGGGCGGCGCCGCCACGAGCGTCCCCGTCCATCTTCGTCAACACAACGCCGGTGATGCCGACCCGCCGGTGAAACTCTTCAGCGGACCGAACCGCATCCTGTCCCGTCATGGCGTCAGCCACAAATAATATTTCTACCGGATGCGTTTCGTTCTTAATCCTAACCAACTCGTCCATCAACTCTTCATCGATGTGAAGCCGTCCGGCGGTATCAATCAGCAGAGTGTCAAAACCGGTTTGTTGCGCATGCTTATAAGCTCCCCGTACCAGCGTGAGCGGGTCATTGGTTTCAGACTGTTCAAAGATCTGTTGGCCCGTCGCCTTAGCAATTACCCTTAACTGCTCGCGCGCTGCGGGACGATAGACGTCAACTGAAACCAGCAGCGGCTTACGTTCCTGATTTTGGGCAAGCCAGCGCGCGATCTTTCCGGTCGAAGTGGTTTTGCCGGAGCCTTGCAGGCCGACAATCATGACCACGTTCGGAATCTGTTTCGTAAAGACCAGACGCGACGATTGGCCGCCAAGTAATTCAACAAGTTCGTCGTAAACGATTTTGACTACTTGTTCAGAAGGCTTAAGCTCCTGCCAGACTTGCTGTCCCTCGGCTTTCTCCTTAACCGAAGCGATAAAGTCTTTGGCAACTTTATAGTTGACATCAGCTTCCAGGAGGGCCAGGCGGATGTCGCGGAGAGCCGCGTCCACATGTTCCTTCTTCAGCACGCCTTCGCCACGAAGATTCTTTAAAGTCCGCTTAAGCTTGTCCGACAGCGACTCAAACATAGAGCATATGGGCGAAGTTCCGAGCTGATGACGGAAACGGAGATGATAACGGCCCCCCTAAGGGGTGTCAAGAAGGGATCTGCGGGTAGTGTCCTACGATCTGCGACAGTGTCTTATTCTCGCTGGTCGGTCCGGATCGCAGACGACTAACCGGGGTCCGGAACTCAGATGATTGAGCTCTCAATCTTGCGGTACCTCTCAGGCGAAGAGATTTGCAGGTTGGGAAGGTGGGCAAGCGCAACGCGCCCGCGGTCCAGGGTAGCGTCTTTCGCTAGGCTATAAAAACCATACCCCAAGCGCTGGCGGACTTGGCCAAAGGACTGCTTCGCTAGAAGCGCGAGCAATGGTTGCCGCCCTCTCTGAAGAGTGAAACCTCATCGCCATTTTCTGGCTGCTGAAGTTTGGCGCAGGTGAAGCAATCAATCTCGATGGCCGAGGGTCAACGACAATGGTCGTTCGCGCCAAGGTGGTAAGTCTTCCTTCAGATCCAACCGGTCAGTGTTCGGTGAGTGACGCGATCCTAATTTTCCCAAAGAGCAATTAAGAAATTGCGGCCAAAAAGTAAGGGGTAGGCGCTATGACAAAACAAAGGCTTCGCTAGCGCTATGAAATCATTACTACGCGGGCGGCTCTTCGATGCCAATCAGCTCTACGATAAAGATTAGTGTTGCGTCAGGTGGGATGACATCTCCGGAGCCCCTTGCTCCATATCCGAGTTGCCCGGGAATGATGAGGGTGCCCTGCTCGCCGACGCGCAGCTTCTCGATGCCTTCGTCCCATCCTTTAATCACACGTCCCTCGCCAAGTTTGAACTTGAACGGTTGCCCGCGGTCGAGTGAACTATCGAATTTGACACCATTCCCCAGTAGTCCAGTGTAGTTGACGATAACGGTTTCGCCAGGGCGCGGATATCGACCGTCACTTCGTCGGGTGATAATGTAAATCAGGCCCGACGGCGTGGTCGTTGCGGCCGAGGATTTGGCGGCTGGTTTCACGGGCTTAACAGTTCTTGTTCGCCTGCTCCTGGCCGTGCTCTTTTTCGTCTGACCTTGAGCGAGGGGTAGGGAAGTAATTGTGCTCAACAAAATTACGAAAGCGCAGGTTGCGATGTACTTCATGTCTTATTCTCCTACGAAAAAACTCTCGCTAGTTCTTAGTTTTTGATCACGATCACCGATGAAAGCGATTCAGGCAAGGCTGACGCAGCAGTGAAAACAAGCGTTGGCTTGTGGCTCACCTCACCCAGTCTCCAGCTTACTTTTATCAAAGTTAAGACATTTGGAACAAGCGACCCGTCTTTCCAGATTTCCTCGTTGCCGCACATTCGCAGCCGTTAGCGGGATGGCAAACAACTTGCCTTACGTGCCCTCGGCCGATTGACTTACTTTGAGTCGTACCGAGCGAGTGCGTTTTGCTCCCGGCCTTAATGATCGCTGTGCATGATTTCATAGCAGGCGCCTCACCAGGGCGGAGTTCAGATTTGAAAATAATTAGAAAGGATTCAGAAATGGACAACAGAGAAAACTCTCAAGCAATAGCTAATGGAAAGTCGGGGCTTCGCCGAATGGGAATCGTTGTAGGTGGACTGGGGCTGGGAGCTCTTCTGACATATTTGCTCTCGAAAGCGCTCGGTGGCCGCAAGAAAACATCGATACGCCGGAATTTCCCAGATCAACCCGTTGATGACCGGGGCACGAGCCAGGACGAAGCTGCACAGATGCTGCGCAACCTGCGTGATCGTGCCTTCCAGGCCAGCGACGAAAGACTCGCCCTCGCACTTGGCCGGCCGATGGAGGAAGTAGCAGCATGGAACGCCGGTCAGGAAGTCATCGATGATGATGTAGTCATGAAAGCTCGGGGTATCGCGATGCATCGAGGCGTCCGAATTGAGTAGGCTTCCACAAACATTTAAGCCATAGATGGATACGGACAAAAACAACGGTCAACCGACTGTGAGTATTATCTCTCCTGCATTTCTTAGTGTTTCCTGTCCTAATCCGAGGCATCCGTGTTCATCTGTGGCCCACTCCTTCATAGAAGGTGAGTGTTCCGCAGCGTCCCAGGGCGCAAGGCACGAACTCCCGCGGTGTGAAACCCTTACAAGTCGACCAGGATCTTGAAACCGCCGTAAACCATGCGCTTGACCTCGAATGGCATCGGCCCCTTCTCCATCATCTTCTTCATGCGCGGATCTGCCATCACTTTTGCGTTGACACGATCGCGATCGGCGCGTGACTTGAAGACAATAAATGAGATCACCACTGTCTCGCCGGGCTTAGGCTTAATTGTGCGCGTGAACGAAACGCCAAACTTCACCTCGAGATCATCGCCGGCGGCCTCGATGTACTGCAGGGCTCCGTGCTCCTGCCAGATTTTTCCTGCCTTCTGGGCGATGGCGCGGTATATCTTCAAGTTCTTCTTAGGGACAGGCAAGACAAATCCATCAACATATCGCATTTGAAATTCTCCTTTGCTTGTATCTTCAAAAAGAAACATTCAAACGATCCACTAAACCGCACGAAATCACCCCACGAGTTTCGTGACTGTTCATGTGATTGGGTGGTCGTTCCTATTACACCTTATTACGCGACTCGCTCACAGTGAACCATCCAGGGTATGCGAATCGATCGATAAGTATGCCAAAAAGGGCGGCCCAGAAGGTCTGCTCGATCGGCATCTGGACCGTCCCGCCTGCTGCCAATTGCGTGAAATATGCGTTCTGCGTCTGCCGGGTCTTTGATCTGGAGGTGCACGAAGAAGCCTTTTGGTTTTTCATAACGCCCGGGCGGAGCGTCAGAAGCCAACAATACCTGGTCGCCCACAACCAGACGCGCGTGAAGGATCTTAATCGCGTCATTCAGCTGGCACCTGTTCCTCCGCTGGCGTACCCGTGTGCGGCCTCATTGCTTCGATTCTCCCGTCAAGACACTGCTCATAGAACTTGAATGCTGCCTCGCAGTTGCCATTGAAAAAGAGATACGAGTTTAATTGCATCGTGCACTCCCTTGACGATTGGATTATGTTCCCTTCACGCCGCAATCTACCTTCGCAATGGGATGAGTGCGCGCAGCAGGTGATCGCGCAAGTAAAGCCCTAGCCAGAGTAGCGCTCCGAAAATGACTGGAAAGACGATCGAAAAGAGTCCCTCACCAGCCCGCACATGTGTTGCGACGGCTCCGCCCAGATAGCCCGTCAGTAAGATCGCGCCAAGAACAGAAGTAAGCGGGATCAGGTAGAGTACGGTGCAAATGAGCAACACGATCCCCAAGGGGATAATAACGTTCTCGGAATATCCGAGTTTAACGGTTGCCTCAACGATAGGAGCCGGCTTCACCAATTTCATGATGGCATCCATGAGCAGGAACAGTGCCGGGAGGCCGCCAACGATTCGTCCGGCCCAGAGTCTCTTTTTCGAGACGGGAGCAGGTTGAGCCTCTGATTGCATGCGTTCTTCCTCCACAAACCGTTCAATAACGAAACAACGAAAGATCGGCCACAGATTTGCACGGACAGTCACAGATAGCCAATCAAAATGCTGGAAAGCTTCCAAATGTATGCATCCGTTCTGCTCTTGCTGATCCGTGCAAATCTGTGGCTGATTTCTTTCGTGAGTTCCACAACCTACTAGCGTTTGGCCTCCGGCATCGGCGCGTCCAGAAACGCCGCAATCGGTACCAGCAACGTTTCGGGGCTGGTCCAGAGCAGAAAGTGATCCGCGCCCGGAAACACTGCAAGTTGGGCGTTTGGAATTAGCCGAAACATCTCCACGGCGTGCTCCGGACGAGGAGCATCCCGGTCTCCGATCGTGACCATGACATGAGCTTTGATGGAACGCATTTCCTGGGGAGTGAAGCCCTTAAACTCCAAATCCATCGTTTTGATCTTGGCGACCAGTACGGGCCATTTTTTCGGGTCGGGTGCGATCTTGTCGTAAGGATCTTTTAACTCTTTGGGCGCGAAATTATCGGGTGAAAGGCTCTTAAACTGCTTGAGTGTTTCGGGATCGTAGGCATCCTCGATCTTGCCGCTATGGGATCCGGCGGTGACCAGTTTGCGCACAAGCTGCGGATGCCGGATCGCAACCGCCAGAGCAACATTGCCTCCCATGCTGTAGCCGAAAAGGTCCGCTTGTTCAATTTTGAGTAGTTTTAGAAGTTCGGCGGTGTCGTCCGCCATCTGCTCGTAGGTCAACGGGCGATCGATGTCAGCGGTGTGTCCATGCCCCTGCAGCTCGATGGCGATCACTTGCCGATTCTTCGCCAGCGTCGGATAAACCGTTGCCCAACCGAATGCACCGTGAAGTAAAACCAGCGGCCTGCCGCCGGTGCCGTGAGTCTCGTAATACATCTTGAGTCCGTTCACCTCAGCATATCTGCCCTTGTCATCTTGCGTCGTCGTCGCCAAAACAGCTGCCGTAATTGTTAGCAGCGCTGCCGCGGCCACTGTCCGAATGATCAAATTCTTCATCTTTCCTTTTCCTTCTTATTGAACGCCGCTTCGTTCTCAGCAATGCGGATCTTGACGAGCTTCTTTACTAGCGCGGCGGGTAGTGGCTTGCCTATCGGGAAGCGAATAGTCCCCTTAGATGTTTTGTAGGCCTTCAGCTCATCCTTGTATATCGCTATAGGTATTGCGCCGGGGAAGAAGCTGCAGTGATCCTTGAAGGCGGCGAAGCCCACCAGCATTCCGTGGTGTTTGTACATCGGGATCTGGTAGCTGATCACTTCCGTAGCCTTGGGCGCAACGGCCTTGATTGTCTTGCGAAGCTTCTCGAGCGTTGCCCGCGCCTCTTCTGGCAGGGCCGCCAGATAGTCGTCTACGGTCTGTGCTGCGGCACCGGATTTTACTTTTTTCATAACCCGTCCTTTCAATCCTGATCTAGCGCACTTGGCTCCATGTAGATGAGTTCCCAAATGTGGCCATCCAAGTCCTGAAACCCGTGGGCATACATAAAACCGTGGTCTTGTGGTTCATTGTAAGTTGTTCCACCCGCGGCAACTGCCTGGTGAACCATTTGATCAAGTTTTTCGCGACTCTCAGAAGATAAGCACACGAGCACTTCGGTGCTTTTCGTTGCGTCACAAATTTCTTTGGGGGTAAAGGTCTTGAACTTGTCGTGAGTCAACAGCATCACGAATATGTCCTCGCTCACGACCATGCAGGTGGCCGTTTCGTCAGTAAACTGAGGATTAAAGGTGAAACCGAGTTTGGTAAAGAATTCTATGGACGTATTGAGGTCCTTCACTGGTAAATTCACGAAAATCTTAGTAGACATGTTTTTCCTTTCGAAAGTTAATTGCACAGACTATTTCTCTGCAGGCCCTCGACCTCTCGCACCGGCCGAACTTCAACGGTCCCGATACGCGCTCCGGGAATTCTACCGGCGATGTCGATTGCTTCCTCGAGATCCTTAGCTTCAATCAGGAAATAGCCGCCAATCTGCTCGCGAGTCTCCGCAAAGGGACCATCGGTCACGATCCGTTTCCCGTCGCGAACCTTCACACTGGTCGTCGCCGATGTGGGCTGTAGCGGCGCAGCGTCCAGATACTGACGTTTTTCGTGAAGCTGGTTCGCGAGTTGCACAGACTCCTTCAGCAGGAGGCGTCGCTCGTCCTCGTCTAATTCCTCCTGGTGATGAATCAGCAAGATGTATTTCATAAGTGCGCCTCAGTCGTGGCTCAAACGTGTCGGGGCAGTTGCGATGTTGGTCCGGCAGCTGTTTTAGTTCTCATGATGCGTGGGCTCGTTCCGCCGGCAGTCCCTCGATTTCCATCACTGGCCTGATTTCGACGGTACCGAATCGTGCCGGTGGAATTCTTTCGGCGATGCGGATCGCCTCGTCGAGGTCCCTGGCGTCTATTAGGTAGTAGCCACCGAGTTGTTCGCGCGTCTCCGCGAACGGACCATCAGTCACCAGCCGTTTGCCGTCGCGTACGCGAACACTGGTCGCCGTCGAGATAGGGTATAGCGGGCTGGCATCCAGATACTGCCCGCTGGAGTCGAGCTGCTGCGTGAGCTGCGCAGACTCCACGTAACAGTGCTCACGCTCACTCTCGCTCATGGCCTGCTCATCGAGATAAACCAGCATCATGTATTTCATGTGTGTGCCTCCATTAGTAAGTCGAACATTGCGTTTCAGGCGAATAATCGCCGCTGGTTATTGTTGCCCATACGCTTGCTTCAAAGTTTTTATGTCAATTTTATCCATTTGAAGCATTGCCTCCATGACTCTCTTCGATTTCTCAGGATCCTTGTCTTGCAACATCTCACCTAAGACAGTCGGATTGACTTGCCATGACAGCCCATATTTGTCTTTTAGCCAGCCACATCTTGATTTTTCTCCGCCCTCGGACAGCTTCTCCCAGAACTCGTCTACTTCTTCCTGCGTTTTACAGTCCAAGCTGAACGATATGGCTTCCGTAAATTTGAAGTGGGGGCCACCGTTCAGTGCAATGAATTCTTGTCCATTGAGTTGGAATATCGCGGTCATTACCGATCCCTTCGGGCCTGGCCCTGCTTCTCCATAACGGCTAACGCTCAAGACCTTTGAATTCTTAAAAACAGACAGATAAAAATTCATGGCCTCTTCGGCATTGTTATCGAACCACAAGAACGGGGTTATTTTTTGCATCTCATTTCTCCTTCCAAGTTTTCTGACAGTGATCGAACATCGCCCACGTCCAAGTAAGGCTGGTCTTCCGGCATGCTCTTTTAGCGAGCATTCTTCAAGCCCAAATAGTGATCCCGCTGTTTCTTGTCAAGTTTTTCAACTGCGTAACGCAAAGCGGTACGCATCGTGGCAGCCTGTTTATCTAAAAAGCTTAGCAGTTTTTTCAGGTCTTTCTTGCCGGCTTCGCGTATCCACCCTCCAGTGGCCTTGTGGATTAGGTCGTGTTTGTCGTTAAGCAACATTTCGGAGATCTTGTACGTGTCAGCTACATCGCCCTGTCTAATAAAATAGTAGGTACTGACAATGGCAGTGCGACGCTCCCATACATTTTTGGAGCGTGCCAGCTTGTACAAAATATCGCGCGGCTTATCAAACAAATAGCCGCCGACTACATATGGCGCGCTGCGATCAACCAAATCCCAGTTGTTAATTCGATCATGACGTCGCATGTAAAGATCGAACAGCTCTTTTCGGCGCGCTTCGGGCTTTTTTTTGTTACGAGCTTGCCAATCCATAATGCTAACCGCACCAGCCCTTGCTTCGTGGATTTGGCTTTCGAGCAGTTTCTCAATTTCGCGTGGCGGCATCTCAATAAAACTCTTTGGCAAGCGCGAAGCCTTGCCCCATGCGCACACCAATAAACTCATCACCCTCGCCATACTCGCCTTCGCCTGATTTAAAATAGCGCTGAACCTTCTTCAGTTCGTCTGGCGAGCAGTGAGTTTTTAGCCTTTCAACAAACCGCTTTGCGTTAATATTGCTGACATGGTCAGATTTGCTTCTTGAACTGGACAGGAATTCCTGCAATACCACGAGTTGCCATCGGGATCGGCGAAACGCGCAAATAAATGCGTTAGTTATCTAGTTCTCAACTTTCCCCCTAACCACAAACAGGGCAGAGCAAGTACGGCCAGCGCGATCGGATACCAAGTGGGGGCTATTTCCATCGGTATGGTTACTATTGCGGCGGTGATGCCTGCCACAGTCCCTATTATTCCGAGAATCATTACATATAGCATTGGCGGATTTGGAGCTAAGGCTGCGGTAATGTAGCCGCCTGCTATCGTATAAATGCTGCGGTAAATGGTTGCGGTCACCACCATCCATGTAGTGTGAAATCCCTGATCCGGTGCCGTGAATATGCCGAGCCTTTCTAGTACAAAGTCTGTCCCGGCATGTGTGAAAACGATAAAGACCATTCCCGCCAGGACGGAACTGATGCCCTTCAAAATATTCACTTTCGAACCTCTTTAGCGGGGTTTCTCAACACTCCATAATCAGCGGATTGCTAATTTTCGCTGCCCTGCTCCTTTTTGCGGTTGTGCTTCACCAGTAAGTCGAACGGGGCGTGCCCGAATCGACACGCTGCCGGGAAATATTTAACATGCGTCATGCTACCAAACGCCAACGCGGCAGTTCAGGCAGTTTATAACTCCGATTGGGACCGGATTGTAGCCACCCTCATTCGGTCTTTCGGCGACTTCGACGTAGCGGAAGAAGCGGCGCAGGAAGCCTTTGCCGCGGCGGTCGACCAATGGCCTGAAGCGGGCGTCCCCGATTCCCCGCCCGCATGGATCATTCAAACAGCTCGGCACAAAGCCATTGACCGCATCCGGCGCCAGACGCGGTTCAGGGAGAAAGTTGAATCGTATGCCGCGTCCGGATTGATCCGAACAATCGAGGAGCCGGACTACGATGCGAGCGAAATCTCGGACGATCGGTTGCGGCTGATTTTCACTTGCTGCCACCCCGCGCTCGCACTCGAGGCGCAGGTCGCGTTAACCCTGCGCACCCTCGGCGGCCTCGAAACGGACGAGATTGCGCGCGCGTTTCTAGTTCCGCCGGCGACGATGGCCCAGCGCCTCGTGCGCGCCAAGCGCAAGATTCGCGACGCCGGCATTCCGTACTCCGTTCCCGACACAAATGACATGCCCGGCCGGCTCGACGCTGTGCTGACCGTGATCTATTTGATCTTCAATGAAGGATACGCGCCGACGCAAGGCGCGAAGCCCGTCAGGACCGATCTCTGCGCTGAGGCTATCCGACTTGGCCGACTGTTAAGGATGTTGATGGCCCCCCCGCCCTCAGAAGCGACAGCGCTCGTGGCCTTGATGCTGCTTCACGATTCACGACGCGAAGCTCGCCTGGACGAGACCGGCGATCTCATCGTTCTGGAAGAGCAGGATCGCAGCCGTTGGGATCAGCGGCAGATCGACGAGGCGTTGCCCCTTGTCGATGAGGCGCTTGGCAGCGAGGCTGGTCCTTTCGCGGTACAGGCGGCGATTTCGGCAGAGCACTGTCGCGCGAAACACGCAGAAGACACAAACTGGCCACAGATCGTCCGGCTTTACGACCTTCTCGAGCGCCTGCAGCCCTCTCCCATCGTATCGCTCAACCGAGCGGTGGCGGTCGCGATGGCG
>JBGTLM010000058.1:0-26026 GCA_041744135.1 Pyrinomonadaceae bacterium
TTCCATTGCTTCCGTTAAAACATAAGCGACCTTCGTGAGTTTCTGGTGAGACGGACGCAACCAACAGGCTTTTTACGTGGCGATCCGCTTGCGTAGAAATAGCGAGCATGCTGCAGACGGTTTCTTACCGCCGAGAGTTGAGTGCCAAACCTGAGAAACGAAAGTGAAACTTACACGACGAGACATACTGAAGGCCGGGACTTCAGCCCTGGCCGTTTCCACCTTGTCCAGGGCTTTTGGGCGGGCGCCGGTAAAGAATCATAGCAAGTCACGTCCGAACATTCTGTGGGTTCTTGCCGAGGACATCAGCCCGCAACTTTCCTGCTACGGCGAGCCCCTGATACAAACGCCGAACATAGACAAGTTGGCAAGCCAGGGTGCGCGCTTTACTCGCGCATTCACAAATGCTCCGGTTTGCTCAGCCAGTCGTACATCTCTCATAACGGGGATGTATCAAACGAGTTTCGGGGCGCACAATCACCGTACTTATGACAGGAAACCGTTGCCACCCGGGGTGAAGATCATCACCGACTACTTCCGCGAGGCAGGCTACTTCACAGTCTTATGCGGCAAAGGCCCGAAGAAGGAGGACAGCAAAGAGGCTGGTCCCGCTGGTTCCGGCAAAACCGATTTTAACTTTGTGGCTGATCGACCGTTCGATGGGTGGAACTGGGATCAACGGGCTGCGAACAAACCTTTCTTCGCGCACCTCACACTGAGGGAAAGTCACAAAGGCTATGGCTGGCCCCTGGCTCGCAAGACGCTCAAGAATCTGGTTGACCCGAACAAAGTTAAGCTGCCGCCCTACTGGCCCGATCATCCAATCGCTCGTGACGAGTACGCCAACTACCTCGACGCGATCCAACTGGTAGACAGCTACGTGGGCGTGATTATGAAGCGGCTGGAAGATGGCGGACTGGCTGACAACACCGTGGTTTTCTTCCTTGGGGATAATGGCTCCTGCCTCTTTCGGGGCAAGCAGTTTTTGTACGAGGGTGGCATCAGTGTCCCGCTCATCGTCCGCTGGCCGGGAAGGATCAAGCCGGGCACGATCAGAGAAGATTTGGTCGAAGGGATTGATTTGGCTGCCTCCTCGCTCAAGATCGCCGGCATCGAGCCGCCAGCGAATATGCACGGCAGAGACTTTCTATTCCCCGGACATAAAGAGCGCAAATACATCGTCGCCGCGCGCGACCGCATGGACATTGCCGTTGATCGCATGCGTTGCGTGCGCACGAAGCAATTCAAGTACATCCGCAATTTCATCCCCGGCACCCCCTATATGCAGCGCAACCCGTACAAGGAGCGCGAGTACCCGACCTGGAACCTCGTCAAGAAGCTCAAGACCGAAGGCAAGTTGACACCGGCGCAGGCGTTGTTTGCGGCGGATCAAAAACCGATCGAAGAACTCTACGACGTGATGTTGGATCCGCACGAGATCAAGAACCTCGCCGAGAAACCCGAACACAAACAAACCCTATTGCAGTTGCGCGGAACTTTGGACAAGTGGATCAAAGAGACGGGCGATCAGGGTGCTACGCTGGAAGATCCGATCTTCGTCTACGAGTCATATTTTTCACGATGACCGACCATCTCCAGGGCTCGCGAAGAAACTTTTTAAAGACCGCCGGTATCGCGGCTGCATCACTGAGCCTCGCTGATCTGCCGGGTATACTCATACAGGCGCGGCCGACCGGCAAGCCGAACATCATCTACATCATGGCTGACGATCTAGGCTACGGTGAACTTTCCTGCTATGGCCAGACGAAATACCAGACGCCAAACATTGACCGGCTGGCGCGGGAAGGGATGAAGTTCACTCAGCACTACGCCGGCGTCAGCCTGTGTGCTCCCTCCCGTTCGAGCCTGATGACCGGGCTGCACACTGGCCACACCAGAATCCGCAACAACTTCACGGCGGAGGGCGGGCGCGGGGCGCTTCAGCCCGGAGACCTGACGGTGGCGGAGGTGCTCAAGAGAGCGGGCTATGCAACCGGAATCGTCGGCAAGTGGGGACTCGGGGACACTGGCACGACCGGCGCGCCGAACAAAAAGGGTTTTAGCTTTTGGTATGGCTTCACCGACCAAAGTCTGGCGCACAACCAATACCCTCCGAAACTCTGGCGCAATGACGAAGAGATAGTAATCGAAGGCAATCAGGGCGCTGCGAAAGGGCAGTACGCGCACGATCTGTTCACTAAAGAAGCGCACGACTTCATTCGCCGCAGCAAACACCAGCCGTTCTTTCTCTACCTCGCCTACACGCTGCCGCATTCGCAACTCGAAGTGCCCGAAGATTCGCTGCGAGAATTTCGGGGCAAATTTCCCCGTAGCAAACCTGTAGAAGGTTCATTCACTGAGATTCAGAATCCCAACGAAACTTTTGCCGCCATGGTCACCAGGCTGGACCGTGATGTCGGCAGGCTTGTGGTTCTTTTAAAGGAATTGAAGCTCGAAGAACAAACGCTGGTTATCTTTACCACTGACAACGGCGCGCACAACGTCAAAGGCAAAGACCCGCGGTTCTTCAACAGCTCTGGAGGCTTGCGCGGTATCAAACGCGATCTTTACGAAGGCGGCATCCGGGTGCCTTTCATCGCCCGCTGGCCCGGCAAGATCAAATCAGGCTCGATCAGCAATCACGTTTCGGCCTTCTGGGATTTTCTGCCGACAGTCGCCGAGCTAGCCGGCGCGCAAGTTCCAAAAAGAATAGATGGCATTTCCTATCTACCGGCCCTGCTCGGAAAACGCCAGCCGGAGCACAAATTTTTGTACTTCGAACTAGAGATTAACACCGTCGGTTCTCAGGCGATGAGGTTTGGTGATTGGAAAGCCGTCAGACACAGCAAGTATGGGCCGATCGAACTGTACAACCTGAAGCAGGACATCGGTGAGCAGAATGACCTGGCCATTCAGCGTCCTGAAGTGGTCAAGCAGATCGAAGCCCACCTTAAGACCTCGCGCGTTGATTCAACGCAATTCCCGTTGTGGCCGCAGGGTAAATCGAAGAAGGACAATAGTAGCCGAACCCCAACCGCTCGCTGGCAGGCTAGAACAACCAACAAACTAAAAGTATAGGCCATTATGAACCGAAGAGAGATTACTAAAGCCGCACTCGCTACTTCGTTGGCCACGCCGTTGCTGGCCGTCGACGCTCAGATCAAGCCAGTCGTCAACAAAAGCAAAACACTCTTCAACGCATACTACTTCAGCGCGCATATGTACACCTGCGTCCCACGCCATATCCGTGAGGACATGAAGTGGATGGCGGACATCGGCACGAATAGCATCACCCTGGCCGTGCTCGAACAGGACTTGTTCGCGGCGGTCGAGAACATCAGGCTGGTTTGTGAAGAAGCCGAGAAAGCCGGACTACAGGTCTACGCCGTCCCTTCGCGATGGGGCGGGCTGGCGGCGGGCGCCCCCAAAGTGCCGAGCCTCTTCTCGGTTAACAATCCGCACACCTGGGTGCTCCAGAAGGACGGTACGCCGATGCATATGCCCATCACTTCCGGCGTGATCAGCAGCGTACATCACCCGGAGACCTACCGGTTCTTCTGCGAGTCTTTCGATTCGCTCTTCAAGCAGTTCAACATCAAGGGTATCGTCTGGGATGAGCCGAAGGGTTTCCGCGAGGACTATTCGCCCAAAGCCGTCGAGAATCTCGGTAAGGACGCGCCGCCTGAAGCACACTACAAAGCCACCGCAGATTTCTACGGCCGGGTGAGCAAATACATCAAAGACAATTACGCTGACAAGACCCTGTGTCTGTTCATGCAGGCGCACAGCGACCAGCTGAGGATCGAGGCGGGTGCCCGGATCAGCCCGCTCGACTACTTCGGCTGCGACGGCAGGCCGTGGGATCTGGCGGAAGACAGCAAGTGGAAGGGCAAGGGGGAGAACGAAAGCGGCAAAGGCAAAGTATTGCTTGGCCCGGGCGAAAAGATCATCGAGCTGGGGCGGAAACATGGGAAAAAAACCCTGTTCCTGGCCGAAAATCACAACCTTCCCGCGAGCATGCTGCCCGGGATGGATCGTGGATTACCGAGAGTGCTGGAGAAGAAGGTGGACATGCTGATCTACTACTACTATCCAGTCAATATCCAGAAGCCCGATGAAAATATGCGCATCGTAGCCAGGCACATCAAAGCATACGCGAAGAAGCAGTAGTGAAATTCGCGGTTGAACCCAGGAGTGAAGCGTGACCTTTGTCGTCGAACCATCGAATTCATGATTACGAGCTCGAACATTTAAAAAATGAAAAAAATATTAGCGATGGCTTGCATGGCAACATTTCTGGCCGTAACCGCCTTAGCACAGGAAACGATTCAGTATCAGCTGTGCGGCCAAAATTTCATGCCTCTCGGTATGCGTAAGAACCTGCCTAAAAACGCTGTATACACTGACAGGCGAGCATCTCCGGAAGCACGAGCGCAGGATGTAATCAAACGTCTCACCTTTGAAGAAAAACTGATGCTTACGGGTGGCTGGAACTTTTTGCATTTTCCCGCGGTGGAACGACTTGGCCTTCGGCCAATTTACTTTGCAGATGCTTCACAGGGAATAAACATAAGAGAAGGGCGCAAGTTCCCTAACGGTTCGTGTGTCAAAGTTGAAAAGTCAACGGCATTTCCCAGCACCATCTCTCTGGCAGCAACTTGGAATTCTGATCTGGCCTATAACTATGCGCAAAGCATTAGCGAAGAATGCGAAGCCTGGGGCATCAGTGTGCTGTTGGGTCCGGGGCTAAATATGTATCGCAACGCCGCAGGCGGCCGAAATTTTGAATATATGGGCGAAGACCCTCTTCTGGCTTCTAGAATGTCGGCACCCTATGTCAAAGGATTACAGAGCCTCGGCACTATCGCAACTCTCAAGCACTTTGTTGGTAACGAACAAGAATTTGCGAGACATACAATAAACGTAAAAATCAGTGAGAGAGCGTTGCGTGAGATTTACCTGCCGCCATTTGAAGCTTCCATCAAAGAAGGCGGTGCTCTGGCTGTAATGACTGGCCAAAATCAAGTGAACGGTTATCCGGGCGCTGCTAATAAGCCTTTAACAGGAGATGTTCTTCGAAGAGAATACGGTTTCAAAGGAATCGTCATGAGTGACTGGGCAAACAGTATGTATTGGCAGGAAAGGCACCATCTGGAACTACCTTCTGGCCAGAGTCTCTTAATGGCGACAAATGAACTCTTTGCTAGTTACTTACAGCAGGAGGTAAAAGAACATCCCGAGAAAAAAGCTGAGCTCGAAAAGCAGCTGGAAGAGATGGTTTTCTATAACCTCTATGCGTTCTTTAGAAGTGGTGTTTACGACCGCCCTTATCGTAATCCTTCCCTGCTTGATAAATTTGCAGATCATAAGAAGATTGCGCGGCAGACAGCGGAAGAGAGTATTACTTTATTAAAGAATCAAGATGAAATCCTGCCCGTAGTCCCGGATAAAGTTAAGAAGATTGTGGTGTTGGGTACAGAAGAAGCACTAACAGCTTATACGGGATTAGGAAGCGGATCGGTGGAGGGTTATGACCACATAGATTACCTGTCAGGATTGAAGAAGGTTTACGGGACAAAAATCATTCACGGGGCGAACATCAGCGACGGTGAAATCTCTTCAGCTGATGTGGTTTTGTACTTTATAGCTAAACCAAGCGGTGAAGGATCTGATATTGATTTTAACCTACCCCAAGTTGATGACCTGGTAACTCGGTATGCGAAACTTAATCCGCATTTAGTAGTGATTTACTCAGGCGGCAATGGCATGGCTATGCCCTGGCTGGCTAAAACAAAAGGATTGGTGTTTGCCTATTTTTCAGGACAGGCGTGTGGCGAGGCCATGGCAAATATTATCAGCGGTAGAGTGAATCCCTCAGGCAAATTACCTTTTACCATTGAAAAAGATTTTAACGATAGTCCGGCCAAGGATTTTAATAAGATGAGTGATGGAAAGTTTTACTGGGGTGGTAGAGGGACTAAGACTTCGGAAGAACAGGATCTTAAGAACAAATTTGGAGAGTTGGAGCTTCCTTATCACGAAGGCATATACGTTGGTTATCGCTGGTATGAGAAGAAGAGAATCGAACCGCAGTTTCCCTTTGGATTCGGGTTATCTTATACGACCTTTGCTTATACAAATATACATACATCATCCAAGAGAATTACCAAGGAAAAACCGATTAGCGTGAGCTTTACCGTCACGAACACCGGTGCTGTTGCAGGCGCCGAAGCCGCTCAAGTCTATGTTACTGATGTAGAAAGCATAGTGGATCGGCCGGTTAAAGAACTTAAGGCCTTCAGCAAGGTTTTTTTAAAGGCCGGGGAAAGTAAAAAAGTTGATCTCCCAATCAACTGGCAGGATCTAGCATACTGGAGCGAGAAGGAACATCAATGGAAAGTAGAACCGGGAAGTTTTATCATTGGAGCAGGCTCGTCATCTAAGAACATTCAACAAAAAATTACTGTTTCCTATTGACATGTTGATCTCCATGTCAACCATCACGACATGGACAACACAACAATCCGGCGCTGATAAGAGTTCTTAAACCGACAGTCGCGATTATCCACAACGGGCCACGCAAAGTAGGCGAGGGGCGGACGTTCTACCCCGGAAAAGGGAGCCCGACGGGCGGATCCTTTACTTACTGCACCGTAACGTACTCACCACTGAGAAAGACAATGCCGCGACCGATTTCGTCGCTAACGACGACGAAGGCTGTCAGGCGAATTCATCAAACGTTCGGTGAAGACCAACGGAGATTTCAGCGTCGTTCGATTCCGCGAAAGGGGATTAGCCGAAACTATCGCGTGCGATGGAGGTTTTGCTGCTTGTTATCCATTTTGCTCCCACGAATCCGCTTGAACAACTCAGCCAAACACAATCATGAAGCTGACAATAATCGATTGGGCCATCATGCTCGTGTATTTCGTGTTCGTTCTTGGCGTTGGCTTTGCGCTAAAACGTTACATGAAGACGAGCAAAGACTTTTTCCTTTCGGGCCGCTCGCTGCCTGCGTGGATCACGGGGCTCGCCTTCATCTCAGCAAACCTTGGAGCGCAGGAAGTAATTGGCATGGGCGCATCAGGAGCAAAGTACGGGATCGCTACAAGTCACTTTTATTGGATCGGCGCAATTCCGGCGATGGTGTTCGTGGGTGTCTTCATGATGCCTTTCTATTATGGCTCGCGGGCGCGCTCGGTACCGGAGTATCTAAAGCTGCGTTTCGATGAGAAGACGCGAGGATTCAACGCCCTCACCTTTGCGGCGATGACAATTTTCTCGTCAGGCATTTCGCTATACGCAATGGGTTTGTTGCTGGGCGTGTTGCTCGGCTGGGACTTCACTTTTAGCGTGATGGTCGCAGCGCTGATTGTTCTGATTTACATCCTCCTCGGTGGATTGACCTCCGCAATCTATAACGAGGTGCTGCAATTCTTTCTTATCATCTTCGGCTTCGCGCCCCTGGTGATATTGGCGCTGAAAGATGTAGGCGGTTGGCCGGGCCTGGTCACGCGGCTGAATGGCGTAGCTACTTCGCAGGGCTACGAGGCAGGAGCGTGGACCCACTCGTGGCAGTTTATGGATTCTCCAGCTCACAACCCCATGGGTGTCGAGTGGTTTGGATTGGCCATGGGATTGGGATTCGTACTCTCCTTTGGTTACTGGTGTACGGACTTTCTAGTGGTGCAACGCGCCATGGCTGCCGATTCGATGTCAGCGGCGAGGCGCACTCCATTGATTGCCGCCATACCGAAGATGTTCTTTCCCATTCTGGTAATTCTGCCCGGCATGATCGCGATAGCCTTGACGCATCAGGCGGGCTCAGGTGGTTTCACTTTGCCCTTGAAGCCTGATGGCACTTTCAACTATGACCTCGCGACTCCAATGATGCTGGGTCACTATTTCCCCACCGGAATTCTGGGAGTTGGGCTAACCGCGCTAATGGCTAGTTTCATGTCCGGCATGGCCGGCAACGTGACCGCCTTCAATACGGTTTGGACTTACGACATTTATCAGTCTTACTTCAAGCGCGGTGCCAGTGATGCACACTATCTCTGGATGGGTCGCATGGCCACGATTTTCGGCATTGCAGTTTCAGTGGCCGCGGCCTATCTGGCGACGCAATTCAACAACATCATGGACATGCTCCAGTTGGTTTTCGCTTTCGTGAATGCGCCGCTCTTTGCGACCTTTTTGCTGGGCATGTTTTGGAAACGGGCCACCGGACATGGGGCATTTGTGGGATTGGTCTCGGGCACGTTAGCGGCCGCGATTCACCACGGAATAACTTTGCCCCATGGAGCGACCCTGGGTATCAAAGGTGGTTGGTTTGCCGTCACCCACGTCTACCCAAGTGAGATGGCCCAGAACTTCTGGACGGCGATCTTCGCCTGGACCACGTGTTTTGTGGTGACGATCGTGGTCAGTTTGCTAACCGGGCCTCGGGCCGATAGTGAGCTGGTCGGGCTGGTTTATTCCTTGACCGAAAAACCTAAAGAGGATGATCTCGTTTGGTACAAGCGTCCTACGGTATTAGGCGCCATCGTACTGGCGGTGGCGCTGGTGCTGAATATCATCTTTTGGTGATAGATGCTCTTAGTACCAGCTTCGTTACCGGTAGATGTAGATGTTGTGAGAACCACCGGTCGTTTGCGGGTGGGTTTATCGTGAGGCCTTTACCCGCCGCTAACGCAGGCGGTACTGACATAAGACAGAGGTGAATCATGGGACTCGATATTAGATTGCCGATTGGTCTGATGTTCTCCATTCTCGGCTTCATGCTGACCAGCTTTGGTTTGCTGGGAGACAAAGCCATTTATAAGCGTTCGCTCGGGATCAATATCAATTTATGGTGGGGAATCGTGCTGCTGGTTTTTGGCCTGCTGATGTTGCTCCTGGGAAAGTGGGGAACACCAACAACGCCGAACGCGGCGGATGAAGACCAAACGCACGCATAGAATTCAAGCAGTTCAAAGTTCAACGTCAGACTACAACCTTTAGATTGCTCGGTTTCGCCAAAGACAAGCTGAAGCTTGAGCTAGGAACTAGTGTCCTGACTCTAAAGTTCGCGTAACAAGCCCGTCGGTATATTTGGGCGCGTTAGTCTTCGGTCCCAGCGGGACCAAATGTTTATAGACCACGACGACCCGGACGAACTTCCTCGCTCCGTAGGAGCGAAACATTTAGTAGCCGAAAAGCACATTTCGCTCCTCCGGAGCGAGGAAGTTCTATTCAGCAACGTGTCTATAAACATTTCGCCGCTCTGCGGCGAGGGCAGGATTTGTGTTTAGAACTTTAGAGTCAGGACACTAGTTGGCGTCTGAAAAATTTGAACCCTGAACCGTTGGCAGAGGCGTTAGAACAAATGTCTTTAGAACAAGCTGACGAAGTGAAAGCTGAAATTGATGATCTGCAGACAACGCCGGCGCGAACGTTTCGCGCGCCCGGAAGAGTCAATCTGATCGGAGAGCACACGGATTACAACGATGGGTTTGTGATGCCGGCGGCCATTGGTTTCTCGACATTTGTGACCGTCTCGCCGCGTGGTGATCGACGGTTATCGTTGTTCTCTGAGAATTTCTCGGAACAGGTCGAGTTTGATTTGGACGACCCAAATCTCCGCGCAACTGGGCACTGGAGCGATTACCCGGGGGGAGTAGCTGTAACGCTGGAGCGCTCCGGCTATCCTCTGAGTGGCGCGACGCTGCGGATTCACGGTGAAGTGCCCATTGGCTCAGGTCTGAGTTCGTCTGCTGCCATTGAAGTAGCCACGTGCTACGCGTTGCTTTATAACTCCGGGCTCAGCGTCGAGCCGGTTGAAATAGCAAGGCTTTGTCAGCGTGCGGAAAACGAGTTTGTCGGCATGCACTGCGGGATCATGGACCAGTTCATTTCCTGCACCGGTCGGGCCGGTAGCGCGCTATTGCTAGATTGCCGTTCACTTGATTTCAAACCCTTGCCATTACCTGAAGCGGGGAGTCTGGTCATCTGTAACACAATGGTTAAGCACGAATTGGCTGCCGGACAATACAACGCGCGCCGCGCTGAGTGTAATGCCGGAGTTGAGAGTCTGGCGCAACATCTCCCTCACGCGCGCGCTCTGCGTGACGTTGGCGAAGCGGATCTGAAAAAACACGGCCATCACTTACCCGAGGTTATCTATCGCCGCTGTCGCCATGTGGTTTCAGAAAACGTGCGGGTCCTGGCTGCCGCAGCTGCGCTCGAGGAGCACGCTTTCCAGCGATTTGGCGACCTGATGTATGAATCGCATGTAAGTCTGCGCGACGACTACGAAGTTAGTTGCGAGGAGCTTGATCTCATGGTGAACTTGGCGGGGAAAGTAGAAGGTGTTTTTGGTGCGAAGATGACCGGCGGCGGTTTCGGCGGTTGCACGGTCAATCTCGTCAAATCGGAAGCAGTTGATGAATTCAAGGATGTCGTCGGGAAGGGTTACTTTGAGGCGACGGGGATTACACCGAAGATCTACGTTTGCGAGGCCGCAAAAGGCGCAGAGGAAGTCAGCTCCACTGGGGTGGATCGAGAACCCGTATAGGGAACCGACAATGTTGGATCTGAGCAAGCACCCACATCGCCGCTTTAACCCGCTGACTGGAGACTGGGTGCTGGTTTCACCTCATCGGACTGAGCGGCCGTGGCAGGGACAGATCGAAGAGATAACAGAGGGGTCTTTGCCAGCCTATGATCCCGATTGTTATCTGTGTCCGGGTAATGCTCGGGCGGGGGGCGCTGTCAATCCGCACTTCACAAGCACTTTTGTTTTCGAAAATGATTTTGCCGCTCTTAGACCCGCCACCCCAAAGGAACGTACCAGTGAAGGAAAGCTCCTTTCAGCTGAGGGCGAACCCGGCATCTGCCGCGTCGTTTGCTTCTCGCCACGTCACGATCTCACCCTCGCGCGAATGAGCCTGGCGGAAATTCGCAGCGTAGTAGATGTTTGGTCCGCACAATATGCTGAGCTCGGCGCACTGTCCTACAATAGTTGGATTCAGATTTTTGAGAATCGTGGTGCCATGATGGGGGCGAGCAATCCGCATCCTCACGGACAGATCTGGGGAAACGCCAGTCTACCCAATGAAGCCCGCAGGGAGAACCTGGCTCAAACCGGTTATCTCAAACAGCACAAAAGATGCTTGCTTTGCGACTACCTCAGACTAGAGTTGGAGTTGAAAGAACGGTTGGTGTGCGAAAACGAACTGTTCCTGGTTGTCGTTCCGTTTTGGGCCGCCTGGCCTTTCGAGACGACCCTCCTAAGCAAACATCACGTTGGTGGACTAGACGAGCTAAGAGAAGTAGAACGGGACCAACTGGCAGACATCCTCCAGCAGGTAACGACTCGATACGACAATCTCTTCCTGGGGTCTTTTCCTTACACGATGGGTTTTCATCAGCGTCCCACTGATGGACAGCCGCACTCCGCCTGGCATCTGCACGCACATTTCTATCCACCATTGCTACGTTCGGCGACAGTTCGGAAGTTCATGGTTGGGTACGAACTGCTTGCAAGTCCGCAACGCGACATCACGGCCGAGGCTGCGGCTGCAAGACTGCGAGAAACATCAGCCGAACACTATCTCGCCTGGGCACCTTAAAGGTTTCTGTTATCCGGAAGAAGGCCGTGTGTATGTTCGTACAGGGCGCATCGCGAGAACCTAAGATCGAGATAGCCGTTCAAATCAGCGCACTGGACTACTTCGGTTGTGCTTGAACCCAGGAGTGAAAGCGCGACTTTATCGTTGGCGGATCTAGTTCATGACTACGAGGTCGAATGCTTAAATGAAAAAAATGTTAGCGATGGCTTGCTTGGTAACTTTTCTGGGCGTAACTGCGCCGGCACAGGAAAAGATTCAGTATCAGCTTTGCGGCCAAAATTTCATGCCTATCGGTATGCGCCAAAACCTGCCTGAAGACGCTGCGTATATTGATAGACGAGCATCACCCGAAGCAAGAGCACAAGATGTAATCAAGCGTCTCACCTTTCAAGAGAAACTGATGCTTACGGGTGGCTGGAATAATATGTATTTTCCGGCGGTGGAACGACTCGGCCTTCCGCCCATCTACTTTGCAGATGCTTCACAAGGAATTAACCTGAGAAACTCCGATTCCGACTTCGCGACTTCTGGTGTGTGTATAAGAGTTGAAAAGTCGACGGCATTTCCCAGTACGCTTGCTCTGGCAGCAACTTGGAATACGGATCTCGCCTATAGTTATGCCCAAAGTATTAGCGAAGAATGCAAAGCGTGGGGTATCAATGTGTTGTTGGGTCCGGGGCTGAATATGTATCGCAATGCTGCAGGGGGCCGAAATTTTGAATATATGGGAGAAGACCCTTTTCTGACTTCTAGTATGTCAGTACGGTATGTAAAGGGATTACAGAGCCTCGGTACGATAGCAACCGTAAAACATTTTATTGGTAACGAGCAGGAACTTGCTAGACACGTAATAAACATAAAAATCAGTGAGAGGGCCTTGCGTGAGATTTTCCTGCCGCCATTTGAAGCTTCAATAAAAGAAGCCGGTGCTCTGGCTGTAATGACCGGCAACAATCAGGTAAATGGTATTCCGGGCGCTGCTAATAAGCCTTTAACAGGCGATGTTCTGCGAAGAGAATACGGTTTCAAGGGGATCGTCATGAGCGACTGGGCAAACAGTTCGATGTGGCCGGAGAGGCACCATCTGGAACTAACCTCTGGTCATAGTCTCTTAATGAGCAAAAACGATCTCTTTGCTAATTACATACAGCAGGAGGCAAAAGAACATCCTAGGAAAAAAGCTGAGCTCGAAAAGCAACTGGAAGAGATGGTTTTCTATAACCTTTATGCGTTCTTTAAAAGTGGTGTTTACGACCGCGCTTATCGTGATCCTTCTCTGCTTAAAAAATTTGAAAACCATAAGAAGATTGCGCGGCAGACAGCTGAAGAGAGTATTACTTTACTAAAGAATCAAGATGAAATTCTGCCCGTTCTCCCGGATAAAGTTAAGAAGATCGTGGTGTTAGGTACGGAGGAAGCGCTGACAGTTGCCACCGGAAAAGGAAGCGGATCGGTGGAGGGTTACGACCACATAGATTACCTGTCAGGATTAAAGAAGGTTTACGGGACTAGAGTAATTCATGGGCCGAACATCAGCGACGGTGAAATCTCTTCGGCTGATGTGGTTTTCTATTTCATAAATAAAGCAGGCAGTGAAGGTTTGGATATTGATTTTAACCTACCCCAAGTTGATGACCTGGTAAGTGGGTATGCGAAACTTAATCCGCATTTAGTAGTGATTTACTCAGGCGGCAATGGCATGGCTATGCCCTGGCTGGCTAAAACAAAAGGACTGATCTTCGCCCATTTGTTAGGGCAGGAGCGTGGCTGGGCTCTGGCAAATATTATCAGCGGTAAAGTTAACCCCTCAGGCAAATTACCCTTTACCATTGAAAAAGATTTTAACGATAGTCCGGCCAGGGATTTTAATAAGATGAGTGATGGAAAGCTTTACTGGCTTGGTAGAGGTAAAGATTCACGTGATATGAGGGTCAAATTTGGAGAGCTGGAGCTACCTTATCACGAAGGCGTTTACGTTGGTTATCGCTGGTATGAGAAGAAGAGAATCGAACCGCAGTTTCCCTTTGGATTCGGGTTGTCTTATACGACCTTTGCTTATACAAATATGCATTCATCATCCAAGAGAATTACCAAGGAAAAACCGATTAGCGTGAGCTTTACCGTCACGAACACCGGTGCTGTTGCAGGCGCCGAAGCCGCTCAAGTCTATGTTACTGATGTAGAAAGCACAGTAGATCGGCCCGTTAAAGAACTGAAGGGCTTCAGCAAGGTTTTTTTAAAGGCCGGGGAAAGTAAAAAAGTTGATCTCAGAATCAACTGGCAGGATCTAGCATACTGGAGCGAGAAGGAACATCAATGGAAAGTAGAACCGGGAACTTTTATCATTGGAGCAGGCTCGTCATCTAAGAACATTCAACAAAAGATTACTGTTTCCTATTGACTTAAGGATCACCTCGCTGAAGTTAGGCGAGAATGAGAAGCTGATTACAAACGTGTCAGCTTGCGGGTTCGCAGGCAATTCATTAAGGCGCGGTGGGAACTGTGAAACGAAGAGCTTTTAATAAGTTAGGGTTGGCGTCGGCGTTCGGCGCATCCTGCTTGTCTAATATCGGTCAGGCGATGGCGGCGCAAACTCAGATGCGCCCGACGGCCAACAAGGGCAAGACGCTCATCAATGCCTACTACTTCAGAGCGCATATGTACACTTGTGTTCCGCGCCACATCCGCGAGGATATGACGTGGATGGCGGACATCGGCACGAACGTCGTTACCCTGGCGGTGCTCGAACAGGACCTGTTTGCCGCGATCGAGAACATCAAGATCGTCTGCGAGGAAGCTGCGCGCGTCGGGATTAAAGTCTATGCCGTGCCGGCACGCTGGGGTGGGTTGACGGCGGGCGCGCCGAAAGTGCCCAGCCTGTTTTCAGTTAACAACCCCCACACCTGGATGCTAAAGAAGGACGGCACACCCTTCTTGATGCGCAACGTTTCCGGCGCCATCAGCAGCATGCATTATCCGGAGACTTATCAGTTCTTCTGCGAATCGCTTGACTCGATGTTCAAGCAGTTCAATATCTCAGGCGTGATCTGGGACGAACCGAAAGGCTTTCGCATGGATTATTCACCGAAAGCGGTGGAGAAGCTGGGCAAGGACGCACCGGAGGAGGCGCATTTGAAAGCCGCCGCCGATTTCTACGGCAAGGTCAGCCGTTACATCAAAGACAAATATCCCGACAAGCAAGTCTCCCTGTTCATCCAGGCTCACTCCGGCAAACTGGAAATGGAACTTGCGGCGCAGGTTGGTTCACTGGACTATTTCGGCTGCGATGGCAGACCGTGGGATATAACGGAAGATAAGAAGTGGGTCGGATCAAACGAGCATAGCGAAAGTGGCAAAGGCAAAATTCTGCTCGGCAAAGGAGAACAGTTCATCAAGCTGGCGAAGCAGAACGGCAAGAAAACGCTCTTCCTCGTGGAGAATCACAACTTGCCGAAGGCTATGATTCCGGCGATGGACGCAGGTTTGCCGCGGGTTCTGGCGATGAACGTAGACCATCTCATCTATTATTACTACCCGCGCAACATCGAAGAACCAGATCTAAACATGAGCGTCATCGCCAAACACATAAAGTCTTACGCGCATAAGAACGGGTGATTTTTGCGTGAGAGGTTTTGCCATGCAGGGAACCAATTTACAAGAGATGACTCAGGCCGCGCGCTCTTCATTCCACGTGCTCGCCAAGCCGATTGGCCCAATCTGTAATCTCGATTGCAAGTACTGTTTCTATCTTGAGAAGGAGAATTTGTACCCTGGCACGCCCGTGGGTAAGGCGGGCTGGGCCATGCCGGACGATGTACTTGAGGCCTTCATCCAGCAGTACATCGAGGCCCAGCCGAACGACATGGCCAGTTTCGCGTGGCAGGGCGGCGAGCCGACGCTCCTTGGCGTTGACTACTTTCAACGGGTGGTCGAACTGCAGCAGAAATACGCCGTCGGGAAGCGCATCGAGAATGCCTTTCAGACGAATGGCGTGCTGCTCGACGATCACTGGTGCGGGTTCCTGGCGGCGAATAACTTCCTGGTCGGCTTGTCCATTGACGGGCCGCGCGAACTGCACGACAAGTACCGTGTTGACAAGGGCGGACAACCCACTTTTGACCGCGTGATGCGCGGGATCGGATTCCTAAAAAAGCACGACGTTGAATTCAACACCCTGACTGTCGTGCAGCGCCACAATTCACACCACCCGCTCGAAGTCTATCGCTTCCTCAAAGAGGTCGGAAGCGGCTTCATGCAGTTCATCCCGATTGTGGAGCGCGTCGCGGCATCACCTACTCCTGACGGGCTGGTGCTGATCGCGCCGAGCTTTGCAGAGCAGTCGCGTGTCACGCCATGGTCGGTTGAGGCGCTGCAATATGGCAGATTTCTCCGCACCATTTTTGACGAGTGGGTACGAGGCGATGTGGGCCGCTACTTCGTTCAGGTGTTTGACGTGGCACTCGAAAGCTGGCTGGGAATGGAGCCTTCCTTATGCGTCTTCCGCCGCACCTGCGGCGAGGCTATGGCGATCGAGCATAACGGCGATGTTTACTCGTGCGATCATTTCGTCTATTCCGAACACAAGCTTGGCAACATCATCGAACACCCGCTCGAATCGCTGGCGCACTCGCCACAACAGAGCAAGTTCGGCGAGGATAAACTTGACAGCCTCCCGCGGTACTGCCGCGAGTGCGAAGTGCGTTTCGCCTGTAACGGCGAGTGTCCTAAGCACCGCTTCACCAAAACCCCTGACGGGGAGGATGGGCTGAACTACCTCTGCGCGGGTTACAAGCTCTTCTTTAATCACATTGACCCGTACATGAAGTTCATGGCGGGGGAACTTCGACATCAGCGACCGCCCGCCAACGTCATGGCTTGGGCGCGGGAGCAAGACTTGCGTCACGCGGGAAAAACCCGTCCGGGACGCAACGACCTGTGTCTTTGCGACAGCGGCAAAAAGTACAAGAAGTGCTGCGGCAGTGGCCGTAAGATGCGTCACGGTGCTTGACGAGTAGGCGTGAGAAAACAGTCAATCGATCATATTTACACACGCGTGTTTCTAAACTGGGGGGCTGCGTGGTTGCTACCAAACAGTGGAAATTAGCGCGATCGCTGTTGCTCGGTTGCGGCCTTGCTCTGTGTTGCGCACCGAACGCCGGTGGGCAGACGACGGAGTCGGACAGGGTCTCCCTAAGTGGCGATTGGCAGTTCAAACTGGGGCCAGATCTGAAAGCCGCTGAAACGCTCGCTCGGTTTTATGAACCGGGGTTCGACGCGCACGCCTTTCGCACGCTACCTGTGCCGTCGAATTGGTCGCTGCACGGGTTTGAAGAACCGTTGTTTACTCAAGCATTTCCCGGGGAGGGCAGAAAGTACTTATTACCACCGCCGCCGGATTCCGAGGGGTTCTACCTGCACCGCTTTCAGGTCGCGACCGACGCACGGGACAAGAGGGTCGTCTTGCATTTCGACGGCGTCTGGCAATCTGCCGAAGTCTGGCTCAACGGCTTCCGTCTGGGCCGCCACGACGGCGGGTTTACGGCTTTCGCCTTTGAGGCGGGCGGGGCGCTTAGGCCTGGGGCGGACAACTTACTGGCTGTGCGCGTACGGCAGAACACGAAAGATGCCATGCTCGACGTGAATGACGATTGGGCGCTTGGCGGGATCTATCGTGATGTTTGGCTGGAGTTCACTCCGCGCGAGCTCTACCTTGATCGCGTGCAGGCAGTGACCGATTTCGACGCAGCCTTCCGCGACGCGACGCTCCACCTGCGAATGTTTGTAGGCAATCAAACGCCCGCGGCCAGAGCATTCCAGGTGCGCGCGAGGCTGACCGATCAGAACGGGCGGAAAGTGCAGAGCGCGACCTCAGAGGTTCCGTCACAAACCTGCGGCTTCGCAGCATGTGGACGAGAAGTTAAGATCGATTTGCCGGTGGCGCGGCCCGCACAATGGACGGCAGAGACACCCGTGCTCTATGGTCTCCAAGTTGATCTGATCTTAAACGGCCAAATCATCCACTCGCGCACTGACCGCGTCGGCTTTCGCGAGGTCTCGACGACGGGCGGGGTGCTGCGCATTAATGGTCGTCCGGTAAAGTTACGCGGCGTGTGCCGCCACGACGAGCACCCCGATGTCGGGCGTGCGACGCAGCGTGAGCACTGGCTCCAGGATATTCGACTGATGAAAGAGGCGAATATCAACGCAGTGCGCACTTCTCACTATCCGCCCGCCGAAGGCTTTCTGCGTCTCTGCGATGAGCTGGGACTCTACGTAATTGACGAAGTGCCGATGGGGTTTGGCGGCGACCTGCTGCTCGATTCATCATTCGCCGCTTCAGTCTTACAAAGAGCGCACGAAACAATCATGCGCGATTACAACCGCCCGAGCGTGATTATCTGGTCGATTGGCAATGAGGATCCGCTGACGGACCTCCACCTCGCGGCGGTGAAATACATCAAAGGAACGGACTTGTCTCGGCCCATTTTGCTGCCTTGGAACGCCGACGAAAGTTTGCCCTCGGAAATAGATATTCTCGCGCCGCACTATGAGTCCGCTGAAGTCTTAGACCGAATGGCGAAGGAAACCAAGCGGCCGGTCATCACCACTGAATACTCGCACGCGCTCGGCGATCAAGATTTCGGCGGGCTAGAAGATCGCTGGCGGGCGCTCACGCGCCACCCTGCCGGGGCGGGCGGTATGATCTGGCTCTGGGCTGATCAGGGGATCAAGCGCAGCTTGAATGGCCGCGTGCCTTTGGATCCTTTGGCCGATCTCGGCAAATACAAAGCGCGGGGCACGGAGTTGGTACGACACAGCGACGTCGCACCCGGTGAGATATATGACGCGCACGGGGTCTTTGGCACGGACGGCATCGTGAATCCGGACCGCTCGCCGCAGCGCGACTATTGGGAGACCAAAGCCGTTTATGCGCCGGTGACGGTCCTGGTTAAGGAGATTGTTCTCACAGGCAATAAGCAGAGCGTGCAGATTCCCATGCGCAACGATCATGACTTCGTTGACCTCAACACTGTCACGATCAACTGGCGGTTGATGGCTGACGAGAAGGAACTTGCGCGCGGCGCCGAACGCCTTAACGCCGTGCCCGGGGCGACCGCTATGGCGAACGTTCCGACCAGCGCCCTCACAAAAACAGAAAAGGATCAGTCTTATTACGTTCAACTTGTCTTCAATCGCGTCGATGGCTCGGAAATGGCCCGGCGTAGCGTGCGGCTGACCTCAGGAGCAGAGTCCGTGGAGTCTGCGTCACGGGTGAGAGGCTCGAACAAACTTCAGGTGATCAAGAGAGGGTCCAAGCTAGTGGTACACGCCGCCCGGACAAGATTCGAGTTCGACCAGGAGTCTGGGAGAATAGTCAACGCTTCGGCTGGCGGCTCTCCGCTCTTCTCAAATTTACGCGCGACCATCTGGCGTCCATTCTCGCTAAGCGAAAAACGCCTCTTCCGCGGCGACGACAATCTCGATCGTCCGCCGGCCCCCGATCTCACCCGTTTCACAACGAAGGTACTTCACTGGGTAGTGAGCGAAAGCAAGGAAACAGTCGACATCAGGGTCGAGGCCGAACATCAAATTGATGAAAAGAACAGCTTCCTCGTCAGCTATCACTATCAATTCTCCAGGGCCGGCAAGCTACACATTGAATACACCATTGCTCCCCGCGTCCAGGTTAAATGGCTGCCGGAAGTGGGCCTGGAGATGATTGTAGCCCCACAGTTGGAGGAGTTGCGCTGGGTGGGCTTAGGACCCCTCGACTCATATCCTAACAAGAAAGCAGCAGTCTCATTCGGCGCATGGCGGGCTCATTTCGGAAGTGCGGCTTCGCTCGGGATCAAGTCTGAAGTGCGCTGGGCGGAAGTCTCGGGACAGAGCGGTCCCGGCTTCCGGATAACGGGCAGCCCTTTCATCCGGTTGTCGGGTAACCGGGATCCGACAACGTTGCGCGCGTTGACGGCCGTCGTGGGCCGCTCGGCCAAGTTCACCGGACCTGAACGCCAAAGCGACAAATTAGAAGTCGCCGCCGACACGGTGTTCAAGGGCAGCTTTACCATCGAGCTTGATCGCTAAGCGACAGGAGGTGGGGTGCCTCTCGATTGTGAAGAATATCTGAGATAGTCCAGCCTAAGAAGGATTACGGTGCGCCTGCGAGGGGGATCTTATTTTTCAAGACCGAAGCCGCTTGCGCAACAAGGCCATCGCCTTCTATATTTCCCCTGACAAGTACGCTGCAGAGCAGTAGCATGATTCTCCCGCTAAGAATGTGGTCAATGTTGTGTTCGTTGAGTTCATAGGTACGGATCGTTCCATCATCTTAACGAACTGATCGATGCTCTGTTGGATAAACCGGAAATACTTGCCGTCCGCGGTATTTCACCCAGACACCTTTCCATTCTCTTCACCACAACTCCTTGATCGTAGTTACCGAAAGCGTGAGAAAAGAGATATAGAAGGTTATTGATTTGACCTCACAAGTAGTTGCTACCTGGCGCACCGTTCCAAAATGGGAAGACAACCCCGCGCAACCGACCATTGTTATGAAACTACATGGAATGGTCATTCCTTTCGTGTTCGTAAAACTCTAGATCTAATGGACCTCTCGATAAATCATTTAGGATGCGCAAGCACAAAGACTTGGCGCCACCCGTTTTGGAAACTTCTTGATCGAGCAAATGACCTTTATGGTAAAGTGAGCTCTCCAGAAAGGGGTGAGTGGTATGACCGATTCCAACGGTAAGAAGTTTAAGACAATTGATACAGCCCACACTGGAACCACTGCCGAAGAAGTCATTTCGCAGCTTCGAGAAATGATCCATACGGGTGAGTTGCGTTTAGGTGACAGACTGCCGCCGGAGCGGGACCTGGCCAAGATTTTAGGTGTGAGCCGACCCACACTCCGGTGCGGAATTCGGTCGCTAGCTGCGGTCGGCGTGCTGGAGTCGCGGCAGGGCGCCGGAACTTTTGTTGTTAAGTCAGATGGTCCCCCGGCCCTAGACAGTAGTCCGCTACGCCTGATGGCTTCGCTGCACGGGTTCACTTCGGCTGAAATGTTTGAAGCGCGACAGTCACTCGAGATGGCTGTTGCCGGGCTTGCCGCCGAGCGTGCAACTAGCGACTACATGGCTTTGCTTTCTGAAGAGATCACCGGCATGTACGCTTCCCTTGATGATCCTGAGCAGTTCCTGGTACACGACATGCGCTTCCACCAGGCGGTGGCGTCCGCCTCGCAAAATCGCATCCTTACGTCCCTGATGAATATGGTGGCGACGATTCTCTTTGATGTACGGAGAAAAACCGTCAAACGTGCCAAAGATCTGAAAGAAGCGGCGGAAATGCATCGGCACATCTACCGGGCGATTCGCGCTCGTGATGCGGAAGCTGCTCGCAGCGCGATGCGCAACCACCTTATGTTGGCGGAGAAGGCGCAAGAAGCAGAAGAGGCTGATGGTCCCGGCGTTCTCGTTTCTGACTTTCCAGATGGTGAGCCGTCCACGTCAGTCGTCAACCAGCCATCAACCTAGACCTCCAACCAAATTGCTAATGAGGTGAAAGAGAGCGCCGCGCATCTCTAACCGCCGCAATGTATGCACGCGCTGCCTGCGTCACTTTTTCCAACTCTCCCGACCGAATCGCCGTTAGGTCGACGAGGTCGGCACCGATGCCCAGCGCGAACGCACCAGCGGCCATGAAATCGGCTGCCGTTGCCAGTGATACACCACCCGTTGGAATCATCTCGATCTGCGGCAAGGGCGCCTTGAGTGAAGCCAGATACCTCGCGCCGCCCACCGCCCCTCAAGGAAAAATCTTGACGGCATCGGCGCCCGCCTGCCACGCAGTTACTACCTCTGTCGGCGTCAATGCACCAGGGAAGACTGCGATGGAGTAACGGCGACATAACTCTATCGTGTGGATATTGAAACACGGACTGACGACGAAGTTCGCTCCCGCGAGAATGCAGGCACGAGCAGTTTCTGGATCCAGTACGGTACCGGCTCCTACGACAACTTCATCGCCATAGCGATCCGTAACCTCTTCGATCACTTTTACTGCGTGTGGCACGGTCATCGTAATTTCCAAAATGTAAAGGCCACCTGTCTTGATCGCTTCGATAACCTGGATTGCTTCCTCGGGAGATGCAGCTCGGACCACCGGAACGACGCCAACTTCATTGATGCGACGCAAAACGTCCTGTCTGTTCATTCAACTTCTCCCGGTCGATGACAGGACAGGTAATTCTGTCCGTTTCATCTCACACTTGTGCTGCCCTACCTACGGATTCGGAATCACGAGTCCTGCCAATATCGGCACAGTGGACGTTTTTACCGCGCCACTCGTGCGTTGCCGCCCTTCATTACGCGCTCGACTTCGGAGAGCGTCGCCATAGTCGTATCGCCCGGCGTAGTCATGGCCAGCGCTCCGTGGGCGGCCCCGCATTCAACTGCCCACTGTGGATCCTTGTTCATCAAGAATCCGTAGATGAGCCCTGAGGCGAAGCTGTCGCCACCACCCACGCGATCATAGACTTCCAAGTTCTCCCTGGTCGGTGCTTGATAAAGTTTGCCGTCAGCGTAGCAGACGGCGCCCCAGTCGTTAATTGTAGCTGTCCTGGCATTCCTGAGCGTTGTGGCAACTACCTTGAGGTTGGGAAACTTTGCCACGGCCCGCTCGATCATGTTGCGGAAGTTGTCTGAATCGAGCGTCGAGAAATGTTCATCCAATCCCTCCACGTCGAAACCGAGGCAGGCGGTGAAGTCCTCTTCATTTCCAAGCATCACGTCCACGAGCGAGGCGAGTTCCCGGTTAACGTCACGTGCGCGCGCCCTACCTCCAATCGACTGCCAGAGGCTGTCCCGGTAGTTCAGATCGAAAGAAATGATTGTCCCATGGCGTCTAGCCGCCTGCATTGCTGCAATGGCGACTGGGGGTGTGGTTTCAGATAACGCGCAAAAGATGCCGCCGGTGTGGAACCAACGCGCGCCCTCGTCGCCGAAAATCTTTTCCCAGTCGATGTCGCCTGGACGAAGTTGTGAGACCGCCGTGTGACCGCGGTCGGAGCACCCCAGGGCGGCACGCACTCCGTATCCGCGCTCCGTGAAGTTCAACCCATTACGAACCGCGCGCCCGACACCGTCATACTTCACCCATTTCACGTGGGATTGATCCACCCCGCCTTGATACATCAAATCCTGAACTAAGCGTCCGACTGGATTGTCAGCTAGTGCGGTAACAACCGCAGTGTCCAAACCGAAGCAACGCGTTAGTCCGCGCGCTACGTTGTATTCTCCGCCGCCTTCCCAAACCTTGAATGAACGAGTGGTGTGAATTCGCTGATCGCTTGGATCGAGACGCAGCATCACCTCGCCGAGAGACACCGAGTCCCACCGACACTCCGACTTGGATTTGATCTTTAACTGCGCCATGGCGTTCCAATTGTAGTTAGGAACCGGAGGAAACACTCACTTTCTCGATTTAGCTGTCGAGCTATTGGTCACCAATGCGCCAATAACGCCGATGATAGCTCCAAGGAGCGCCCCCAGCATCAAGTACTTGAACAAATTCGGTCCGGCGACCCTTGAAATCAGGCCTGTTAACCAGCCAAAGAAGGAGCCGAAAACGAGGCCCACAAAGCCAAAGCCCACGATGGCGCCCATGGAAGCGGAAGCGTAGGTTCCGCTCTCAAATTCCTCTACGGGTTCAAGTCTGGGCGCAAGCAGGTGAATGACTGCCAACGCCAGCAGATACGCGCTGCCGGCAATTGTGAAGACGATGCGGTAGTTACCGCCCGTGCTTTGCAGAATAACGCCGGTGGCAACTGCCATCGTCGCGCCTCCTATTGCCCCTGACATGCCGCCGATACCGACGACAGATCCAACGGCCCGCCTGGGAAACATATCCGACGCCGTCGTGAAGAGGTTTGCGGACCATCCCTGGTGCGCGGCGGCCGCAAGTCCGATCAGACCGACGGCGATCCAAAGATTTTTTACGTTGGAAGCGAAGATGATTGGGGTCACCGCGAGTGCGCATATCAGCATTGCCGTCTTGCGCCCGCGGTTAATTGTCCAACCCCGCTTAATAAAGTTTGAAGAGAGCCATCCGCCGCCTACGCTGCCAACATCCGCGATCAGATAAATCGCGATCAATGGCGGGCCGATAGTGGAAAGATCAAGCCCATGATTCTGCCGGAGGAAGTTTGGTATCCAGTAAAGATAGAACCACCAGATCGGATCGGTCATGTACTTCCCGATCGCAAAAGCAGATGTTTGCCGGTGTGGTATCAACTGCACCCAGGGGATTTTCGCAGCTGGCGGATCCGGAGGGTCGCTCTGAATATAATCGAGTTCCGCCTTAGTGACTCGCGGATGCACTTCCGGCTTCGCATACATCGGGATCCAAAAAATCAGCCACAGGAAACCGACTGCGCCCGTCAGGATAAAGGCCCACCGCCAGCCGTAGTTGAGAGCGATCCAGGGAACTGTGAGCGGTGCGACAATGGCGCCGACGTTGGTTCCGGAATTAAAAATTCCGGTTGCAAATGCACGCTCCTTCTTGGGAAACCATTCAGCTACGGTTTTGATTGCCGCGGGGAAGTTTCCTGCCTCCCCGAGGCCGAGGGCTGCACGTGCCATTCCAAAGCCGAATGCCGACCGGGCCAGTGCGTGGGCCATGGCAGCCAGGCTCCAAAAAATCAGCGCCACCGAATAGCCGATCTTAGTGCCGAACCGATCCATCAAACGTCCGGCGAGGAGAAGTCCGAGGGCATACGCCGCGTTGAAAGCCGCCACGATATTGCCGTAGTCGACCTCGCTCCAGCCAAACTCGAGTTGTAGGTCTTTGGATAGAATCCCCAGAACCTGACGATCGATATAGTTGACTGTGGTGGCGAAGAAGAGCAACGCGCAGATGACCCAACGGTATCGCCCGATGTCCCCATCGCTGCCTTCCTCGGCTCTGACGGCCGCGTTCGCCGCGCTCGCACCCGCCGACTGGGGCGGGTCCACTTGGGACTGCGACTTCGGGTCGACGGTCTCGCTAACGATTCTGCTCACGTCGCTCATGTATTTTCCTTTTGGCGGAAGATCAGCTCACTCGGTGAAGCCTCAGAGTGACAGCACGCCGGGGGAAAGGTATTCGCGGCCTTCTACGTTGATGGGGATTTGCGGCCAGTCAGGGCTTGCAGTCAGAAGTTCCACGCCGTCGTCGGAAGCGATCCAAGTTTCCTCCGTCTTCGTGCCCGTGATCGAGGGGTTCCACGCGAATGCCTGTTGCGCGTGAACGATCTCGACGCTCGCCGGGTGCGCCACCCAATCGCGCGTGCGGTAGCCGCACGCTCCGCCCTGATGATGCAGACGCTGCTCGCCCTCGAAGCCCTCCGCGGCGTAAGCGCGCACCGCGACTTCGTACAGTTCGGAGCCAATCGCGCCGGGCCGCGTCGCTGAAAGGAGTTGCGCGTTCACACGTGCTGCCGCCAGGGTTCGTCGCCGCAGTTCGTCCGGGATGGCGCCGCTGCAGACGATGCGAGTAAAAGACGCAATCATTCCGCCACGCCGCGCGCAGACCACCAGCATTAAGATCTTCTCCCATCGGCAGTCGGTCGGGACCGGATGGCGATACTTCTGAATTCTTTCGTCGACCGCGACAAGATTAACTACGGCACGAATGTCATGAACGGCAAGAACGTCCGCGATGCGCCGCGCTATCTGACGCTCTGTTTCTCCCGGCGCAAGAGCTCTTGCCAGGCTGCCAATAGCTCGTGCCGCGTCGCTTCCTAACGAGCGAAATCTTTCAATCTCCGAACTAGTAAGCTGATACCTGCAGCGCGTCAGAGCAGCTTCGACTGGCACTGCCACTGAACCAAAATCGACGTCGGAACCGAGCGTCGCTCCCTTGCTAAGCAATGTAAGAGCGCGAGCCGCAAGAAATGTTGGCGAAGCCTTTTCCTCTTCCCACGGGAATGCAACTGGCTCAAACAACTCGCCCGCCAGCTCCTCGCTAAGCAACCGGGGCATCTCAATGTGGTTGGCGAGTACAAAGCGTTTTCCGTCATCCCTGACAAAGAGAGCGCCAGCTCCCTCCGCGCGGCTTAGGTCCACGCCGTTTGTGCCACCCGCGGTCAACCATGAAAAATTGTGCTGCGAACTGATGAGCACTCCGCCGAGATTGTTTGCGGCGAGCATGTTTACAACCCTGGCGGTCTTCGCGATGATCTCTTTGTTTTTGTCCACTTCGCCTGATTGAAATCACTGATAGTAACGACAAATAACCTACTGATTGACTCCACTGGCCAGAAAGCCGCCATCCACCGTGAGAATCTCCCCCGTAACGAAGCTGGCCGCGTCGGAGGCGAGAAAAACTGCTGCCCCGGCTAGTTCTTCGACTCTGCCGAACCGCTTCATGGGTGT
>JBGTLM010000059.1:0-6411 GCA_041744135.1 Pyrinomonadaceae bacterium
AGCCATAGCCCGCGCGAATTCTCTGAGCCGGCAGACATTACGAACGGTGCGAACGTATTGCTACATACATTGCTGAAGCTGGATGCTATGAAATTGAATTGATCCACGCCGCTGTGAGTGACCAACACGGAGTCGAGCTGCACACTAAGAGTGAGGTCAACTCCGTACCGCGGAGATTATTTGCATATCTCCAACGACGAGCTTATGAAGAACACATTTGACTCTATTGTTGTTGGCGGAGGGGCGGCCGGGTGTGTGGTTGCAAAGAAGCTTTCCCGCCGCTCTTCTTTCGGCAAGCGAAGCTTTTCGTCGATCAAAAAAGGTCCGTGGAAACGCCGACAAGCCTGGCGTAAAAAAGCACGACGAGTGTTTTATTCGTGCGAGGTGACGGCTGCGCAGCGACGTGACGACGAGCCTTTCGTAAAATGACAGGCAAGAGTTGTTGGATCAGTTTTGCAACGAAAACTTTCCGTCCTTCTCAATCCGCAGCATGTAAACCGGCACGACCGCATTGCGATTCGCGTCGAGCGTGATTCGGCCAGTCACTCCTGGAAAGTCCGCAGTCTTCGCCAACGCATCACGTATCGCAGCACTTTCGGTTGACTGGGCTCGTTTGATCGCGTCGAACAACAATCGTGCGGCATCATAGGCGGTCGCCGCTCCAGCATCTGGTGCCGTACCATACCTGGCGGTATAGCCTGTTACGAACTTGACGATGAATTCATCGTCACTTCCAACCCAGAAATGGTTCGCGAAGTAAACACCGACAAAAGCATCTCCGGCGCCGTCAAGGAGACTGGGCGAGTCCCATCCGTCGCTTCCGATTAGTATTGCCTTGATCCGCTGGAGTTTTACTTCGCGCGCGACCGTTCCGGCGGTCGTATAGAAGCCGGGCGCAAAGATCACATCTGGCTTGACGGCGTTGATTGCTTTTAGCTGCGAGGAGACATCCTTGTCATTTGCTTCGTAGTTCTGCCGAGATACGATCTTGCCGCCGAACTTTTTGAAATACTCGCTGAAGAACCCTGCTAACACAACGGCGTAATCGTTCTTTCCATCCAAAATAATGGCCCCGCGTTTGGCCCTCAGCTTATTGGTGGCGAATGCTGCGATCGCTTCGGCTTCTGACGAGCTTACGAAGCAAGCGCGAAAGATGTAATCGCCTTGCATGGTAACCTCGGGCTTCACCGCAGCAGGCGAAATCATCACAATCTTATTCTCCTGTGCAATAGGAGCCGCGATCATCGCCCGCGTACTGATAGGCTCAGCGAGCAAGGCGTGGACTCTGTCCTGTTTGATTAGCTTGGTGACTAAGCCGGCGACTTCGTCTGTGTTTGAGTGATCATCTTCGGTGATGAGTTCAACCTTCCGGCCATTAATACCGCCGGCGCTATTGACCTCCTCAGTCGCGAGCTTGAATGAATTCAAGGTGGAGATGCCATAGGCGGCGGTGGCCCCGGTGAGCGACAAAAAGACACCTATTCGGACCAGGTTGCCGGCGTTGTTGGAACGGGCGTAGGGCATAGTCCTTAATGAACAAATCAGCCCAAGAGTCAGCAGAGCGAGAATGAAAATAAAAAGGTTTCTCATGTGTTACACCTCATAGGTTGACCCATCCTCACTCAAACTGTAAAGGAGCGTGACGAGGAAGAGAAATAGTCGCATGTGATATGGCTCGCAAGCGTACTGTCCTGTGTTTTGCGGATATTCTCTGTTTCGTCCCTACCGGTCACTTGCTGGAAATGTTGTCCACAAATTGGCCACACGAACTCCGCCACAAAATCTTTGCCTTCAGAGAGCTACCAAGCCGCTTGAAGAAAATACGATCCACAAAAACACACGAAACTGTAACCGAACGAAACGGATGCCTTGGTTCGTAGTCCTTCGTGTGATTTGGTGGATCGTTCTGCTGATAGTCTGTTACGAAGGCGTCTGGCACATGTGTAGCATCGCCATTGGATTAGGGATCAACCAGTGGGCGTGGATGCGGTTTTGAATTTTCACGCGCTCTTGCGTTTCTTTGACGACAACAGCTTGACGCGTTGTGCTACAGCCTGGATGAAGCGGTCATCTTGGCTGAGCGTGTCGGCGTTGACCGTTTCTTTGCCTTCCATCTGCGCGCGTAGAACCCGGTTCATTTGCGTTTGATACGCCAACGCGCCAGCTTGTGTTGCTCGCTCCTTAAAGAAATTTAAGACATCGAGATCAATCAGAATTGAGATTCGCACCTTTGTGTTTCGAGCTTGCGTGTCCCCCGTTTTGGCCAAAAACGACCCGCGCGGCAACCGCTTAAGCTTCTTATTGTCAAAGTCCAAAGTGTCAGAGATTCTCTTACTTTTCGTCTTCATAAGCTTTCACCATCCATTTTTCCGCACGACGGCCCGAAATGAGTCGGACAATATCGTCGCGATATCTCGCGCAACGTTATCTTATCGGGTTCATACGTCCGTCAACTCTTCCGGCGTACCGAGCTATTTTTACAAACTGGAGGGAAATAGCCGAGAGGCGCGAAAAATTGTGAGAATGCGAACCACTTCGCCAACTCGATAAACGATCCGGTACGGCGGCTTGATAAGTTCGCGAAGATCCTCGCGGGGAAGCTCTCGTACGTGCCGGCCCATCAACGGGAATCGTTCCAGTCGATCGATGGCATCCAGTATATCCTCGACGATAACCTGAGCGTAGGGCGGTGAGTCGCGTTCGATGAAATCGTAAATGGCTTGAAGGTCGTCCGCTGCTTGCGGTGTCCAACGGACTTCAGTCACCGGAGAAACCTGGCCTTGATTTCATCATGTGGGATTGTTTCATCGGACTCAGACTGCTTAAGGCCGCGTTCAATCTTCGCAAGAAAATAGAGCCGCTCCATCGCGTCTTCCACCGTTGCATCTTCAGGAAGGTCTTGAATCGCACGGACGATTTCACTCTTTACTTGTGAGTTTTCCATAATGAAGCAACCGTAAACCATGTACTCAAAAGTTTCATTCTTGGCCCAACCTTCGAATGCCATACAGATAGTGATCGTGTTCGCGGGCGAGGTCGGGGACTCCGGTGTCGATTTCGCAGTCGGCCAGGAATTGCGTCAGGGTGTCCCACGAGCGACCGTCCATTACTTGCGATGGCTCGCGGCTATCTTCGTGCTGCGAGGTCACAGTTACCTCAACCTGAGTGCCGTCAGGCAACGAGAGCGGCTCCTTGAGCCGAAGCACGCCCTGTTCGTAGATCGCTTTGAGATTTGTGGTCATTGGAATCCACCCCAGAAAGTCATTGTAGCATTGTCATTCGATAAGCGATCAACCACGGGGCGTCTGGATGCAGTTTCATACCTCACAGCAGAGCACGGACTGGCAAAAAAGCTAACAAGAACAACCCGCAAATCAACTATTTGTAGTAGAGGCTATGACCGAGCTACCTGATGAGAGTTAAGTTTCGGCAGAGGATCCGACGCGCCAACGATCTCGACGTTACTGAGATCGCGTAGGAGTTGCCAAACCGCAAAATTGCGTGATAAGTTCGGCATATGGAAACAAGTTCGGAAATTGCCGCATTTGATCGAGGGATTCGCTCAGTGATGCAGCTTGTTCTTCCGGAGACTGCTGAAGCGCTTATCGGTTTTCGACCCGACCCTGAACTACAGGAGCGCATTGACGAACTCGCGGAGAGATCGACCGAGGGCCAACTCACGGAAACTGAAAAATCCGAGTACACGGGTTATGTGCGGGCGAATAAGTTCGTTGCCATTTTACAGCGGCAAGCGCGGCGACTGATCGCCGACAACGCCCAGGAAAATGGAAGCGAGCATTAGAGCCGAGGTTCGTAAGCGGGCTGGAAACGCTTGCGAGTACTGCCGTCTGCACCAGGACGATTCACCGCTGGCTGTTCTTCACATCGAGCACATCATTCCAAAGATATACGGCGGAAGCGACGGCCTCAATAACCTCGCGCTTGCGTGCGTAGATTGCAATCTACACAAAGGCACAAACTTGACCGGGATCGATTCTCAGACGGACGCGGTCATCCAACTCTTTCACCCGCGACGTCATGCGTGGGATGAGCATTTCGACTGGCAGGGAATCTATCTGATCGGCAAGACCGCGATCGGAAGGACCACAATCCGAGTGCTGGCTATGAATTCTGAGGATCAGCTCGCGCTAAGATCTTAGCGCTATTAGCGAATTCGCACCTCCATCAGCTCCTTCCGGGGAACCCTCCTTAGGCGTTCAAACTCGCCCTCCTTTGGTATAGCATGCCGTGTCTTCGACCGTCTTGTGCAGGATGCCCCGCGACGATGACTGAAATGCGCAAGCCGACAGACAATGCCTAAGTGAGCATGTGTAATGCCTTGCTCTTCGCAATACTCTGGTGAAGTGTTAAAGTTCGTGTGAATCGAGCCCAGCCAACTCCCTTCTCAGTTCCTCTGGGACGGTCCAGACCAACCTGAAGTTAGAACTCCCGCAGCGATGGAAGGTAAGGGACATCAGTCCGTTGAATGAGTGTCTGGGGAACGCTTCTGGCGAGGGGTGGCCCATCGCGCCTGAGAGGAAGCTCAGGTTTTGGAAACTCCGAGGGAATCTTATACCTACAGAGTGGTTTTTAGGCAAAATTTCATCAGTAGTAGGCCAAATGTCGTCCGAATTGCCAAGAACTCCTGATGTTGTGTTTGTTTCAGATAATTTGAAGTGGGCCAGGATCGAACCCCGCGTTTACCGCTTGGAAATCATGACTACCACCAAGATCTAACAAGCCGGGTGTAAAAATACGATCGCGAAATCACACGAAACGGATGCCTTATTTTCGTGATACTTCGTGTGAGTTCGTGGATCGTTTTGCTGTGGTCTGTTACGAAGGGGTCTGGCGATTAGATTCGCTTGCGAATCCAATCGGCTAGCTGCTCTTCCGTAAGGGTCCCTTCGGCCAGTTGTAGGAAGGTCAGGTATTTCTCATCTTGACTGGCTTGAAGGTTGGCGCCATTCAGCAGTAGAAACGTCCGTGCCGCTACTAGCGAAGTGCGCTTGTTGCCATCTACGAACGGATGATTGCGAGCAATTCCATAAGCGTAGGCCGCGGCTAAAGCTGCGAGGTCTGAGGGAGGCTGAGCATAAGCCAAGAGATTCTGAGGACGGGCTAGCGCAGACGCAAGCAATCCCTCATCTCTTAAGCCTTCACTTCCGCCGTGCTCCGATATTTGGCGGTGATGGATCGCGATGATCGCCTCCTCGAGAAGCCAAACGATTTCAGCCATGACGACCTATTCCGCGAGCTTCTTCAACGCATCTCGATCCTCGCGCATAACCCGCTCGGCCGTCTCCACTTGTTCGGCAAACGCAGGATCAAACGCGGTAAGCTGGATCCCATTCTTCGTCTCGACAACGTAGAGGCTATCTCCTTTTCCCACCCGCAGTCGTTCCAGTATCTCCTTGGGCAAAATCACCCCAACGGAGTTTCCAACAGTTGTGACCTTCAATACGTTCATCTCTTACCTCCATGCCCGCGCCAGAATCCCAATTTCCAGTCAGCCAGAGCCATTATAACGCATGTTATAACCCCGGCAAGCCATGTCTCATTGGGAGACGGTCAGCCGTTTCAACGCAGCCGAAATCGTAAACTGGCTCGTGCTCGCCAGCCGCAGTTTCGCCCCATGGTTGATGACGATTCGCAATTCTGGCTATCAGCGCATTTGGCTTTTCCTTTCATTGCCGAGTCAAGAGTCGGCTCTGGCGCGGGTATCGGAGCGCCGTGCTTCTCGGCGGCCATGATGTGCCGGAGGATGTTGTTCGGCGGGGCTTTGCTGGCGGCTTAAGAAACTTTTTTGCGATTTACCAACCGGTTATGAACTCGTGGCAGATGTTCGACAATTCAGATCTGAGCGGACCGACCCTGATAGCGTCGCGCCGTAGCGACCAATCTCTAGAGATCCGCCGCGAGGAGAGGAAACAGCGACCTTACTGGCAGCTAAACCCGGCAACGGTATGATAACGCCTATGGAGATGGACTATGGCAGCAAGTATTGAGGACGAGGTAATCGAAAAGCTACGGGTGCTGCCTGAGGATCAGCAGGCGGAGGTTCTGAAGTTCGTCGAGGACCTGGCGGTCCTCGAAACGAATGCAGATTACGGGCAGGCGGCCGAGCGGGTCGCGATTTGGGACAAGATGGAAGAGATCATGCGTGACGTGCCAGACGACGTGTTGAAGAGCGTTCCGACAGACGCGTCAGCCAATGTTGACCATTACCTTTATGGTGCTTCTAAGAAGCAACCATGAGGACAGTCTTCCCTGAGGCGAAATCACTTACAGTTTTGGAGAGGCTTCACGACTTGTGTGCCACAACGCAGGTATTTCTATCGCCGGCTCCGACGAGACGCGGTAGTAAAGGTGATAATGAACCCGCGCCAGGTGGACGCGCCGCACACCTTC
>JBGTLM010000060.1:0-10252 GCA_041744135.1 Pyrinomonadaceae bacterium
GGGGGCTTCGCAACATTCGGTGTCACCGTAGCTTCCGGCCTCTCGTTCGGTTGCGTGGACCTGTTCACCGGGTCGTCCTCGTTGCCCGTAAGGTCTTCGGGATCGAGAGCCTCAGCAAGTTCGGGTCGTTTCACTTCAACGGAAGGTGTCACGCCGGAATGGGCGCGATCCTCACCCAGGAACGGCTTTCCGCTGGCAGTTGCCCACTTAACCGTGGTAAGCAGCAACCCATCGCCTCCGCGCAAGGTAAATAACTGTTGCTCGGCGCCCGCACCGAAACTCTTCTCACCCACAATCTGGCTGCGATTTCGCTCAAGCAATGCGGAGGCAACTACCTCGGCAGCTCCCGCAGTTCCAGTGTCAATCAGGGCGATAATCGGGCCTGAGAAAATCGTCGCCTTAGGATCAGCGGGGAAGGTTTTCAGTATCTTCCCTTCTCGGCCAGTGGTCTGGGCTATTGTGCCGTCTTTGATGAACAGATTAGCGACTGCTACCGCTACATTAAGAGAGCCCCCGGCCGTACCTCGCAAATCGAGAACCACTTTTTGTGCGCCTTGTTTGACCAATTCCTGGAGACGTGAGCGCGCCTCAGCAGCTTCACCTTCAGCTAAACTGTTAATGCGCAGTAAACCAATCTTACCCGCTTCCATTCTCGATTCGGCAGCTGGCGCACGGAAAGACCCGCGTTTTACTGCCAAGGTGAGCGGTCGACTATTTGCACGCAGAATCCGCAGCTTCACTTCGGTCCCCGCAGGACCATTAAGTAGTTGCTTCGCATCATACAGAGAAATATCACGAGTGGCCTTGCCGTCAATGTACTCAATAATATCGCCGGCTCGAACTCCTGCCTGATCAGCCGGAGAACTCTTCATGGGTGCAATTACGTAAAGATAAGAGGCAACTTGCGACATTTCGGCGCCAATTCCGACCTGATTGTCCCTTCCAGTTCCGCTATAATCACGAACCTGGTCCGCAGTGAGGTATGTCGAATAGGGATCCAAGCCGTAGGCTAGGCCACGGAGTGCGCCAGCGCGCACCTTCTCCATGTTCGGCTCATCCACATAATCGTTCTGGATGTGCTGAAGAACGCTCTCAAAGATGCGTAACTGAGCATTGGGATCGTTGGCAGGTTGCTGTGCCCGAGTGGAAATCCAGCCGCCTACCACAGTATAAAGAGCCAGTGTGGCTGACAAGAGAATTAAAGCAAACTTGGCGCGAAATGACATTGGTTACCTCTCGTTATTACATCTTGCGAGCACGCTCAACCGAGCCTGAAGCATCATACCTTCGGCGATTAAAGGGCGCAAGTCAGTGGCCTTGAGGGCTTTACGATTGTCACGCGGTGCTTGAGTCTAGGTCGAAAGAATTCCCGATCGAAGTGTTAATGAAACAACCAGACAAAATGGAAAATCTAGCCGGGCCGATTGTGGTTCTCGATCTCGGTCAAAAAAGGGTTGGGGTCGCCGCGTCCGACTCAATGCTTATCTCAATAACTAAACTTGCGCCGCTTACACGTTCTAACTGGAAGCAATTGCTCCGCGATGTCACTGAACTAGTCCGCCGGGTAGACGCCAAAACACTGGTTATTGGTTTGCCGTTAAGCCTGGACGGAGCCAGAGGTTCGGCTGCCCTGGAGGTCGAATATACGGCGGGAAAGTTTGCGCGGTCGCTGAAAATCCCAGTGTATCTGCAAGATGAACGTCTAACTTCCGTAGAGGCAGAGGAGCAACTTCGAGCCGCCGGGAAGACTCCCCCGGAGATGCGGGATCTGCTTGATTGTCAGGCGGCTGCTATTATTCTCATGGACTTTATCGCCGGAGGACAACCAAGGGTTTTGATCTCCATCTCTTAAGCGGGAGGAGGGGGCGTTGGCTGGTCCTGCCATTTATTATCATCGTGAAACGCTTTCTAATAATCGTTACTTTAATTCTGATTGTCGGAGCAGTCGGTGCTGTCGTGTGGGGCTACAGAGACCTGCGCACGCCAGTTCACCACGGACGAAGCGGTCAATATATTGAGATACCGAAAGGCACGTCTCCAGCCACGGTGATCAAGAAACTCGCAGTTGCCGGAATAATCAAGCATGAACAACCAGTACTGATGTACCTGAGACTTACGGGAGTGGGTCAACGTTTTAAGGCGGGCGAGTACGACTTCCCTTCACCTATTTCTCCTTATGCTGTATTGGCCCAACTCCAAACCGGCGAGCAGCGGCTTATTCGTCTGACCGTGGTTGAAGGATGGACCAGGTGGGACATCGCTAATGCAATGGCCCGGGTACCCGAGCTGAAGCTCACTGATCCCAATTCGGCGCTAGCGCTCATGAACAACGTAACGCTCATTCAAGATCTGGATCTAAACGCTAAGAACCTTGAGGGATATTTGTTTCCGGACACCTACGAGTTTCCGCCTGATACACAACCCGCTGAACTAATTGCGATCATGGTGAAACGCTTCCGAGCAGTGTGGAAACCAGACTGGACTGCGAAAGCGCTTAGCCTGGGTATGTCGCCGCGACAAATCGTTACTGTAGCTTCCCTAGTCGAGACGGAGGCCAAACTCACAGACGAACGTCCCATAATTGCGTCCGTAATCTACAACCGCCTGAAACTAGACATGGCTTTGGGCATTGATTCAAGTGTGATCTACGCCTCCAAGCTCGAGGGAAAGTGGCGCAACGATGGCAAGGTTTACAAAAGCGATATCGACCGCAGGTCACCATACAACACACGGTTGCACGTGGGACTCCCTCCGGGCCCAATCGCATCGTCAGGTGAGAGCGCGCTGACGGCAGCGATCAATCCCTCTCAAACTGATCACTTGTATTACGTGCGCGAGCCATCGCGAGACGATGGCGCTCATAATTTCTATGACAACGAGAATGATTTCTTCTCAGGTGTGCAGGCTCTTCGACGCTGGGAACAGGCAAGGGATTTAGAGAATGATGGGAAGAAAGCGCCAGAGAAATGACTAAGCCACAGATGAATACAGATAAGCACGGATCAGAAGCAACCGAAAGAAAAACTACAGAGGGTGCTCATGTAGCAGTAACGGCATCCTTATCTCCAGCTCTTATCCGTGGATCTCCGTGTTCATCTGTGCCAGATTTCTTTGTCGCCAATAGTTGATGAAGGAACTTGACTGACTTCCCTGGCATGTGACTGCTTGAATTTGCGCAGACCTTAATCTATTCTCGATCGACTATCCCCCTCGCCATCTGTCTGGTTTAATGAGGTGATTTTATGTGTCGGCTAACAGGCGTGTTATTACTAATAACTCTTTCCGCTTCTTCTGCTCTGGCACAGGGTAAAGGAATCGACAAGTCTAACGAGCGAGTGCGTGACAGCGGTAGCAAGGCGCCGGCAAATAATGGCAGCAAGACTGATGTTGGAGCCGGTCGCGGAATGGACTTTGGAAAGGGCCGCACTCCGGAGCTGCCTACGCTTCCGAACCCCTACCGCATAACTGGTCGCCGGGATTTGATCCTGAAAACGATCGAGGATGTGATGCGCGACCAAAAACTGGTAATGGATGAGACCACGTCCAAGCCATCGGAAGGCATTCTTGTGAGCCTGCCGTATACATTTATTAAGGGGGCCGTGGTTTCCCAGTCCGAGTTGAATCGATATGCTGAAGTGGCAGGGTCTGATTCCCGTGGTTGGACTCGAGGTCGTTACACGCTAAACGTCGAAGTCCAACCGATCGATGGTACTAGCGCAAACGTAGCAGTCAACGCGAAGATTGAGGGGAGAACCGACGGCGCAACAGGTGGTGAATGGGTTACGTTGCCCAGTCTCGGGGTAGCCGAGGAAGAGTTTTTGTCGGCTCTGGTGACGGCCCTTACCGGCACACCTCCGCCGGGCCGTGCACTTCCTAAACCTTAACGCTGGAATCAAGTTAAAGTGATGCCTTAACTGTGATACTCTAAGAATGCTCACTGATTCAACTCACACCGATTTACTGATCGAGGAGAAAGGATCGACAGGCCGTAAGTTATTGGCAATAGCTTGCGCTCTGACGGTAACCGCCATTTTCTTTGCTGGTTATACCTACCTGCGAAAGCGCACTGCCCAACAACGGCTTGCTGCAATCCAGGCACCCCCGACCTCGGGTACTCCTAAGGGGCCCGCTCAAGCGCACATTCTGGTGGACGAGGCCCTTCTGAAAGGCGGACAAACGATCATTGGCGGCTCCGTGAGAAACATTTCCGCGGAAAAATTGAGCGGACTTGCAGTGGCTTTGGAACTTCGGCGACGGAAGGACGGATCGCTGGAGCAAACTTCGGCGGCAGTCGAGCCACGCGATTTGGAACCGGATCAGGAAGGCCGGTACTTACTTAAGCTGCCATCGCAGCAATATATCTCGGTGCGCCTGATGGCCTTGAAAGGTGGGGCGGACTCCGCACTGCTGGCTTACACCACCGCGTTAGGTCAGAAACGCCCGCCTGAGAGACTTGAGCCTAAGGTCGTGACGGTACCGCGGTCGGGACGACGGGGCGGTGAGTTTCTGAACTCACCCGACAGTCCGGCACGCGTTCCCTAGTTCGGCGGCTTAATCCATCTTCTCAACTGGATGCCCGTGACATAATTTAGGGCTGTTCGATCTCAAGTCTTTCCTGAGAAGTCGGCACACCCACAATTAACGTGGAGCTTGAACCTGGTCCGGTTTGGAAGAACGGAAGGAACTGCTCCGGCGAACGATGAGCTGACGGCCCTGATGTTTCGCTACTGAGTGAACTGACCCCGGCGGTACAACCATTCAAAGTTTGAGGTCGTCCCAGTGATGGCCAAGTTATGGTTTACGGATCCACAGTACTATCACAGTGAAATTGATACCTCTAAAAGCTAACTCGAAGACGGGGCGATTGACGCTAATGGCTTTCGTTCTAGCTGGGGCATGCTCAGCTACTGCGGCCCAGGCCGCGAGGCGTACTGTCGACCCCCTCAGTTCGATCAGCGCAGACAAGAGTTCCCCGGATTCTCCTGAGAATCAAAGAAACTCGATGGCCGAAGAGATGCGGATCAAGCGAGAAATCCGGTCTGCTGAGCAGGATCATAAACAGAACCTTCAGAGAGCCAGGGAGGCTTCGGATCTCGGTCAGGAGCTGGCTGCCTCAATCAAGAGAAATAACTCGCTTGACCGGGAAGATATCAAGAAGCTGGATAAGCTTGAGAAACTTGCCAAACGCATCCGAAGTGAGGCGGGGGGTTCTGAGGACGAGGTAACTATAGAAAAAAGTCCAGGTGATCTTGAGGAAGCCATGGATTGCGTAGCTAGAGTCTCAGCCTCACTTAATGAAAAGGTTCAGGAAACTCCCAGGCAAGTAGTCTCAGCCACTATCATCGACAAGGCTAACGTATTACTTGAACTCATCCGTATTGTTCGCAGCTTCTCCAAGGTATAGCCCATTGACCTCCCGCCGAAAACGGACCTTCGCCTTTACGCTGCTTAAGACTCTGCTCATTAGTGTCATCCTGTGGGGTTCCAACGAATGCTCGGCTCAGCAGGATGACGATGTAGTTCGGGTCAACACCGAGCTTGTCGTTCTTAACGTTACAGTTACAGACAAGGCGGGTGAGTATGTACCGGGACTTCGATTGTTCGACTTCAAAGTATATGATGACGGCAAAGAAGTGCCCATTACAGTTATCTCTAATTTTGGTGTGCACGAGTCGCCTTTTGCATCAGTTGTCCTGCTTGATACTTCGGGAAGCATGGAAAGCCGTTTGTCGCTAGGCCGCTCCGCTGTAATCAGGTTTCTAGATGGGCTTCGTCCGGAGGATGTAGCGGCAGTTTACAAGTTCGACTACAAGATCGAGCAGGTGCAAGACTTCTCTTCCGGACGGGATCTCGCTCCAATGGCCTTCGCTATTAAAGCAAGAGGGATGACTACACTGTACGATGCCATTCTCGAAGCGGTGAATGCGTTGACAGCGCGTCAGGAGGCGCGCAAGGCAATAGTGGTGTTGTCAGACGGTATGGATACTTACAGTAAGACTTCATCCTCTAAGGCCCTGGAAGCCGCCATGGCAATTGGCGCCAGTATCTACGCGGTGGACATGTCAGCTACCGACAGTGGCCCTCGCAACGTGCAGAGTGCCATGGTCCTGAAGAGCTTTGCGGAAAAGAGCGGAGGGCGATTTGTGGCCACGCCAGGTGGGCCAGCTTTGCGCGATGCGTTTGCCAGCATCGCCAGGGAATTGGGTCACCAGTACACGATATCTTACCGGCCGATGAATCAGGCGAGGGACGGACGATGGCGTTCCCTGGACGTAAAACTCTCTCGTGGAGATTTGTTAGTTCGCACGCGCAAAGGCTATCGCTCCCCTAAGCGCTGAGTCCTCAACCCTCATCTGTGAATTTGATGCTCCATAAAAATGCGCGCCCCAGCGAGAACTGCGAACACAATTCACTAAGGGGGTTTCGTCCGCTGTAGCAGGCTGATGAAGCGTGGGTCGCCGCGCAAATTATTCCATTGCGGCCTACTTTCAGAAAAAGAATTTTTGGGTCACGCTGCTCGACACTTCTCTCACCATCCGTTGTCACGGTTGCTGGCAAGCGGGTTCAATGAATGAGTCCGGCTTGTCGTCACGCGGAGCGATCGAAAATCCGAACAAAAGCAAGTCGCTCAAGACGCGAAGAGTGATGTCTCAATCACTCTTTGTGTCGCAAGCTCACTACAAACTTGTCTTGTTAAGCGATTTGTCTTTATGGCGTTCGAAGGCAAGTTCAATCAATCGATCGAGCACTCTGGAGAATTGCATTCCTGATGCTTCCCACATCTTAGGATATCCGGAAACTTCGGTAAGACCTGGCATAGTATTCAATTCATTGACCAGCAATTTCTGGCCATCTCGCGTCAGGAAGAAGTCCACTCGCGCAAGCCCGGCGGCATCTACAGACTTAAAAACCTCGATCGCCATTCGCTGGATTCTGCTGATCATGGTCTTTGAAAGCGGGGCGGGAACTACGAATTTTACGTGCCCAGTGTCGGTATATTTCTCGTCGTAATCCAGGAAGCGTGCTGCTTCGTCGTAAACAACATACTCGCCTGGGAGACTGGCTTGAGGCTCATCGTTACCTATCACAGCGCATTCAATTTCCCGCGCGTCCAATGCTGCTTCAACAATAATCTTCCGATCATATCGGGCAGCCAGTTTCAGGGATTCAATCAGCCCAGTTTTATCCGCAGCTTTCGAAACACCTACCGATGAACCGAGATTCGCCGGCTTCACGAAGCACGGGAATCTGATGTCTCGAGCGATTCTGCGAGTCACACTTGCAGGATTACTCTGCCACTGGGATCGCAGGAACCACATGTACTCACCAATAGGAAGGCCTGCTTGACGGAATAGCAACTTCATTGCGACCTTGTCCATACCGCACGCCGAGGCAAGCACGCCGCAACCGACGTAGGGAACGTTGGCCATCTCTAAAAGGCCCTGCACCGTTCCATCTTCACCGAATGGCCCGTGAAGCACGGGAAACACGACATCCAACTGTTCGGAAGCTGCAGGGCGGTGAGTCGCTGCGAGGGAGATCAGGCCCTGATGTGAGGGGTCACCGAGGATTGCTACGTCGCCTCTGCCTTGAGCGGCAAAATCAGCAGGAAGGAATGAATGCGCACTCGGTGGCAACAATTTTGCGGCCTCAGCAGGTGGGAGCCACTTCCCTTCTTTGCTTATGGCGATGGGCAGAACGTCGTATTTTTTTCGATCAATTGATTCTATAACCGCGCGAGCGGAACGAATAGAAACTTCGTGTTCCCCTGACCTTCCACCGAAGATTACTCCCACGCGGAGTTTTTTCGCCAAGTGCTGCTCCGTTACTTTAAAGAATGGTTTTCCCGAGCGCTGAAAGAATCATTTCTACGCCCAGCTCGGCGGTTCTGTTGTTAACATCAAGCGCAGTATTAATCTCAACGACTTCAAGTGAACGCATTCCACCAGCCTCTGCAATTTTCTCCATCGCGAGGTGCGATTCACGGTAGGTGAGGCCCCCACGCACGAGTGTACCCGAACCAGGTGCATGTCCCGGGTCGAGTGCGTCTACATCGAACGTCACTGCGTATCCGGCGGAAGCTTTGGAGGCGATCGCGATTGCCTCATCCGTACACGCGCTCATTCCACGTTCATCGATTTCACGCATTGTAAAGAAGCGCATACCAAGTTTGCGAATGAGCTCGCGCTCACCACGATCGATGTCGCGCGCTCCGACGTGCGCACACAATTTTGGATCGAGCTTGGGAGCAAACCCTGCGATATTCGTGAGTGCAGGTGCGCCGTAACCCAACAACGCGGACAAGGGCATTCCATGAATGTTACCGGAGGGAGTGGTTTCAGGGATATTCATATCGGCGTGCGCGTCAAACCAGATCAACCCCATCGTTTCAGATCGCTCGCGACAGAATGAAGCGACGCCCGAGATTGAGCCTATTGCTATCGAATGATCACCGCCAAGGATGATTGGCAGCTCATCAGCGGTCAGGGCCCTATGAACTTCGGCGGCCAACTGCTCGCAGGCAGCACTAATTTCGCTAAGGTATTTTAGTTTGTCATCGGGTTTTGGACGCGACTTGGGTCGCTCAACCTGCAGGTCGCCGGAATCCTGAACTTCGTAGCCAAGCTCAGCGATCCTTTCGTAAAGTCGCGCCACGCGCAAAGCAGCCGGACCCATGTCCACACCGGCCATGCTGGCCCCGTATGCCATGGGAACGCCAAGAATCCTAATTGTGCGGCCGGGATCCAGAACCGTTGCGCCGTGCGCCAGCGACGTTCCTGTCTTGGACTGATCACTCATGAGTTCACGTAGAACCTTAACTGCCGATACTGAACCCTCCCCCGCCTGATTGCGAAGGGAAGAATGGTTTTAGGAGTCCCGCCAAAGCTGCCAGGTTACGGGTTTGGATAAGCAGTTCCCCGGGACCGGCAAACTCGGCGACGATGCCTTCGCCGCTCATCATGCTGCGAAAGAACCCCGCTGCGGCTTTGCGCAGAGTGTACTGCGTTGTGCCCTCCCAGGCGACTAGATGGCCAGTATCGACCACATATCGCTCGCCCGCTTGTAAACGTTTACGGTGAATCGCCCCAAAGGAGGAAACCAGCAGCAAGCCCTGGCCCTGCACTAACATCACAAACAACCCCTCGCCGCCAAAGAATGATTTCGCGCCGCCCCATTTTGTATCTACAGTAAGGCTGGCGTCCCCGGCCAGATAGGAAGTTGATTGAACGAAAAAAGATTGGTTGCTTAGTTCTATCGCGGCTATGTCGCCAGGGGCCCCGGGGGCAAAGGTAACTTCGCCCGGTCCTCCGCGGGCAGTGAAGGTCGAAACGAATGCCGACTCTCCACCGGCGGCTCGTTTGATTGCTCCGAAGAGCCCGCCCTTCATCTGCGACTGTAAATCCATATTCGCCGACATGGAGACCATAGCCCCAGCTTCTGCCTGGATAGACTGCTCAGCCTGAAGTTTGATCACGGCCAGGGAGAATGAGGGTTGATGAAGTACTTCGTAATTGTAGCCACGACCCTGACCTCGGGAATCCTCATCGATGTGAATCCCATGAGCGCCGGCATAGTTGGAGGATTGTTGCGGGGACGGTGGCACGCTGGCAGTGCCCAATCGATTACCGCAGACACCGCAAAAACTGGAACCCTCGGCCAGTTGGGTGCCGCACTTGGGACAATTCATAGAATCACTCCTCTAGATTTTTCTTTTATGATGGCGACCGCTTCCTCCGCAGTATTCGCAAAGTCCAGTACAGCAATGTCGGCATCGCTCACTGCCAGGTGCTGCTGCCATGCGTTAACAATCGGAGGCCAACATTCGCCGAGCAGCACGAGCGGTCGGGGTCCGATCACGCGGGTTTGAATCTTGTTCCAGACCAGCGATAACTCGGTCACGGTCCCCATGCCGCCACGAATAGCGATGAATCCGACCGAGCGGGTAATCAACTGCTGCAGTCGCTCATAAAAGTGCGGCGTCGCGACTTTGTCCGTGAGGTAGCGGTTAGGCTCATGCTTGAATTGATTCATGACAATGCCCAGAACGCGACCGCCAACTTCGTGTGCTCCGCGGCTGGCAGCTTCCATGACGCCCAGATAGCCCCCCGTGCATATAGTGAACCCTGCTTTGGCCAGCATTTCACCAACGCGCTGCGCTTGCCGATATTCAGGATCCGGCTCACCGCATTTCGAGCCGCCAAAGATGGTCACGATCCGTTCTGGAGTGTCGTCAGTCATTGGTAATGCTTTT
>JBGTLM010000061.1:0-21753 GCA_041744135.1 Pyrinomonadaceae bacterium
GAGATGGTGATGCCTGGCGACAATGTGGCGATGGAGATCGAGTTGATTGCCCCCATCGCGATGGAGAAGGGGCTGCGGTTCGCGATTCGCGAAGGGGGCCGCACGGTAGGCGCCGGGACCGTGAGCGAAGTCGTGGAATAAGGGCATTGTCGATGGCGATTGCCGATTGCCGAATCAAAGGAAGGCATTCAGCGATCAGCAACCTAAATCGCCAATTGCCAATTAGCAATCGGAAATAGGATGGACTATGCCGCGCGATAACATTGTGCTCCAGTGTAGTGAATGCAAGAGCCGCAACTACGTAACGACTAAGAATAAGAAGACCACGCCCGATCGGCTGGAGTTTTCCAAGTTTTGTCGACGTTGCCGCAAGCACACAGGTCATAAGGAAACCAAGTAAACATTGCCAATTGCAATTGCCAATTGCCGATTTGTCTTTCGGCAGCTGGCAATCACCAATCGGAAATTGGCAATCGGCAATGTCTGGAGGGGTATAGTGTCAACGGTTAGCACGTCGGTCTCCAAAACCGAAAGTCCGGGTTCGAATCCTGGTACCCCTGCCAGCTTATTGCAAAGGGAATGTTGAGTGTCGAAGAAGGTCGGCATCATGGCTGATATAGAAAACCCACAGGCGCCACCAGCACCGCGCACTGCTCGTTTTGGAGAAGGCCAAGAGGGCAGCGGGGCGCGCCGAGAGCGCGGTCTGAGTGGACCAAGAACGGGCGCTTTCGGCCGGCTGGCGCAGTTTTGGCGCGACGTGAGAGCCGAGATGAAACGGGTGTCGTGGCCCTCAGCGAAAGAGGTAAAAAACACTACCATCATCACGCTCATCGCCGTAATTTTTTTCGCTGTCTACTTATTCGCGGTTGATCGCATTTGGACATTCTTACTGACTCAGCTTAATCAATTATTAAACTGGTTGACGGGGGCTTGAAGCCGGGGTTTCTGATGCAGCAGTGGTTCATACTTCACACTTATTCGGGACACGAGAAAAAGGTTCGAGACAGTCTGAAGGCTCGCATTCGGGACACTGATCTGCAGAATGAGATTGCCGAGGTCCTGGTGCCCACGGAAACCGTGGTTGAGATGCGCGGTAACAAGCGAATTGAATCAACGCGCATGTTCTATCCGGGCTATGTGCTGGTTCAGATCGAATGCGACGAACGTGGCCACATCCCTGATAACGTCTTTCACATGATTAAGTCGACGCCGAAGGTCACCGGCTTTGTGGGCGGGCACAATCCCACACCATTAACGCCTCAGGAAGTCGATCAGATTGTTCATAACGTCACCGAAGCCGCAGAGAAGCCGAAGCCGAAGTTTTCCTATGCGGCAGGTGAAACAGTAAGAATCAAGTCAGGTCCGTTTCAAAGCTTTACGGGCAAGGTAGAAGAGGTCAACGAAGACAAGTCGACACTGAAGGTGACGGTAACGATTTTCGGACGATCGACTCCCGTGGAGTTGAACTTTCTTGATGTGGAAAAAGTGACGTTTGCAGAAGAGGAGTAGGGCATTTCCAATTGGCAGTAGCCGATTGTCAATTTTCATTCACGCCGTCAATCGAACCTGAAAAGAACTTAGGGATCGGCAGTCGGCAAATGCCAATTGGAATAGAAGATGGCTAAAAAAATTACAGGATATATAAAGTTGCAGGTGCCGGCCGGAAAAGCGAATCCCGCGCCTCCGATTGGGCCGGCGCTGGGTCAGCACGGCGTCAATATCATGGAGTTCTGCAAGGCCTTCAACGCCAGGACCGCGCAATTGGACCCCGATCTGAAGATCCCGGTGGTGATTACCGTCTATGCTGATCGTTCGTTCACGTTTGAGACAAAGACGCCTCCCGCTGCGGACCTTCTGAAAAAAGCTGCCGGCCTGGCAAAGGGATCTGGGAATCCGAAGAAGGACAAAGTGGGCAAAATCTCCAAAGCTAAGATTGAAGAGATTGCCAGAACCAAGATGCCGGATCTGAATACAACCAGCCTGGAATCTGCGATTAGGACAATTGAGGGAACGGCTCGGCAAATGGGGCTGACGGTGGAATAGACCTTCGAAATTCGGATTGTTCCGTAGCGGACTCGCGTTTTGACAAAAGAGGGAGAGGCAGTTGTGAGCGAATCGAAAATTCGCCAATTCCTCAATGCACCTCGGAGATAGAAAATGAAAAAGCACGGAAAGAAATACAAAGCGGCGCTGGACAAGATCGAGACCGGCCGCAAATACAATCTGGAAGAGGCAGTCGTAAAGGTGAAGGAGATTGCCTTTGCAAAATTTGACGAAACAGTTGAGTTGACAGTGTGGCTGGGGGTCGATCCTCGCAAAGCCGACCAGCTGGTGCGTGGGACCCTCGTCCTTCCGCACGGACTCGGCAAATCGAAGAAGGTCCTCGTCATCGCCCAGGGTGAAAAAATCAAAGAGGCCGAAGAGGCCGGCGCGGACTTCGTGGGCGGCGAAGACATGGTCAACAAGATTAAGGAAGGTTGGCTGGATTTCGACGCCGTTGTCGCCACTCCCGACATGATGCGTTTGGTTGGCGGTCTGGGAAAAGTTTTGGGCCCGCGGGGCTTAATGCCGAACCCGAAAACAGGTACCGTTACTTTCGATGTCAAAACGGCCGTAAAGGAAACTAAGGCGGGAAAGGTCGAATACCGCGTCGATAAAACTGGGGTGATTCACGTCGGGGTCGGCAAAGTCTCCTTTGATGCCGATAAGCTACACGAGAACGCCAGAGCCCTGCTTGAAGCGGTGGTTAAGGCGAAGCCGTCAACTGCGAAGGGTAAATACGTGAAGAAGGTCAACCTGGCTGCCACAATGAGCCCCGGGGTTCTGCTTGACGAAGCGGCATACGTCAAATAGAGGAGCTTATGAAAACCAAAGCACGAAAACAGAAAGACTTGGAAGCCCTCACTGAGCAGTTTAAGAAGGCCAAGGCGGCAATGCTGGTTGGCTTTCAGGGGATGACGGTCGCTAAGGATCAGGAGTTGCGGAATCAACTGCGCGAGGCAGGCGTTTCTTACGGAGTTGTGAAGAACACGTTGGCGCGCAAGGCTGCTGAGGGTACGCCGCTTGAGAAGGCTAAAGATCAGTTCACAGGTGTCACCGCGGTTGCTTTGAGTACCGAGGATCCCGTGAATCTATCGAAGGCGATCGCTAGGTTCACCAAGGCCAACCCCGAAATTTTCAAGTTCAAGGCGGGCGTGGTTGAGGGCAGAGTAGTTGAACTTAAAGAAGTTGAAGAGATCGCCAGCTTGCCGTCCAAGGAAGAGCTGATTTCCAAGATTATGTTCTTACTGAACTGCCAGGCACAGCGACTTGTCACAGTGCTATCCGCTGTGCCGCGCAACCTGGCGATCGTAGTCAAGCAGATTGGTGAACAGAAGGGCGGGGAAGCCGCCTAAAGAAGTCCCCGATGACGATTTGAGTTGTTCTTGAGGATGGATCAAATCTGAGTTTGGAGATTTAAATTTGAAATAAGCACAGGGCCGGACGCGGACAACGAGCTTGGCGAGAGTCAGATCGTCATTGCGGCTCGGACGTCTTCTAAAAGGTGGATGCAACATCTTCGGAAAACGCCCCGTGGGTTCTCCTGCTGCGAAAAACAAGAAACAGCAACAAGGACCCTTTTGAGGAGGATAGAACAATCATGGCAGCAACACGCGAAGACGTAATTGAGTATCTGAAGAGTATGACGCTTATCGAGGCTTCCCAGCTCGTGAAGGAGCTGGAGGAGACATTTGGCGTCTCTGCCGCTGCCGCGGCTGTGGCTGCTCCGGCGGCGGGAGCTGCGGGTGGTGTAGAGGCAGCCGCGGTGGAAGAAAAGACCGAATTTGATGTGATTCTTCAAGCCATAGGCGGCAACAAGATCAACGTCATCAAGGTCGTTCGGGAAGTGACTGCGTTAGGGCTGAAGGAAGCAAAGGATCTCGTCGAGGCGGCGCCAAAAGCTGTGAAGGAAGGCGTTTCCAAAGAGGAAGCCGAGACCGTCCGGCAGAAGTTGGCCGACGCAGGCGCGACCGTAGAAGTTAAATAGGCGTTCGATCTAACCAGCAGGCGCAATATCAAGCACGACTGCGCCCGCTACCGAAATCCTATTCACCGTTTTCCGTTGGCTTGACACCCGCGAGGTTAGTGGGTAAGTTAGGGAGTATTGAGGGCGCTGGCGTTACTCCCAAAAAAATTGACGAAGAAACAGCCGCTTTTAGTCATTAAGCGGTCGGGGGCTTTGTGCGCCCTGACCGCGCTTTGTCGTCTCTGGATTATTTAGATTTTAGATTCAGATTTGCGATTGAATTCGACGCGCCTTCAGTCACGGATCCAGTCTGGAATCGTTTATTCATAAGGAATCTCTCATGTCTGTAAATCTGCTTCAAACAGTCAATACCGGATTGGGACGGCGCACAAGTCAGGCGCCCGAACGTGTAGACTTTTCCAAAATCAAAACTGCAGTACAGATTCCGAATCTCATCGAGATTCAGCGCGAGTCTTACAACCGCTTTCTGCAGATGGATTTCTTGCCGGAAGAGCGTGAGAACACCGGTCTGCAGGCTGTCTTTCAGTCGGTATTTCCCATCTCTGATTTCCGCGGCACGGCGACACTCGATTTTGTCGAGTATCAGATCGGAAACTGGCAGTGCAAGTGCGGCCGGCTCGAAGGTCTTAACTACCTGCGAGCGAACTGTAAGAATTGCAGTTCTACGATCAAGGTGAATCCACTTGCGGCGGGCGAGACGCTTTGCCACAAATGCGGCACTTTCAATTTCGTGCGTCCGCAGCTTTGCGAAAACTGCGGCGAGCCAGTAGGCCTCAAACACAAGCACGATCAACAGGAATGCCAGGAGCGGGGTATGAGCTATAGCGTACCTCTCAAGGTGAAGATCCGGCTGACGGTTTATGACAAGGATCCGGAGACCGAAGCGATGTCGATCCGGGACATCAAGGAAGAAGAAGTCTTCTTTGGCGAGATCCCTTTGATGACCGACAATGGAACCTTCATTATCAATGGCACCGAACGTGTCATCGTCTCCCAACTTCACCGAAGCCCGGGCGTTTTCTTCAAGCGCGGCGCGCTCTACGTTGCCAAGATCATTCCATACCGCGGTTCTTGGGTGGAGTTTGAGTACGACCAGAAAAACCTGCTTTACGTGCGCGTAGGCAAGCGCAAGTTTCTCGCTTCCATATTCCTGCGCGCGCTGGGTCTCTGGTTCAACCGTGAGGCTGACATCAAGTCGTCGCGCAACGACTCGGCGTTGGAAGAAGGCGTGAAGAATGCAGCCTTCACCGATGAAGATATGCTGCGCGCGCTTTACGTCACTGACGAGGTCCGCATTGAAGACGGCCGCTTGATGATACAGGTGCCGGAACAGATTCCCAGCAACCTTGTCGGGATGAAGGTGGACTTCGATATCAAGGGACGGGGAGAGCCGATTGTGCGCAGTGGCAAAAAGATCACTGCCAGCGCTCTTGAGGCTCTGCGCAAGGCAAATATTGGCGAAGTGGAAATTGAGCCTGCGCAGTTCGAGGGAGCCTACGCTCTTTCCGATATTGTTAACAAGGAGAGCGGAGAAGTGCTCCTTGAAGCAAATAACGAGGTCCCGCCCGCGAAACTGCAAGAAATTATTGAAGCCGGCATCGATAGCTTCTCTGTTTTCTTTCCCGAGCGGGACGATATTGGTTCCATTCTCTCGCTGACCTTGAAGAAAGACGTCATTACAAAACCGGTCGACGCGCTGTTGGAGATCTACCGCAAGATGCGTCCCGGAGATCCTCCCACGGTTCAGACGGCCTACCGCCTGCTCGAAGCCATGTTCTTTGATCCCCGCAAGTTTGATTTCTCTCGCGTGGGGAGGTTGAAGTTCAACATCAAGATGGGAAAGCCGGAGCGCGATCGCATCAACGATCCGTTGCTGACGGCCCACGACTTCTACGAAGTTGTCTCCTACGTTCTAAAGATGCGTAAGAACCCGTCTGAGTATCAGTCAGATGATATTGATCACCTGGGTAATCGGCGCGTCCGCGCGGTGGGAGAGTTGCTTGAGAACCAATTCCGCATTGGTCTTGAGCGGATGGAGAGAGCCATAAAAGAGAAGATGTCGATCCATCAAGAGATGCAGACGACTATGCCTCGAGATCTGATCAACGCCAAGCCGGTGACGGCCGCAGTGCGCGAGTTCTTTGGATCGAGCCAACTGTCGCAGTTCATGGATCAGACCAATCCTCTTTCGGAGATTACCCACAAACGACGGCTTTCCGCCCTGGGACCGGGGGGACTCTCTCGTGAGCGGGCGGGGTTCGAAGTTCGCGACGTTCACCCCACCCACTACGGTCGCATTTGTCCCATCGAAACTCCGGAAGGTCCGAACATCGGACTTATTTCGAGTCTTTCCTGCTTTGCTCGCATCAACGAATTTGGTTTTATCGAAGCCCCTTATCGCAAGGTAAGTGACGGGCGGGTACTGGAATACGTACGGGTCATTAACGGGGGAGACACGAAGCTCAAACCGGGCGAGCACATCCCCCAGGAAGACGTAGATAAGGCCAATAAGAAGGTCGCCTCGGCCGGCAAGAAGGCGGAGTCTGAGCCCTGGCCTTTTTATCTGACGGCTTGGGAAGAAGACAAACACGTGGTCGGACAGGCGAACATTCAGCTCGACGAAAATGGCTACATTGTCAACGAGCGCAATGCCTCACGCAAAGCCGGAGAATTCATTCTCGCCTTGCGTAAGGACATCGAATACGTTGACGTTTCGCCGAAGCAGCTCGTTTCCGTAGCTGCCTCGCTGATTCCGTTCTTGGAGAACGACGACGCGAACCGCGCGCTGATGGGTTCAAACATGCAGCGCCAGTCGGTGCCCCTGCTGCGCGCCGAAGCTCCTTATATCGGAACTGGAATGGAGCAGACAACTGCCCGCGATTCCGGCGCGGTGGTCGTGGCCAAACGTGACGGGGTGGTTGACTACGTTGATTCCGAACGCTGCATCGTCAAAGCTGATCACAACGTGGATGGCACCATTTCGCGCGAAGTGACTGCGGATATATATACGCTAATCAAGTTCAAGCGTTCGAACCAGAACACCTGTATCAATCAACGACCGATCGTGCACGTGGGTGAGCGAGTTTCGAAGGGTCAGGTCATTGCGGACGGTCCCTGCACCGATCGCGGTGAGCTGGCACTAGGCCGAAATGTGTTAGTCGCATTCATGCCCTGGCGTGGTTACAACTTCGAGGACGCAATTCTTGTTTCCGAGCGCCTTGTGAAAGATGACTACTACACCTCGATTCACATTGAAGAACTGGAAATTGAAGCGCGCGATACGAAGCTGGGGCCGGAAGAGATCACTCGTGATATTCCCAACGTCGGCGAGAACATGCTGCGCGATCTTGACGAGAGCGGGATTATTCGCATTGGCGCTCAGGTCAAGCCAGGGTCGATACTCGTAGGAAAAGTGACACCGAAGGGTGAAACACAGCTAACCGCGGAAGAGAAACTCCTGCGCGCGATTTTCGGTGAAAAAGCCGGCGACGTCAAAGATGCATCGTTGGTTTCCCCGCCGGGTATTGATGGCACAGTGGTTGACGTGCAGGTCTTCACCCGCAAAGGCCAGGAAAAAGATGCGCGTTCGCTGGCGATTGAACAGGACGAAGAAGACCGGTTGAGACGCGACCTTGAGGATGAAATCCGCATCCTGCGTGAGCAGCGTGACCAGCGGATCTACGAGTTGCTTGAGGGGCGCAAGCTTTCAGCCGATCTTACAGTCAATCGCGAGGTGGTGATTCCGAAAGGCGAGTCCATCACACGTGAGATGCTGGTCAACATAGAGGCCAAGGTGCTGCGCAAGGTGCAGTTGGCTTCATCCCGCATCGATATCGGGGCAGAGATCAAGGAATACGAAGATCGTACTGAGCGTCAGATCAAGATCCTCTCGGACATCTACGAAGAGAAGATCGCCAAACTGCGTCAGGGCGACGAGCTCGCTCCCGGTGTCATCAAGATGGTCAAAGTCTTCATCGCCATGAAGCGCAAGCTTTCCGTGGGCGATAAGATGGCTGGACGCCACGGTAACAAGGGCGTCATCGCCCGGATTCTGCCGGAAGAGGACATGCCTTACTTGCCTGACGGGACGCCGGTTGAGATTGTGCTCAACCCGTTAGGTGTGCCGTCGCGCATGAACGTAGGCCAGATTCTCGAGACTCACCTGGGGTGGGCGGCTCGCGTTCTGGGTCTTCACTTTGCAACCCCCGTCTTCGATGGAGCAACTGAATCTGAGATCAAGGACAAGTTACGACTTGCCGGCGCCCGAGCTACCGAGCTCGGTCTTCCCGAGATCGTCAGTGAATCCGGCAAGGCGATTCTGTATGACGGTCTATCCGGCGATCCCTTCGAGCAGAAAGTTACGGTCGGGTATATATACATGCTGAAACTGTCGCACCTGGTCGACGACAAGATTCACGCGCGCTCGATCGGCCCGTACAGCTTGATTACGCAACAGCCGCTAGGTGGCAAAGCCCAGTTCGGTGGCCAGCGTTTTGGAGAAATGGAAGTCTGGGCGCTTGAGGCCTACGGCGCGGCACATATCCTTCAGGAATTGCTAACAGCAAAGTCTGACGACGTCGCGGGCAGGTCCAAGATTTATGAGGCCATTGTGAAAGGTGAAGCTGACTTCGATCCGGGTTTACCGGAATCCTTCAACGTACTGGTGCGCGAGCTGCAGTCGCTCTGCCTTGACGTTGAACTAATCAACAAGAAAGTCAGTGGTAACGGAGCGGGCGACGAAGAGGGTGTCGGCGAGGCGCTGATGACCACTGGCGTAGAAGGATAACAGCATTGCCGATTGTCGATTGCCGATTTCCAATTGGGAAATCCGGACCTCGACCCGCGATTCTTTGGAGTTGGCAATCGGCAATTGGATTTTGGCAATGGAGATCATGACGTGTTTAGATTCCAACAAGAAAAGCAGCAACTAGCTCCTGACTTTGAGGCGATTCGTATCTCTCTGGCTTCACCGGAAAAGATCCGGCAGTGGTCGCACGGTGAGGTGACGAAACCGGAAACGATTAATTATCGGACCTTCAAGCCTGAGCGTGATGGACTCTTTTGCGCTCGCATCTTCGGTCCGGTGGCCGACTGGGAGTGTCTGTGCGGCAAGTACAAACGCATGAAGCATCGCGGCGTGATCTGCGACAAGTGCGGCGTTGAAGTCACTCAGGCGAAGGTGCGACGTGAGCGGCTGGGTCACATCGATCTGGCCAGCCCCTGTTCGCACGTGTGGTTTTTCAAGGGACTGCCAAGTCGTATCGGACACCTGCTGGATATTCCGCTGCGCGAGCTCGAGAAGGTGCTGTACTTCGAGTCATACATTGTGATCGATTCCGGCGACGTGCCTGGCATTAGAGAGCGAGAGCTGCTTACCGACGAGCGTTATCGGGAATTGGTGCGTGATCATCCAGCGCAATTTGTAGCCAAGATGGGCGCGGAAGCGATAAAAGAGCTGCTGTCGATGGTCAACATTGAAGAGCTGGCCACCGAGTTGCGCAAGCGAATGAAGGAAGAAACGTCGCAGCAGAAGAAACTGAAATACTCCAAACGCCTGAAAGTTGCCACCTCTTTCTTGAAGAGCGGCAATCATCCCGAATGGATGATTCTCGATGTCATCCCGGTCATTCCACCCGAGCTGCGTCCCCTGGTGCCGCTCGATGGCGGACGCTTCGCCACCTCGGACCTCAACGACCTTTATCGCCGCGTTATCAATCGCAACAACCGTCTCAAGAAGTTGATGGAGCTGCGCGCGCCGGAAGTCATTGTGCGCAACGAAAAACGCATGCTTCAGGAAGCCGTCGACGCGCTTTTTGATAATGGGCGCCGTGGCAGGGTGCTGCGCGGTGTAAACAATCGTCCATTAAAGTCCCTCAGCGGTACACTTAAGGGAAAACAGGGACGCTTCCGGCAGAATCTGCTAGGCAAGCGGGTAGACTACTCAGGTCGGTCAGTGATCGTAGTTGGTCCTGAGCTCAAGCTGCACCAGTGTGGCTTGCCCAAGAAGATGGCTCTCGAGCTTTTCAAACCATTCATTTACAACCAGCTTGAGAAGCAGGGTCATGCGGCCACCATCAAACAAGCACGGGAGATGGTTGAGCGCCAGGAACCTGTAGTTTGGGACATCCTGGAAGAAGTTATTCGTGAGCATCCGGTGCTGTTAAACCGTGCTCCTACCCTTCACCGCCTCGGTATTCAAGCTTTCGAGCCCGTGCTGGTCGAAGGCAAAGCGATCAAGATTCATCCCCTCGTTTGCACAGCTTTTAACGCTGACTTCGACGGCGATCAAATGGCTGTGCACATTCCGCTCAGTCCAGAAGCGCAGATTGAAGCGGCCGTGTTGATGCTCTCCAGCAACAATATTCTGAGTCCCGCAAGCGGTCAGCCAATCGCTGTTCCCTCGCAGGACATAGTGCTTGGCATCTACTATCTGACCCGCGACAAACAAGGCGCCAAGGGCGAAGGCCGCGTCTTCGCTTCATTGGAAGAAGTGCTGCTGGCGCTGGACGCTAAAGAGGTGACGACGCAAACGCCTATCAAACTTCGCATCCAGGGCGATCTGATCGATCTCACTCAAGAACACGATCCCCAGGATATTCTCCGCGCGGCCGTGCAGGAGAATGTGCGTCGGGTCGTTAATACCACAGTGGGTCGCGTTATTTTCAACGATTCCATTCCCGCTGGGTTGCCGTACTTCAATGGCACACTCAAGAAGAAGGGTCTGCAGTCGCTGGTTAACTATTCTCACATTCGCCTGGGCCACGAGATGACGGTTAAGATGCTTGACGATCTCAAGACGCTTGGCTTCCTTTACGCCACAAAAGCCGGCATCTCAATCGGCATCGACGACCTGGTGACTCCCGATGCCAAGAAGGGCCTGATCGACAAGGCCGAGAAGGAAGTTATCTCTGTCGAGCAGCAATATTTAGACGGTGTGATAACCAACGGCGAACGCTACAACAAGATCATCGCTATCTGGTCTGAGGTGACTGACAAGGTCGCTAAAGAGATGTTCAAGGCGATGGACGAACGGGAGAAGTCGTCGGGCGAGCTGAATCCCATCCTCGTGATGAGCGATTCAGGCGCGCGCGGCAGCGCCCAGCAGATTCGGCAGCTGGCCGGCATGCGCGGCTTGATGGCTAAGCCCTCGGGCGAAATCATTGAGACCCCAATCCGCGCCAACTTCCGCGAAGGTCTTGATGTTTTGCAGTACTTCATCTCCACCCACGGCGCCCGCAAAGGCCTTGCCGATACTGCACTCAAGACTGCCGACTCGGGTTACCTGACGCGTCGTCTGGTTGACGTCGCGCAAGACGTAATCATCAGCGAGCCAGACTGCGGCACGCTGCGCGGTATCTCAGCGAGCGCCATCATCGAAGGCGGTGAAGAAATTGAGTCGTTGCGGGATAGGATCGTGGGTCGCACGGCACTCGAAGATGTCATCGACCCGGTCGAGGGCCGAGTGATCGTGGAAACCAATGAGGAGATCGACGAAGACTTGTCATCTGAGATTCAGCGCTCTGGCGTGCAACGCGTGCGCATTCGTTCGGTCCTGACGTGCGAGTCCCGTCGCGGTTGCTGCATCAAGTGTTACGGGCGCAACCTAGCCACCGGACGTCCGGTGGAGATTGGCGAGGCAGTGGGTGTAATTGCTGCCCAGTCAATTGGCGAACCCGGCACCCAGTTGACAATGCGTACGTTCCACATCGGTGGTACGGCGCGATTGGAAGAATCTTCGAAGCACGAAGCACGCCAGGACGGCACGATCAAATACCTTGAACTGCAGACGGTCAAAAGCCGCAAGAGCGAGCGTATTGCGATGAACCGCAATGGTTCATTGATCATCATGGATGACCGCGGTCGCGAGGCGGCGCGCTATCAAATTGTTTACGGTGCTCACATCCTGGTCGAAGACGGCGCTCGCGTGACTCAGGATCAGCTGCTGGTGACTTGGGATCCGTTTACCTTCGCGATCCTGACCGAGGTCGCTGGGCATGTTAAGTTCCAGGATCTGAAAGAAGGCGTGACGTTCGACGAAGAGGTTGACGAAGTAACAGGCCAGTCGCGCCTCGTAGTTAAAGACTCGCCTGACGAGAAGAAGCAGCCGCGTTTCGAGATTCGCAACGCCAGCAACAAGATCCTGAAGACTTACCAGATGCCAGTGCGGGCGAATTTGATGGTCACCGACGGCGAGACAGTGGAGCCGGGCGACATCATTGCGAAGATTCCGCGCGAGACTACGAAGACGAAAGACATCACCGGCGGCCTACCGCGCGTCGTCGAGCTTTTCGAAGCGCGCCGACCTGCGGAGACCGCGGTCATGTCGGAAATCGACGGCATCGTCAAGCTTGGTCCCATTGCCAAGGGCAAACGCAAACTGATCATTACCGGCGACGATCTGGAAGAGCGCGAGTACGATATCCCGCGTGGTACGCACATCAACGTGCAGGAGGGCGATCGTGTGCGCGCCGGAGAGGCGCTAATGGATGGTCCGCTTAACCCGCACGACATTTTGCGCGTGCTCGGCATGCAACGCCTGCAGGAGTATCTCGTTAACGAGATTCAAGAAGTCTACCGCCTCCAGGGAGTGAACATTAACGACAAGCACATCGAAGTGATCGTGCGACAGATGCTGCGCTGGGTGAAGATCAAGGAAGTTGGCGATACGGACTTCCTGCTCGAAGAGCAGGTGGATCGCTTCCGCTTCACCGATGAAAACGAGCGCGTCAATAATGAAGACGGCGAGGTGGCACAGGCCGAACCGCTGCTGCTGGGTATCACCAAGGCGTCGCTTTCTACTGATTCCTTCATCTCCGCAGCCTCGTTCCAGGAGACCACGCGCGTACTCACCGAAGCTGCTATCTCGGGCCGCATTGACTACCTTCGCGGCTTGAAGGAAAACGTGATCATGGGACGGCTAATTCCTGCCGGCACTGGTATGGAGTATTACCGCAACGTGGACGTTGAGCGCGACGCGTCTATCGACCAGGCACGCGAGCGCGAGCTTGATGAGTTTCCTGACATCGTCGGCGGCCACGAGATGGCCATGCCTCAACGCGCACCTTTGGTGAGCGCGGCAGCCGCCGACGGCGACGTCGACGTCGAAGTCTAAGGAAATTTAAGACGGTTCTCAGTCTCAAAGCAAAGACCGGCGGTCGCACCCCTCCGGTCTTGGCTTTTGGGGCGCTCATTTGTCTTTGAACCGACAACCTCGACAGGTGAACCGAACTATATTGCGTATTCCAGCCTGGAACTCCAATTGTTTTCGACGGTTGCCAATTCGGCAGGTTTTGTATATAGTCGGCTGCAATTAGACGGCGGCTGAATGCTTCCGTCTCAGTGGTTGCTGGGGTGAGGACAGTAACCACAAATTAGAAAAGGCGCGACGGCCCAAAAACTGTCGTGCCTTTTCGCTTTAAGGCCAGCCTAGATTGCCGAACATTCAGACGGCTATGAAACAATACAGCTGTCTAGTTCACATGAACTTAAAGTTCCAACTCTTGCTCACTGTTACCTGTTGTTCTTCATCTCTTCATCAAGAGAATCTTCGTCCCAGGGTCACTTGATATATCCGGGCCCGACTCAAATTCGCACAAACAAGCTTCTTCAAGCTCTCGAACCGACACATTTCCGTGCACAGATGGTTGTATATTCAGAGGTGGCCGTGCTGCTCCGATGATTGCGGGATGATAATGGTCTAGAGTTGAAGATTCCCTGAGCCTACGCTTACCAAAAACCTCGGATTGTAAAATGGCATGAGCATTGCTCCGACTAGTTTGACAGACTTGTTTTAAAGCTGCCGATCGCGGAAGAGACTCGAACCTTGGAAACTAAACGGAGGGGAAGTTATGTCGATGAGCGACAAGGAAATTCGTTTGATCCCAAAGAGCCAGAAAAATTCTTCGATGCGAGCCTCGGAAGTTCCACACGTCGTCTTCGCGGATGTGCGCTTAACGGTGGAGAGCCGGTTTCTGCAAATGGAACAGGTTCACGATCGCATTCGAGCCGAAGAGTTGGCGATCCGTCTCGCTGCCCAGACAATGAACTGAACCCGGTGAGATGGGATCCTCCGAAATCGGCTGCGGTCGCAGGTTTCCATCGCCAACAGCGGCCCTTTGATTCGTGGCGCCTATGGCATCGCTTTGGAATCTTAATGAGTTAAATCCGAAAAAATTAGCCAAGCCTGTCTGGAATGAGATACAACAGGACGACGTCTTTGGCCGTGCTGCCCAACTCTCGTACTATTTTCTGCTTTCCCTCTTTCCTCTCCTTATTTTCCTGACATCTGTGATCGGCCTCGTTATCGGTAGGGAGAGTGGTATTCGCCAAAATCTGTTCAGCTATTTGTCGCAGGTTATGCCACCGGCGGCTTTCCAGTTAATTGAGTCGACCATGCAGGAAGTGGCCGCGGCCAGCAGTGGTAGCAAAATATCCTTCGGTATTTTGGCGGCACTCTGGGCGGCATCCAATGGAATGGGGGCTATTACGGAAGCATTGAACGTGGCTTACGACGTCAAGGAATCTCGCCCCTGGTGGAAACAAAGACTAACCGCTATTGGCTTAACCCTAGCGCTCTCTGTTTTGATCCTTAGCTCCTTGGTAATAGTCCTTTCAGGGGCCAAGATCGCTGACGGCCTCGCAGCAAACTATGCGTTGGGGTCGGTCTTCACGTTGACCTGGAAGATACTGCAGTGGCCCATAGTACTCGCCACTATGTTGTTCGCCTTTGCGCTGATCTACTACTTCGCGCCTGATGTGCGGGATCAGAAGTGGATCTGGATTACACCCGGCGCCGTTCTTGGAGTAATTCTCTGGCTGCTCGTTTCGTTTGGCTTTCGCCTTTACCTGGGCTACTTCGATTCTTACAGCAAGACATATGGCTCACTCGGCGCTGTAATTATCCTGATGCTGTGGCTCTTTTTCACCGGCGCCGCTGTGCTGATCGGTGGTGAAGTTAACGCTGAGATAGAGCATGCAGCGGCTGAGGCTGGCATTCCCGATGCCAAGGAAGAAGGTGAAAGGCAGGCGGGAAGCGGAGCGAGGGCTTGAACGGCAAATCAGCGCTCCTGAGGTTGGTTAAGAGGAGAACAGCCGTGCTGGACCCATTGCCCTCCAGGGACCCTCGGCCGCCGTATCACGCGGGGCTCCTTCACCTATTTTCTTGAACTCGTTTGTCTGATGGAGGGGCGCGGAGAGCGCGGCATTGAAAAAGACCGGCGAGTTTTATGGTCGCCGGTCCTATTCACAGACTCAAGTCTGTGCCTTGTATTAATGTTCTGATTATGGTGCAGGTTTGGGCGGCGTCGCACCCTGTGGACACGTCCACAGTTCTACCATCATCTCACCACGCGGCGGTCCCACCATGGTGATGATGCGTCCGGCGTTGAAGCCCCGTGAATTCACCAGATAATCTACGATGCGAGTTCTCTGAGTTTGTACTTGTCCCGATCGGTTGCCTTGGCCGGGATAGACAATCACATAAGCGGTACGGGAAGGATCGTTCTGCAGCTCGATAGCGTAATTGTCCAAACGGGCCTTTTCGTCGTTTCTGGCTATCTCGCCAAATTCGTCAAACTTCTTACATTTAAGCGGCACGGGAAATGAAATTGAACAACTCGCTGAACAGTCCAGAGGGTATCCACCCATCGACAGCGTAGCGCTGAGCGTTTGACCAGCCAGACCGGAAGTATCAACTTTGATCGAGCCGGTGCCTTGTCCTTCAATGATCCTGCCTGCTGAGACGGTCCAGTTAAACATTGGAGTTACATTGCCGGAGCCCCCAGTGAGTGATGAAGTGAATGTCACCGGCTGGTCGAGCTCAACTCGATCGGGACAGGTAATATGAACATTTGGGCACGCCGGCGGTGGAGGTGGAGGGCATTTGACCAAAACAGCGAGAGAAGAGAACGCCTCGCATGCCTCGTCGCCACTGCCTGAGTCTATTGCCAGGAATGCCTTGTAATAACCCGGTCTGACCCCGGAGAGGTCCCAGGTAACGGCAGCGCCGGTCCCGTCAATGCGTCCTGCACTGGTTGTCCAGTTGTAACGGATTGGATTTCCGCTTTGAGATGTTGCTCTGGCATTGAGACGCACGAGAGATGCACTCGCGTCGCCTTCGCAGGCGTTGAGCACCGAATGATCGGCTGCGAGGCTGACGGTTGGCGGTGCATATACGAAAGTTTCTCTCGCTCTCTGACCCAATGCTTCGGAGGCAGACATGCTGAATCCCATCAAGACAAGTGGCAGGAACAATCCGATAAAGTAAAGCTTAGATCTGAACATTTCGACTCCTTGTAACTCTGCGCATTCCTAAGGCCACGCGGCGAGCCTTCGATCTCTCTCTCTTTAGCAATAGCAGTTGAGAAAGGAAAAGGACAATCCCAGTCCGTTTCCACAACCACTTGGCCGTCTGGGGGCCTACGCCGATGATGTCCGAGGGATTAGGGTTCCTTAATCTATTCCGAAAACCGTTTCTTAGCAAGGTTTGACTCACCTCTCAAATTGGCGTAGATAGTGTGCTCGCTAACACTTATCGCTTCTGCGAGGATGGGGCATGAGATATATCATACTGGTAGTCGTTATTTTCTCGGTTTTTAGCCAAGGTGCTTGTTCACGGAAGCGAACTAGACAGGCCGAAGCCGAAGCGGCGGCCCGGTCGAAGACGACCATTGAGGGTGAGAACTTAGAAGCACGTATCTATATGGAAAAGGGCCGGGAGTTCTTTCGGAACGATGAAGACACCCAAGCAGCCGAAGCGTTTCAGCAGGCACTAGAGTTGAACCCCGAACTGGCTGAGGCCCATTTCCGACTGGGTCTTACCTACGACACGCTTGGTCAGGAGCAGGAGGCGGAGGCCGCTTACAAGAAGGCAGTCGAAGCTTACAAAAAATACCTAAGCATAAAAGGGAATAACGATGATGCTGAAGCTCATTACAATCTCGGTCAAACGTATGCTGGGCTTCATCTCTACAGTGAGGCCGCCAGGGAATATCGCCAGGCCACACGTCTAAAGCCGGATGATGCGGCCATTCATTACGATCTGGGGCTGGCCCTGATGAGATTGGCGCAATACGACGAAGCAAGCAGGGCGTTTACTCTTTCGCTCGAACTCGATCCGGAAAACTATCGCGCCGAAGATGAGCTCGCTGAAGCGTTAGAAGGCGTGAAACGTATCCGCACGGGAAAGAAACATCAGGAAGACCTGCTAAAGAAGAAGCAGGATGCGGACGTCAAGAAACAGGAGCAGGATAGCAACGATCCATCACCAAAGCCGCTAAGTATGAGGGTTTGAGGGTAGCCGGCCATTGAAGTGGAGGAGAAGTTAGAATGACAACATACACACCGCCCCCGTACTTTCCCCAGAGTTCACTGGCCCCGCCGGACAAAAACCGGTACAAGAAGTTCAAGCTAGCAATGTTTGCTGCCGGAATCCTGCTGGTTCTAATGCTGGGTGGTTTGGGCGTAGGAATCTGGTACTTATTAAAATGGATGTTTTAGTGCAGCGGGCCTGCCGAGGTAACGATTGCTTTAACTTTCCAAACTCCACTACGCTCAGTCCACCGCTTGACAGTTAAAGCCTTGATCCTTATAGTTTCCCGTTTCGGACTACAGTCTGAAGTGAACAGTGCAACGTCCAGTTGGTTCTGTCGGTGTGGAGGCGTTGCCCGGCTGTTATATTGGGCAGTCGTTTGACAAGTATTGTGGCGTAAAATGCATGCGTCGCGACGGCCTCACGAGCCAGTTGCTCCCGCGCGTGCGCGCTTGAAGGGTAACCCCCCTTTTCGTCCCAAATGCGACGCCACAGAAAAGTTCCGGCTCAAGGGAAGCCATCATCCACACCCGCCTGAAAGCGAACTCAGAACATCCCTGCGTCTAACCTTGTAAACGGGGCAGTCGCCTGCGCTGACTGCCGGACGAAGCGAATTCCCGAGGTGGGACCGCAGGTTCCGGAAAGAGGCAGGCAGTGCCCTTTTGCGCTCTCGAACAGGGTGCGTCAGGCTAAAAGAGGAAACAGTAGTGCCCACGATAAATCAACTTGTTCGCAAAGGGCGTCAGAGGGTGAAGTACAAGACTGCCAGCCCGGCGCTACAGAGTTCGCCCCAGAAGCGCGGCGTATGCACACGTGTTTATACGCAGACTCCTAAGAAACCCAACTCGGCTCTGCGCAAAGTCGCACGTGTCCGCCTGACGAACGGAATTGAGGTGACCACCTACATTCCCGGCGTGGGACACAATCTGCAGGAGCACTCAATTGTCTTGATACGGGGCGGGCGCGTGAAAGATCTGCCGGGCGTTCGTTATCACGTGATTCGTGGAACGCTTGATTCCGTTGGAGTATCGGATCGTAAGCAGGGTCGTTCGAAATACGGCGCCAAGCGACCGAAGGCTGGAGCTGGAGCGAAATAGCTTGGAAGGGTGCCGGGTGCTAGATGCCGGGTGCCGGAAGATAAAGCGGAAACAAAGAAGTGCCGGAACAAAGAGGTAACCGACGCCTGATACCTAAAAATTATGCCAAGAAGAAGAGTTGCTGAGAGACGAGAAGTACTTCCGGATCCGATCTACAACAGTCCGCTAGTGACGAAGTTCATTAGCGGTGTCATGTGGGGTGGGAAGAAGTCAGTGGCCGAAGGCATTTTTTATGATGCCATGCGTCAGGTCGGTGATAAGACGGGTGAAGAGCCTCTCAAAGTGTTCAAGCGCGCGATTGATAATGTGAAACCGACTGTCGAGGTCAAGTCGCGCCGGGTTGGCGGTTCCACTTATCAGGTACCTATTGAGGTTCACCAGGAGCGTCGCGGGGCACTGGCGATTCGTTGGATTGTCTCTTACGCCCGCGGACGTGGCGAGAAAACCATGACCGACCGTCTCGCAGCAGAGATTCTCGAAGCAGCCAACAATCGTGGCAACGCTGTAAAGAAGAAGGAAGATACGCATCGTATGGCCGATGCCAACAAGGCGTTTGCCCATTACAAGTTCTAAAAGCGGGGTGAATAGTAAATGGTAAATGGTAAATAGTCGGCAAACGTTCTTACTATTCACCATTCACCATTCACTATTTACGATTTACGGTTCCTATGGCTAAGCAAGATCTAAATCTGACCAGGAATATCGGCATCATGGCGCACATTGATGCCGGTAAGACCACCACCACCGAACGCATCCTCTATTACACGGGCATTACGCACAAAATTGGCGAAGTGCACGAAGGTACGGCGACGATGGACTGGATGGAGCAGGAGCAGGAGCGCGGTATTACGATTACCAGCGCCGCAACAACCTGTTACTGGGAGCGAAACGGCGTCGATCATCGCATCAACATCATCGACACTCCCGGTCACGTCGACTTCACCATGGAAGTTGAACGTTCATTGCGAGTTTTGGACGGCGCGGTAGCTGTATTTGATGGCGTTGCCGGCGTCGAGCCGCAGTCGGAAACTGTTTGGCGGCAAGCTGATAAGTACGGCGTGCCGCGAATTTGCTTTATTAATAAGCTCGATCGGGCCGGCGCGTCGTTTGATCGCTCGTTTGAATCGATTATCACCCGCCTTGGTGCAAACCCCGTCGCAGTCCAAATTCCCATCGGCCTTGAAGATCAGCTTAAAGGCGTCGTCGATCTAGTCACCATGAAAGGTTTGATTTGGAACGACGAGAGTAAGGGTGCGGAGTATGAGACTGCCGAGATTCCTGAAGATCTCAAAGAGGCAGCTGTGGCTGCGCGGGAAAGGCTGGTTGAGGTGGTTTCGTCCGTTGATGACGGCCTGATGCATAAGTATATCGAGGGTGAGAACATCTCTGAGGAAGAAATTCGGAAGGCACTGCGTAAGGGAACTCTCGAGCTGAAGCTGGTTCCCGTGGTAACGGGTTCAGCGTTCAAAAATAAGGGTGTGCAAACTTTACTGGATGCCGTGGTTGACTATCTGCCGTCGCCGCTGGATATCCCACCCGTTGAGGGAATAAATCCCAAGACTGGGGAGATTGAAGTTCGTCCGCCCGATGCCAGCGCACCGTTTTCAGGCCTTGTTTTCAAGATCATGGCCGACAAGCATCTGGGCCAGTTATCTTTCGTTCGCATTTACAGCGGCACGACCAGGGCGGGTTCTTTTGCCTACAATCCAATCAAAGACACCAGAGAACGCGTCGGTCGCCTGATGCGCATGCACGCGAATAAGCGCGAAGATATCGAAGATGCGAGCGCGGGCGAGATAATTGCCATTGGCGGTATGAAACAGGTGACCACGGGCGACACGGTTTGTGATGAGAATAAGCCGATCATTCTGGAGAGAATGGAATTTCCAGCCCCGGTGATTCGCGTGGCCGTTGAGCCCAAAACCCGTCAGGACCAAGACAAACTTGGGCTGGCATTGAATCGGCTGGCCCAGGAAGATCCTTCTTTCAATGTTTCAACCGATCCGGAAACTGGCCAGACGATCATCGCCGGTATGGGCGAACTTCATTTAGAAATCATTGTCGATCGTATGAAGCGCGAGTTTGGCGTGGAAGCAAATGTTGGCAAGCCACAGGTAGCCTACCGAGAGACAATTACTCAGCCGGCCCCGGGCAAAGAAATCTACAAGAAGCAGACCGGCGGTCGTGGTCAGTTTGGCCATGTAGAGATTGAGATCGAGCCCGCTCCGGGCGAAGGCTTTGTCTTCGAGAACAAGATTACCGGCGGGGCAATCCCCAAGGAGTTTATCAAGCCTGTAGAACAGGGAATTAAGGACGCCATGGAGCGTGGTTTCCTAGCGGGCTATGAGTTGGTGGACATCAGGGTGAGACTGGTTTTTGGTAAATACCACGAGGTTGACTCTGATGAGCGCTCCTTCCACATTGCTGGCTCGCTGGCATTCCAGGACGCCCTGCGAAAGGCGAAGCCGGTGTTGCTAGAACCGATCATGCGCATAGAGGTCGTCACGCCGGACGACTATATGGGCGCTGTTACCGGGGACTTGAAGCGCCGGCGGGGACAGATCGAAAAAATGGAGCCGCGACCGGGTGGTGCGCAGGTGCTAACTTCTTTCGTCCCCCTTTCAGAGATGTTTGGTTATACGACCGATCTGCGTTCAGCCACTCAGGGACGCGCGACATCCACGATGCATTTTGAGCGCTACGAACAAGCGCCCAAGAGCGTTGCTGAAGAGGTAATCGCAAAGGTTCAGGGAGTGGCGAGCAAATAAACAGCCGAAGCTATTAACAGGCGGGCGTTGCCCGCTGTTGGTTCGCTTATAAAAAGGAGCGAGAGAATGTCCAAGGAAAAATTTGACCGTTCAAAGCCGCACGTGAACATCGGGACGATCGGGCACGTGGATCACGGGAAGACGACGTTGACGGCAGCGATTACGAAGGTGCTTGGGAAGAGCAATCCGAAGGTGCAGTTTGTGGCGTTTGACCAGATCGACAAGGCGCCGGAAGAGAAAGCGCGAGGGATCACGATCGCGACGGCGCACGTGGAGTATGAGACGAAGAAGCGGCACTATGCGCACGTGGACTGTCCTGGGCACGCGGATTATGTAAAGAACATGATCACCGGGGCGGCGCAGATGGACGGGGCAATATTGGTGGTAGCCGCCACCGATGGTCCGATGCCGCAGACGCGGGAGCACATATTATTGGCGCGGCAGGTAGGAGTGCCGGCGATGGTGGTGTTCATGAACAAGGCGGACGCGGTGGACGATGAGGAGTTGCTGGAGTTGGTGGAGCTGGAAGTGCGGGAGCTGTTAAGCGCCTAC